>JAJYIW010000209.1 GCA_021789855.1 Chloroflexota bacterium | reverse complement strand
CTCGTTTTACGTGGCCCACCCCGTGAGAACAACTTATCCAGAGATTGTAGCCACCTGGCTCTGTCCGGTCAATCCGGCATACAACCTTGTGGTTCCGGCCCCAGCCGCGTTAACCTCATGGCGAGGAGCGCTCTTTGCGACGAAGCCATCTGGATGGCTGCGCTCGCAACAGATTGCCGCGCTACGCTCGCAACGACGTGGGGGGGGTTAAGGACGGGCTTCGCTTACAGGTTCAGCCACTGGGCGGCCAGCTTCGGCAGCTCCCCCAGCGGCCCCTGCTTCATGGTGCAATCGGGCAGAGACTCCAGGAAAAATTTGCCGTAACGCTTGGTGAGGATGCGCCGGTCGAGGATGGCCACCACCCCCCGGTCGGTCTGGGTGCGGATGAGACGGCCAAACCCCTGGCGGAAGCGCAGCACCGCTTCGGGCAGGCTGTATTCACTAAACGGATCCTCGTAGGTCTCCGAGCGCGCCGCCACGATCGGGTCGGAGGGCACGTCGAAGGGCAGCTTGACGATCGCCACCACCGAGAGCGCCTCGCCGGGGATATCCACCCCCTCCCAAAACGACTTGGTGCCCAGCAGCACGGCCTGGTCAGACTCCCGGAAGGTTTCCAGCAGCGAAGCAGACGAAGCGCCTTCGCCCTGCTCAAACACGCTGATGCCCGCGTCGGATAGCAGCGTGCCGATCGCCTGCGAGGTGCGCTTGAGCTGAGCATACGACGTGAACAGCACCAGCATGCGCCCGTGGGTGGCCTTCGCCAGGCGCACCAGCCCGCTTTCGATGGCGCGCTGGTGCCCGTTGCCGTCCGACGGCTCGGGGATGTCGTTGGCCACGTACACCAGGGCGGCGGATTGGTAGTCAAACGGCGAGCCGACCACCAGCTCATCCGCCATCTCGGCATTCAAACGGCTTTTCAGGTAATCGAAATCGCCCCCCACCGTGAGGGTGGCCGAGGTGAGGATCACGCTGGATTTTTCATTCCACAGGTAACGCTGCATCAACGCGCCGATGTGCAGCGGGGCAGCCTGCAACGACAGGCGGTTGCCGTTCGGCTGGATCTCGGCCCAGTACACCTGATCCGGCGAAGGCTGGCTGACCAACCCGCTCAGGTTGGTGTCGATCTCGTCCAGGCGGCGGTAGAGATTGCCCAGGTTGCCGATCAGGTCTTCCAGCTCGTTGTTCTCCACTTCCAAAAGGTCAGCCACGCCTTTTTGCAGCTCGGACAGCAGGTTGAGCAACAGCCGCAGCGTTTCGTGAACCTGATCCCAGGTCATCTCAACCTCGCTCCAGTGCGGCTGGGTGCGGGTGGAGGGCAAAATGCGCTCCTGCTGGGCATAAGTGCCCATGGGGCGGCCTTCCCGCTGCTCGGCCAGGAACTCCTCCACCGCGTTGAAGAAATGCAGGGCGTAATTATCCAGGCGAAAGGCCAAATCGGTGGCGCGCTGGATGAGCTGGTTCACCGCAGCCTGGTCTGAAGGGCGCAGCGCCTCGCGCGCCAGGCTCAGGAAGCGCCCCAGCAGGCCGGAAGATGTGCCGCCCAGCTCGCGGCTCAGGCGGGCCACATCACCCTCGCTGATGCGGAAGCTCATGGCGCTGGTGATGGCTTCCTCGATGTGGTGGGCCTCATCGACCACCAGGAAATTGTACTCGGGCAGCACGCGGTTCCCCGTGGCGGCATCGGCTAACAGCAGGGCATGGTTGACCACCAGCAGGTGCGCGCCCAGGGCTGCCTGGCGCACGCGGTAAAAGGGGCAGGCCCCGCCGGTGCGCTTGAGGCACACCTCGTTCTTGCAGCCCTCGTCTTCGGCGGACAGGCGCGCCCATACGTCACGCTCAGCCGGCCCGTTAAGGTTGATTTCGCTGCGATCACCGCTCTGGCTGGACTGCAGCCACACCAGCAACTTGGCCAGCACGCGCATCTCGTCCGCGTTTTCCGGGCCGCGCTGGCGCATGATTTCCAGGCGGCGCGGGCAGAGATAATTGCTGCGCCCCTTGAGCACCACCGCGCGCAGGCCCAGCCCCAGCGCCGCGTTCAAATCCGGGATGTCCTTTTTGATCAGCTGCTCCTGCAGGTTGATCGTGTTGGTCGAGATGACCACGCGGGTGTTGTTCTGCAGCGCGTACAGCGCCGCCGGCACCAGGTAAGCAAACGATTTGCCCGTGCCCGTGCCGGCCTCCACCAGCAGGTGGTAGCCCTCAGAGAAAGCCTTCGTCACCGCGCGCAGCATGTCCACCTGTTGCGGGCGGTACTCGTACGCCGGGAAATAGCCCGAAAACGGCCCGCCGTATTCCAGGATGGAAGCCACCTCGTCCACGTCCAGGGGAATGGCGCTGCCCTCCGCCACCAGCCCCGGCGCGGGGGGCGCGCTGCCCGAGTCATCGAACAGGGGTCCGCGCTCCTCGGCGTGCAGGCCAGTCGCGGCGCGAGCGGTCACCGGTTGGCGGGAGCGGGCGCGCAACACCTGGCTGAAAATCCAGCCTGCGCCCCAATCAAACGGCTCGCTCAGGCGCACGAACTCGGCCACCAGCTCGATGGGCAAGGCCTGGGCCAGATCGGTGAGCTGGTTGAAAACCTGCGCGGCCAGGCGCGCATCGTCCAGCGCGCGGTGCAGCTCCCCGGTCATCAGGATGCCCAGCTCGCGCCCCAACGCGCCCAGGTTGTAGCGCCGGGCCGTAGGCAGCAGCACGGCTGCCATCTCGTAAGTATCGATCGCGTCATTCAGGGTGAGAATGCCGGCCTTTTGCAGAAAGCCCAGGTCGAAGCGCACACTGTGCCCCAGCACCGGCGCGTTCCCCACGAACGTCGCCAGGTCCGGGGCCACCGAACGGAAAGGGGGCGCATTGCGCACCATCTCGTTGGTGATCCCGGTAAGCTGGGTGATGAAGGTCGGGATCGGGCGGTTAGGGTTGACCAGGGTGGACCACTCGGCCTCGACGCGCTTCCCATTAAAACGCACCGCCCCGATCTCGGTGATGGCATCTTTGGTGGGATCGAGGCCGGTGGTTTCGATATCAATCGCAACGATGGACGGCATGGCGAGATTATACCATGCCGGCATTGTATGACGGGCTACCTGACATGACATCCACGAATACACGAACAATCTTTCCGTGTGTTCCGTGGTTGAGGTTTCTGTCCTGGTGCGGTCGGCGGTCGAAGACGACCGCACAAATCAACCGCACCCTACCCCTTTACCAGACCTACCAAACCGGGGGGAGATCACTCCACCTTTCGGCGTGTTCCGTGGTTGAGGTTCCTTGCCTGGTGCGGTCGGGGGTCGAAGACGACCGCACAAATCGACCGCACCCTACACCTGATGCTGATCGGGTCGCCCACGTAAGCACCCGGGCGACTCTCCCCGGATGGCTCTTACTCCCGTAGAGGCCCGATCCATTCCAGGGTTATTTCTTTATTTTCCAACGCCAAAAATTCTGGGTCGCCTGTGACCAGCCTGGCCCCCCACGCCACGGCTGTCGCTGCCGCCACAGCATCTGCATACGCCAGGCGGTTATGGGCTTTGAGGTGCGCCGCTGCCAGCACTTCAGCTTCCCCAGCCGGAAGGATCGTGACCGGTAAAGATTTGATCCATGAAAGCACCTCATGAACCACCATGAGGCCTCTTTCGCGCTCAACCACGTAAGCCACTTCCCCTAGATTTATAAGCGACAGGCCCAGGCTGCATTGACCCGCCTGGGCTGATAAGAATAGCTGCCTGACCCGCTCTCCCCCCGGCTCACCATCCAGGAAAGCTAGAACTGCCCAGGAATCCAGAACAAAATCGATCGCCGCACGGTCACTCACCTTCCATCTCCTGGCGATGGTCGTCCAGGAGCGCCTGAATCAACGACCTGCCTTTACCCGATAGCTTGCCGAAGGATGACTGGATCGGATCCAGCTCAACCGGGACGATTGCCAGAACTCCGCCGTAATCAATCACGTGGATCTCGGCGCCTGGCGTCAGGCGGTATTTTCTCCGTAATGAAGCCGGGATGACCACCCAGCCTTTTTCCGACACTTTGATGGTCACAAAAGCCTCCTTGTTGTTATACTTTATCCTAAATTAGTATAACATCGGGGCGGTCAAAAATCAACATCCCTCCCTGCGAACCCCTCGCGTTCACAACACGGGCGACCCTCCCCGGATGGCCCAACCTCTTTACCAGATCAAAGCGGGTCGCCCCTACCAAACCGGGGGAGATCGCTCCACCTTTCCGTGTATTCCGTGGTTGAGGTCCTTACCTGGTGCGGTCGGCGGTCGAAGACGACCGCACAAATCGACCGCACCCTACCCCTTTACCAGACCTACCAAACCGGGGGAGATCACTCCACCTTTCAGTGTGTTCCATGGTTGAGGTTCCTTGCCTGGTGCGGTCGGCGGTCGAGGACGACCGCACAAATCGACCGCACCCTACCCCTTTACCAGACCTACCAAACCGGGGGGAGATCGCTCCACCCTTCGGTGCGTTCCGTGGTTGAGGTTTCTTGCCTGGTGCGGTCGGCGGTCGAAGACGACCGCACAAATCGACCGCACCCTACCCCTGATGTTGATCGGGGCGACCCCCCTGGTCGCCTTCCTGGCGGGAGTCGATATCGTCCGGGTACATCAGCGCCTGGTGGCCGCGCTCGCCCGTGCGGATGCGCACCACCTCCTCCACGGGGTAGACAAAAATCATGCCATCGCCAATTTTCCCCGAGGCGGCCGCCTTGCAGATGGTGTCGATGGTCTTCTCCACGTTGTGATCGCTCAGCACGATGTTGATTTGGACGCGGGGCAGCATGTCCACCTGGTACGAGCCGCCGCGCCCGGTGAGGGAGATGCCCCCCTGCCGGCCATGCCCGTGCACCTCCACCACGTTCATCCCCACAATGCCGATGTCTTTCAACGCCTGCTTGACGTCCCCCAGGCGCTCTTCACGAATGATGGCTTCAATTTTCTTGGTCATCGCCAGCTCACCCTTCTAGGCGTACGCCCGCTCGCCGTGCTCGCTCAGATCCAGGCCGACTTCTTCTTCATTATCGCTGACGCGCAGCCCCATCCAGCGATGCAGGAGACGGGTCAGGCCATAGGTGACGCCAAAGGCAAAGGCCGCTACCATGACCACCGTCAAAAGCTGCACCAGGAACTGCTGCGGGTTGCCGTAGAACAGGCCGTTCGCGCCGGCGGCGTTGACCGCCTTGGAGGCGAATAAGCCGGTGGCCAGGGCGCCCCACACGCCCCCCATGCCGTGGCAGGCCCACACGTCCAGCGACTCGTCCAGGCCAAGCCGCTGGCGCAGGTGGGTGGCGTAATAGCTGACCACGGCAGCGCTTCCACCGATGGCCAGGGACGCCATGGGCGTCACGTAGCCGGAAGCCGGGGTGATGGCGACCAATCCCACCACCGCACCGACGACGATGCCCATCACGCTGGGCTTGTTATCGCGCCAGCTCAGCAGCATCCACACCAGGCCGGCCGCAGCAGCCGCCGTGTTGGTGGTCACCAGGGCATTGACGGCCACCCCGTTGGCGGCCAGCGCGCTGCCCCCGTTGAAGCCGAACCAGCCCATCCACAGCAGCCCCGCTCCCAGCACAGTGTAAGGCACGTTATGCGGCTCGAAGGAGCGCTCACCGTAGCCCTTGCGCGCGCCAATGGCCATGGCAAAAGCCAAAGCCGAGAAGCCGGCGGTGATGTGAACCACCGTGCCGCCG
>JAJYIW010000208.1 GCA_021789855.1 Chloroflexota bacterium | reverse complement strand
GATAGTAAACCCGAAAATGTGTGAAATAGCCCGCGACGGCGCGAGTTTCCAACGCAGGCAATCCATTTCCTGGCGCGGCTATCCCCCCGGTCACCTCCAGGAGGAGCATACCCGCCAGGGCAGCCAACGCCATCCCAGGCTTTTTCCCCTGGCGAGACAGGCGGATAGGCGCTCCCCCTGAAGACCACCAGGCCATAAGAGCCAGGCTGGCCAGCCAGAAAAGGCGGTTGATCGAGCCTACGACCTGGAGGAAGATGACCCACCCGGTCGATAGGCTGGCGGTCGCCCAACCTACCCCGATCATCGCTTCCACCAGCGTGAACCATAATCCCAGGCCAGCGCTCCATCTTACCGGGTGGCCCTTACCAAACACCCGCCAGGCAAGGACAACCAGGATGATCGGGAGCACAACGGCCACCCCGGCGATTAGCCATTGGATAGTCGATGCGATAGGCAGATATCCAGCGCCCCCTCCGTTTGCCCCGGTGAGCGCCCAAAAAAGAAAAATGAACAACAGGTAGGCCAGGGCGCCCCAGCTTAGCCTGGCGAAGCGGGCAGCTCGCTCCCTGGCTTTCTGCATGGACATGCGGGTGGCTCGCATTGTTTCTCCAAAAATTTCTATCCAGAGTATAATCCAAATACATTTTATGGCGAATTCTTACAACGCATTATCCTTTCGTAACTTCCGCCTGTTTTGGGTTGGCCAATTTGTGTCCCTGATCGGGACCTGGATGCAGAACACCGTCCAGCCGTACCTGGCTTACCAGTTGACCAACCAGCCCTTTTACCTGGGACTCATCGGCTTTTCCGCCTCCATCCCTGGCCTATTCATCACCTTGCCGGCCGGGGTGTACGTAGAGCATATGAATAAGCGCATCGTGGTGATCATCATGCAGGCGGTGATGATGTTGCAGGCTTTTTACCTGGGCTACCTGACGCTGGCCCACCTGGTCACTATCTGGCACATTATCATCCTGTCCTTTATCCTGGGGGCAGCCAGCTCGATTGAGATCACTGCACGCCAGGCGATGATTGCCGAGCTGATCAGCAAGAACGCCCTGCCGAACGCCATTGCGCTGAATTCGGCCATCTTCAACGGCGCGCGGGTGATCGGCCCGATGTTAACCGCTCCGTTTCTCCTCTTGCTGCAAAACAACGGCATCGGCTGGGCCTTTATAGCCAACGGGATTAGTTATCTCTTCGTCCTGGTAAGCCTGTTGCTGATCGACTCGAAACCGGTCCTGGTGCCCAAGCTGGCGCAGTCTTCATGGATGACTGATTTCAAAGAAGGATGGACGTTCATTCGCGCTACCCCCATCATCGCGATTCTTATCATGGTGGTGACGATCCCGAGCTTCTTTGGCTTTCCGTATAACAACCAGATACCGGTCTTTGCCACGAACGTCTTTAAGGCTCTCCACGACACGGAGGCCACGGTCGCTTCGCGTAACAGCCTGCTCATCACGGCGATTGGCGCAGGCGCCCTGGTCGCTGCCATCGGCCTGGCCTTCTACAGCAGCATGCGCCGCAAAGGGCTTCTACTCACCATCGGCCAGCTCATTTTCGCGGTGTCCCTGATCGCTTTCTCCTACACCAGCTCGCTGTCGATGGGGGTCTTCCTGCTGGTCATGGCCGGCTGGGGCACGGTGACTCAGCTCGCCCTGACCAACACCCTGATCCAGCTGGCCGTCCCCGATTCGCTGCGCGGGCGTGTGATCAGCGTCTATTTTTGGGCCCAAACCGGCGTGGCGCCGTTCGGCAGCCTGTTCATCGGGTTCCTGGCCCAGGTAGCCAGCGCCCAGGTAGCTGTACGGGTGGGTGGGATTGTGTGCCTGCTGGGTTACCTCGCCGTTGCGATATTTAAGCCGGTCATCTGGCGCAATGTGCGCGAAGAGCTCACGCCCTGACATGCCGGTCGACAGGCTCATCAGCCGTTGGAAAGCTGACCCGGTAGCGCTCGAAAATTTCGCCGCCTGGCAGACAACGCCAGCCCAGCCGCCGCGATTTGCGCCCATGCCGGAGACTCTTCATCCCAGCCTGGCCCAGGCGTTACGACAGCAGGGCATTACCCAGCTCTACACCCACCAGGCCAGCGCCTGGCGCGCCATCCAGGCGAATCACAACGTGGTGGTGGTCACCGGAACCGCCAGCGGGAAAACCCTGTGTTACAACCTGCCTGTGATGGATGCCCTGCTCAGGGATCCTTCCGCCCGCGCCCTGTACCTTTTCCCAACCAAGGCCCTGGCCCAAGACCAGCACCAGACCCTCTCCAGCCTGACCCAGGCCCTGGCCCAGGTTTCCAGCGCAAACCCCGCAGATCATAAGATGGACGCTATCCTCGCGCCGGCCATCTATGATGGCGATACCCCGGCCAGCGCCCGCCCGGCCATCCGCAGCAAAGCCCCGATCATCTTGTCGAACCCAGACATGGTCCACACCGGCATCCTGCCCCACCACACCCTGTGGGCCGAGTTTTTTCGCCATTTGCGTTTCATCATCCTGGATGAGCTGCATACCTACCGCGGCGTCTTTGGCTCGCACGTGGCGAACGTGATCCGGCGGCTCAAGCGCATCGCTCGTTTTTACGGCAGCCAGCCGCAATTCATCCTCACTTCAGCGACCATCGCGAACCCGGTTGAGCTGGCTGAGGCCATCATCGAAGCCCCGGTTGAGCTGGTGACCAACGATGGCTCTGCCAGGGGAGAACGTCATTTCATCATCTATAACCCGCCCATCACCGATCCTAACCTGGGGCTGCGCAAGAGCGCCACGCTCGAAAGCGTGATGCTGGCTACCGATTTGATTGATGAAGGCGTACAGACCATCGTATTTGGGCGCACCCGGCGCACGGTCGAGATTCTCCTATCCTACCTGCGCCAGTACACGCATGGCAACCCGGATAACATCCGCGGCTACCGCAGCGGATACCTGCCCCGCGACCGGCGCGTTATCGAGCGGGACCTGCGCCGGGGCCAGCTCCAGGCCGTGGTGGCCACCAACGCCCTCGAGCTGGGCATCGACATCGGCGCCATGGGAGCGGCGGTAATGGTCGGCTACCCCGGCACCATTGCAGCCACCTTGCAGCAGGCCGGGCGGGCCGGGCGTAAAACCGACGCATCCCTGGCCGTGATGGTGGCGACCGCTGACGCGCTGGACCAGTTCCTGGCGCGCCACCCGGATTACCTGATCGGCCAATCGCCTGAGCAGGCCTTGATTCAGCCGAACAACCTGTTAATCCTCCTCCAGCACATCCGCTGCGCGTCTTTCGAGCTCCCCTTTTATCGCGGCGAAGCCTTCGGCAACCTCCCCGGCGATCAGGTGCTTGAATTTTTAGACACGCTCACCCAGGCCGGCGAGCTGCACATGAACCGCGACCGTTATTTCTGGACGGCGGATCAATATCCTTCCTCGGCCGTGTCGCTGCGCAGCGCTTCCCCCGATGCGGTCTTGCTCCGGGTCGAGGGCGAAGAAGGGCCGGTAACCATCGGCCAGGTGGATTTTGAAAGCGCCATGTGGATGGTGCACCCCCAGGCCATCTACCTGCACGAAGCCCAGACCTACCTGGTGGACGACCTCAACCTGGCAGAGAAAATAGCCTACCTTCACCCGGTAGACGTCGACTATTACACCCAGCCGCACCGCGAGACCACCGTGGAAAAGGTCGCCGGGTTGAAAGAAGCGCCAGCCCAGGGCTGCACCCAAAGCTATGGCGAGCTGATTGTTACCACGCAGGTCATCGGGTACCGCCAGGTGCGCTGGTACACCTACGAGACCCTGGGCAACGGGCTGGTGGACCTGCCCCCAACCAAGCTGGATACCACCGGCTATTGGATCACCCTGGACGATGCCACGGTGGAAGCGCTGCGCGCCCAGGCCCTGTGGAATAACGACGCCAACGACTACGGCCCGACCTGGCCGGCGCAACGCCTGCGCGCGCTGGAACGCGATGGACACCGCTGCCAGGTATGCGGTGCGCTCGAAATCAACCGGCCTCACCATGTGCACCACAAAAAGCCCTTCCGCACCTTCACCTCAGCCGAAGCCGCCAACCAGTTGGACAACCTGATCACGGTTTGCCCGAGCTGCCACCGGCGCGTCGAACAGGCCCTTCACATCCGCAGCGGCCTGGCCGGGCTGGCCTACGTGCTGGGCAACCTGGCGCCTTTCTTTGTCATGTGCGATCGGGGCGACCTGGGCATACACTCAGACCCTCAATCGCCCCTGGGAGATGGGCGCCCGACGGTGGTTATCTACGACAACATCCAGGCTGGCATCGGGCTGAGTGAGCGCCTGTTCGACCTGCACCATGAGCTGATCCTTCGCGCCAGAGAAGTTGTCGGCGCCTGCCCCTGCCTGGACGGCTGCCCCTCCTGCGTGGGCCCCGGCGGCGAAAACGGCGCCGGTGGCAAGCGAGAAACCCTGGCCTTGCTCGAAGCGCTCATTGAGAGCTCTATTCCAAGCATCAATTAATTGAGAGAGGGTGACCTTTCTTTGTTTGGCTAATAAAATACTTAAAACAGCCTTGTTCCATTTCTAAACGTAAAATTGGTGATGCGCGCCATGTAAAAACCATAAGCGTCCATACGATCTGGCGGAATGGTCGCCAGGTTAGCCTTGCGCCAGGCCAGGTAACTGCTCAGGGCGGACAGCAACTGGTACAGGTTGACACGCTCGCGCAGGTGGGGCGTATCGAATATCTCCGGGTAATGTTTTTGCAACAGAGGGAATAAGGTCGCGTAATCGCCGGTGCAATAGTTCTCATGCTCTTCCTCGGCCCAGTCGTTCGGGTAGAGGCAAAAGGCTTCCAGGGCCAGCAGCTCGTAATCGCGCGGCGCCCACAGGGCAAACTCCAGGTCGAGCATAGCCACCAGCCTGTCCCCTGAAACCAAAAGGTTGGTCAGGTTCAGGTCGCCGTGGATTTGGACGGGGATGCCTCCCCGGAGGACGTCCTTGTGGACCTCGAAATAGTCGGCCACCGATTCGAGCGCCCCAGGCGTCATGCGGATATGCAGGGAAGCGTACTCTTCCAGGGTGGCGCTCAGGCGGCCAATAAGGTAATCCAGCCAGGAACCGCTCTGACTGGCTGGATCATAAGGCGCGCCAAATGCTGCGACCTGGCGTGCGTGGAGGACTTTGAGAGCAGCGCTCAACTGAGCCACCAGGCTCTCCTGTTGGGTGGCATTTAGCCTCGGCCAGGCAATGTACCACTTCTCTCCCCGGACATAGCCCTGGATCTGGTAGGCCCGTCCATCCAGCTCACCCCAGGCAAATAGCCGGCTCACCGGTAGCTGGCCTGCCAGGCTGTTGAGCAGCTCTGCTTCGCGCAGCAGGCGGGCGTGGGCATCCGGTTGGGTGGCGATCCGCACCACCCATTGATCATCCACGCACAAAACGGCATTGATCTGCCCTCCACCCAGGGCGCGGATTTCATGGCAGGGGATTCCCTCTTTTTGGCAGATGGCGCGGACGGTCATTTTTATGGGTTGTGGGGTTTCTGGCATAAGGAAATTTTACCCAATCTCCGGAAGGCTGGCAACCGGCTCGCTTAGAAAGCTGCACGAAAATACGTTCGATATGACCCCCTGCGTGCTGCCGGGCAATCGGTTAAAATAGGAGAACCATGGACAACCTCAGCGATAAGCTCAAAGCAATGGGCGTGCGGTTAGGCGCGCCTAAACCGCTCCCACCTCCTGGTGAAGAGCTCGCAGCGCCCCGGCCTGGGGATGAGCCGCCAGGCA
>JAJYIW010000015.1 GCA_021789855.1 Chloroflexota bacterium | reverse complement strand
AGCAGGGCGCCTGTGAGGAGAGAGGCAGCACCCATTCTAGTGTCAGCCGGTCGAGTCCATCCCAGGCAAGGCCCGCCGGTTGATCGACATCCTGCCGGTATATCGCCTTGCCGTCCACCAGGTACCAAAAAACCTCGTTAGTGGGCGGATGGATAAAATGGGCCGATGGAATGCCTGAAAGCAAGGTTACCTCGCGTTGAACCCGCGCGGCGAAGAGGGAGGAGCGCACCAGGTTATCGGTGACAGTATCTACCACACGCCAGGTGGCTTTTTCATCCCCACTGTAAGCTTCTTCGGTGTACACCCAGGTGCTGCCTGTTTCGAGGGGGAAAATGGCCAGCACCTGGCTCACGGTTGAAGGCAGGCCGGTAGGCTGGCTGGCAACCGGTGAGGCCGTCGCACCCACCGCCGGCGTCAGGACCAGGCCTGGTGCGGCGCTCCGGAGGGGCGTCGGGGTGGCGATTTCCGAGGGAATGGGTATGGGCGAGCTGGTCATCGCTGCCCAGGTGGGTGAGCCTACGCTCCGAGAAAGCGCCGGCTGACCTCCCGAGGGCGAGGCCGTGCGCACACATCCTGCCAGCCCCACCCAGAAAATGATCAGACTCCATTTTATAAGCCAGCCGCTTCTGATGACCATAGTCAATAAGTCTACCAGCTTACTCGACTCTTTGACAAGATTGCCCTGTGCCAGTAAAATAAGACTCTGCTGAATCGACATTTGTAAGGAAAGGTATATTTCATGAAAGAATATCATACCGAGTCTATCCGTAATGTGGCTCTGGCTTCCCACAGCAGCTCCGGTAAAACCATGCTGGGAGAAGCATTCTTACACTTTACGGGTGTCACCACCCGCCTGGGCAAGATCGAGGATGGGACAACGATTTCCGATTTTGATGAAGAAGAACATCGCCGTGGAATTTCCCTTTACTCCTCCGTCATTCCAATTGAATACCGCGATCATAAAATAAATCTGTTGGATACGCCAGGATATACCGATTTCGTGGGGGAAGTGATCTCAGCGATGCGGGTGGCGGATAGCGTGGTGATCCTGGTAGACTCGGTTGCCGGCCTGGAAGTAGGAACCGAACTGGCCTGGCAACATGCCGATCAGTTCAAGCTCCCCCGTTTTGTGGTCATCAACAAGATGGAACGGGAGAACGCCAATTTTCAGAAAGCGCTTGCCACCGTTCAGGACTATTCCGAGGTCCGCCTGGTACCGGTCCAGCTTCCCTGGGGTGAAAAACAAGCCTTTCAAGGTATCATCGATTTATTGACCATGAAAGCCTACAAGGGAGACGGAAAGACGACGTTAGACATTCCCGCAGATTATCGCGATGCCGCCGAGACAGCTCACCTGGCCTTGATGGAAGCAGCGGCAGAAGGCGAGGACAGCCTGTTGGAGAAATATCTCGAAAATGGCGAGTTATCTGCGAACGAGATCATCCAGGGGCTACGCGCTGCTGTACGCCATTCTACCGTCGTGCCGGTATTCACCGCAGCGGGCGGAGCGGAAATCGGCCTGGCTCCCCTGCTGGATGCGATCATCGATCTGCTGCCCTCGCCCGCTGACGTGGGTGTCGCCCTGGCTCAGAGCAAGGACGGCTCAGAAGAGCTCCCAGCGGTCGATAACGGCCCTCTCGCCACTTATGTTTGGAAGACCACTGCCGATCCTTTCGTAGGTAAGCAGACTTACTTCCGGATCTACTCCGGCCTGATGTCCTCCGATAGCCGCATCTGGAACCAGACCAAAGGCGTGGAAGAGCGGTTTGGCTCGTTGCAGATTCCACGGGGGAAGGAAAACATCTCAGTAAAGATGCTCCATTCCGGGGATATTGGCACGGTGGCTAAATTAAGCGAAACCGCGACCTCGAACACCTTGTGCGACAAAACGCACCCGCTCACCCTGCCTGTTCCGACTTATCCTACGGCTTTATACCAGGTAGCCATCCTGCCCAAGACCCAGGCCGACTCCACCAAGATCAGCCCGACCCTCACCCGCTTGTGTGAAGAGGATATGACCCTCTCCTGGCACATGGAACCTTCCACCAACCAGACCATCCTGCAGGGCATGGGCGACCAGCATATCGATGTCGCTATCCGCCGGGCTGAAACTAAGTTCCAGGTCAGCCTGACAACCGCAGAGCCCAAAGTTCCCTATACCGAGGCCATCACCAAAAAAGCCCAGGCCATGTACCGGCACAAGAAACAAACCGGCGGTTCAGGTCAATTCGGGGAAGTCTGGCTGCGCGTTGAGCCCAACACAGAAGGTGAATTTGAAATTGTCAATGACATTTTCGGAGGCGCCATCTCCAACAGCTATATCCCCGCGATTGAAAAAGGCATTCGTAACGTCATGAAAGAGGGGATCATCGCCGGTTATCCCATCCGTGGTGTGCGTGTGTCCGTATATGATGGAAAAGAGCACCCGGTCGATTCAAAACCCATCGCCTTCGAGATCGCCGGCCGCGAGGCTTTCAAGCTGGCATTCAAGGATGCCAACCCGGTGCTTTACGAGCCCATCATGGACGTCAAAATTATAGTGCCCGAAACCAACATGGGTGATATCCTTGGCGACCTGAATACCCGCCGTGCGCGCGTTCAGGGCATGGAAACCGAACGAGGACATTCCACCATCTCTGCCCAGGTACCCCTGGCCGAGATGCTGCGCTACACCACCCAATTGCGCTCAATGACGGGCGGTCGCGGCATTTTTACCATGCAAATTGCCCGTTATGAAATTGTTCCTGCCTTCCTGAAGGATGAGATTGTCTCGGCCCGCCAGAAAGAATTGGCAAACCGCAAGGCCGAGGAATAAATTTCGCCTTCAAACTGCGCGTCAAACCTAAGCCGCCACCTGAATCAGATGGCGGCTCGGTTTTTAATTAACGGATCAACCAGCGTCGCCGGGATTCGTTTCATTCACCCCAGGATACACAACCGCGTATTTACGGGTATAATTCCAACCTGTGAACCTACCCGAGTTGACCCAGGCAATGCATCGCTTTGTCAAAGCCAAAGGATGGTATGAAGCGAACAGCCCACGCCCGCAGACGCCGCGCAACCTGGCCATATCCCTTAATCTCGAAGCCAGTGAAGTGCTTGAACATTTTCAGTGGCGAGATGTGAGCCAGGATCAGGCGGCGCTGGCCTCCGAGCTGGCCGATGTGGCGCTCTACCTGCTTCAGCTTGCCAGCATCTCGGGCATTGACCTTGAAAAGGCCATCATGCAAAAGCTTGAAATTAACTACCAGCGTACGTGGGAAGAACCCGGTGAAGGGGCGCCTGCATCACGGCCCGCCAAGGAAGATTAAAGCCAGGGGTTATTCAATATACCGGCCAAAGATGGGATGACCAGACACAATGAATATCACAATTTTCGGAGGATCGCAGCCTAAACGGAGCGATCCAGCTTACGAAGAAGCATGGCAATTGGGAAAATTGTTGGGCGCAGCCAGCCATACCGTGCTGACCGGTGGTTACATCGGTACCATGGAAGCAGTCTCCCGAGGAGCCGCCGAGGCCGGCGGCCATGTGATCGGGGTCACCTGCAATGAAATCGAGAACTGGCGCCAGGTCGGGCCTAATCCGTGGGTGCAGGAGGAATGGCGGTACGACACGCTGCGTGAGCGTTTGTTTTCGTTAATCGATAACTGCGATGCCGCCATTGCTCTGCCTGGCGGGGCCGGCACGTTGGCCGAGATCAGTATCACCTGGAACAGCCTCATTGTCCAATCTTTACCCCCCCGCCCGCTCATCCTGGTCGGGCCAGCCTGGAAAAACGTGTTTACCGGCTTCTTCGACCACCTCGGTGGGTACGTGACAGAACGGGACAGGGCATGGCTATCTTTTGTTCCCGATGTAAACACCGCCGCCCAGGCGATTGCCAATCTCGCCAGCAGCATGGCACAATAACACCTATCCTTGATCTCTCATAAATAAAGGCATTATGGACGAAAAACTTCCTACCCGAGCTGAAAATTATTCCGAGTGGTACAACCAGGTCATCTTGCGTTCCGAATTGGCTGACTATGCTCCCGTAAGAGGCTGCATGGTCGTGCGCCCTTATGGCTGGTCGCTATGGGAAGCCATCCAGCAATCGCTGGACCGGCGCTTTAAGGCCACCGGGCATGTCAATGCGGCCTTCCCGCTGCTCATTCCAATGTCATTCCTCGAAAAAGAAAAGGAACATGTGGAAGGGTTTTCCCCAGAACTGGCAGTCGTCACCGTTGGGGGAGGTGAAAAACTGGAAGAGCCCCTGGTGGTACGCCCCACCTCTGAAACGATTATCGGAAGTATGTACGCCAAGTGGGTGCGTTCCTACCGTGACCTGCCCATCCTGATCAACCAATGGGGCAACGTGGTGCGCTGGGAGATGCGCACCCGCCTGTTCTTGCGCACCCTTGAGTTTTACTGGCAGGAGGGCCACACCGCCCATGCAACCCAGGAGGAAGCTGAAGCCGAAACCCGGCGTATCCTGGATATTTACACCCACTTTGCCATTAATGACGCGGCAGTGCCGATCATCCCTGGGAAGAAGAGCAATGCCGAGAAATTTGCCGGGGCTGATCGCTCCTACACCATTGAAGCGATGATGGGCGATACCAAAGCGCTGCAGGCGGGCACTTCCCATAACCTGGGGCAAAACTTCGCCAAAGCTTTTGAGATTCGCTTCCTGGACGTTAATAACGAACAGCAGTATGCCTGGACTACCTCCTGGGGCCTCTCCACGCGCTTTATTGGCGCGATCATCATGACCCATGGCGACGATAAAGGCCTGGTCATGCCGCCCAGGTTGGCGCCAATCCAGGCGGTGATCGTCCCCATCTTCAAAACGGATGCCGAAAAAGCCGAAGTCATGCCGGTGGTCGACCGCCTGCGCCAGGAATTAAAGGACATCCGCATCCATGTCGACGATCGCACAGAGGTGACTCCCGGGTTTAAATTTAACGATTGGGAGCTGCGTGGCGTGCCTTTGCGGATCGAAGTCGGCCCTAAAGATGTGAAGAACCATACCGTGACGTTTGCGCGGCGCGATATCCCTGGCAAGGAGGGAAAGACCTTTGTCAGCCAGGATCAGCTCAGCGGACGAGTAAAGGAAATGCTGGACGAGATTCACACCTCTCTGTTCGAAAAAGCCAGGGCTTTCCGCGATGCTCATATCCACGATCCCAAGGACTACGCGGAACTCCAGGAAGTCGTCAAGGAGGGTTGGGCTTACTCCTGGTGGTGCGGCAGCGCCGAATGCGAAAATAAAGTTAAAGAAGACACGAAAGCCACCACGCGGTGTATCCCCCTGGATCAACCCGGCGGCACAGGCCGGTGCATCGTTTGTGGCCAGCCGGCCCATGAAAAAGTGTACTTTGCGAAAGCGTATTAAGCTCCACCGCCCGTTATGGATCACGTTCCGCCGGCCTACCCGACCTGCTGACTTGCTATGCCCGCCATCCAGCTTGCCCGTTTAAAAATCCAGGTGGCGGGCCTGGTCGATCGATTTGACCAACCGGTTCCCTTTCACCGTGCTTTACGCGACCTGTATGGCTATTATGCCGATCGCACCTATCGCCCTGGGCTGAGCGCTCCGCGAATACCGCTCATCCCTCATTATCGTTTACCCACGCCGGTCGTTCGCCAGGTTGAAATCGATCTTCTCCCATTTATTCTGGCCGATCCACTGGCCGCCCTGGCCCTGGTGGACGAGTTATGGCTCGATCCCTTCCTCGAGCCGCGCCTGTTGGCCGTTTATATCTTCAGCCATGTATCCCCCTCACCGCCAGAGCCTGTGATCGAACGCCTGATCCGTTGGGCCAGGCCCGAAGAAGAGCGCCAGGTGATCACCGCGCTCCTCAGCCAGGGGACTGCTCGCCTGCAACGCGAGCAGCCGGAGCTATGGGCTGGCATTATCCAGCAGTGGTTGAGGGCGGATGATCCTGCCATCCTATCTTTTGGCCTGCACGCCTTGATCTCTATGATTTCCGATCCCGGTTTTGAGAACCTGCCAGGTATTTTCCGCCTGCTCAGCCCGATCATGCTGCCGGCGTCATCAAAATTACAGGGCGACCTGGTGGAATTAATCGGTGCTTTAGCGCAACGCTGGCCTATCGAGACCGCCGTTTTCCTGCGGCAAATGATCTCGATGGGACATGGCACGGGCATCCTGCGAGTGGTGCGCCGTTGCCTGGGCTTTTTTCCGATGGATTCACAGGCCAGCCTGCGCGACGCCATGCAGGTTTATGGAGAGCGACAAAAAGAAGGGACGCCTCGAACCTGATCCGGCCCTTCCCCAATCGTTCCGCCTCTGGTATAATCCCTTCAGATGACTGGACCGTTCCACGGTGAAAATCTTTGGATCTGGAGACCTGCATCCATATTTTTCAGGAGAAAGCAGACGTCATGTCTCTCGATAAGGAAGTCAAAGCACAATTAATTTCTGCCTACCATCGCCATGATTCTGATACCGGTTCGCCGGATGTCCAGGTGGCCTTACTCAGCAAGCGAATCAGCCAATTGACCGAACACCTTCGGGCTAACAAGCACGATGAAAGCTCAAGGCGAGGGCTACTCAAGCTGGTAGGTCAGCGCCGCCGCCTTTTAGCCTACATGCGACGCAACGACTACCCCCGCTACCTGGAAATTACGGAAAAGCTAAATATCCGTAAAAAGTAGTGGCCAGAAAATAGCTGGAGAGTTATCTCCAGCCATTTTATTTTTTTATTCTGCCGGTTAGGAATTGAAAAGTGTTCAGGACATTCGATAGGATCCTCTGTCCTCACCAGTTTTCAGTCCCTGACCAGGCGGGCCAAGTGTTATAAAGGGATATATTGACTATGAAACCAGATGTAAAACAATACACCGCCATGATTGGCGGAAAGCCGGTGACGATTGAAACCGGTAAATTAGCTGCGCAAGCCGGTGGTGCTGTCACTATCCGGTTGGGCGATAGCGTTATTTTCGCGGCTGCCACGATGGGCAACGAGCCTCGTGAAGGCCAGGATTTTTTCCCACTCACCGTTGAATACGAAGAGCGGATGTATGCTGGCGGGCGAATCCCCGGCTCGTTTTTCCGCAAGGAAGGGCGGCCCACCGAGGAGGCCATCCTGACTGCTCGCCTGACCGACCGGCCCCTGCGCCCCCTCTTCAACCAGGCCATGCGCAACGAAGTTCAGGTGATCCTGTTCTCGGTGTCCGCCGACGGTGAAAACCCGCTCGATATTCTGGCCATCAACGCCGCCTCTGCCGCCTTGATGGTATCGGATATTCCCTGGGGCGGGCCAGTGGGCGCTGTTCGCATTGGCCGCATCGATGGCAAGTTAATCGTTAACCCGACCTTCGCTGAAATCGAAGAGTCAGACCTCGACCTGCGCATTGCCGGCACCAAGGATGCGCTTTTAATGGTGGAGTGCGGCGCTAATGAAGTCCCTGAAGATGTGATGGTGGAAGCGCTGGTATTTGGCCACCAATCCCTGCAAAGCCTGGTGGAATTGCAGGAAAAAATGGCCGCCGAAGTGGGCAAGGCCAAGCGGGTTGTTCCCCTGTTTGAGCTGGATGACAATCTCAAGAGCCGGGTTTACAACCGGGTCGCTGAAGGCATCGATGCCGCGTTGGACAAGCCCCATACCAAAGCAGAATTGAATACGGCCATTGAGACGCTGGAAGAAGCGGTCGTGGCCGAGGTGACCGGGCTAACCACGCCGGCCGTCGCAAGTGAAAATCCAATTGTGAACCCCGAAGAAATTGTGGTTCCCGCCTCTGATGAAGAGGTGGTGGCCCCTGACTTCCCCACAGAGACCGTACCCGCCACCCCATCGATGGCAAAACTGGCTTTTGAAGAGGCGTATAAGACCGTTGTTCGCCGCCGCATCCTGGAAGATGGTCTCCGGCCGGATGGTCGCGCCCTGGATGAAATCCGCCCGATCTGGTGCGAAGTGGGCATCAGCCCGCGCGCACATGGCTCCGGCCTGTTCACCCGCGGTGAAACCCAGGTGCTGACCCTGGCTACCCTGGGCACTCCCAAAGACGCCCAGGAGCTGGACTCGTTAACCCCGGTGGACACAAAACGCTATATGCACCATTACAATTTTCCGCCCTATTCAACGGGCGAAGTGAAACAACTGCGCGGATCATCCCGCCGCGAAATCGGCCACGGCGCTCTGGCAGAACGCGCCCTGGTGCCGGTCATTCCTCCTGAAAACGAGTTCCCCTACACCCTTCGCCTGGTCTCCGAAGTGCTGGCATCCAACGGCTCTTCCTCCATGGCCTCGGTGTGCGGCTCGACCCTGGCCTTGATGGATACGGGCGTCCCGATTAAGGCGCCTGTAGCAGGGGTAGCCATGGGCCTGGTTAAGGAAGGCGACCGCTATCGCATCCTGACCGACATCCAGGGCCTGGAAGATCACCTGGGCGATATGGATTTCAAGGTCGCCGGAACAGACAAGGGCATCACTGCTCTGCAAATGGACATCAAGATCAAAGGCATCACCGCGCAGATCATGTCAGACGCACTGGCCCAGGCAAAGACGGCCCGCCGGTTCATCCTGGACAAAATTCTCGAAACCATCCCTGCTCCTCGGCCTGACCTCAAGGCTCACGCGCCGCGCATCACGGTCATCAAGGTCCCGGTAGACAAGATTGGTGCGATTATTGGGCCGGGTGGAAAGAACATCCGCGCGCTGCAAGAAGAAACCGGCACCAAGATCGATATTGAAGAAGATGGCTCCGTCTATATCTCGGCGACCGAAGGTACCGGCTTTGAGATCGCGCGCGAGCGCATTGAGAGCATCACCGAAACACCCCAGATTGGCCGCATCTACACGGGTAAGGTAGTGCGGGTGGCCGATTTCGGCGCCTTTGTGGAAATCCTGCCCAACATCGATGGCATGGTGCATATCTCCCAGCTCGATACTGAGCGCGTCGAAAAAGTAGAAGACGTGGTGCGGGTGGGCGATGAAATCTCCGTCATGGTGATCGACATCGATCCCCAGGGCAAGATCCGCCTGTCTCGCCAGGCCGTTCTGGAAGGCTGGACGGCTGAAGAAGCCATGGATCATGACCGGAAAGGTCGCAGCAGCGGTAACAGCGGCGGGCGTTCCAACAGTGGGCGTTTCAGCGGGCGATCCGGTGGAGATAACCGCCGGGGCGGTGACCGCGGCGGACGTTTCCAGAGATAAAAAAGCCTTATTAAAAGCAAACAGAGGCGCTCTACCCGGCGCCTCTGTTTTTTTTACAGGCTCAAACGGCTTGTGACCATTCGGCTTCTAATTCACGCTTGCGCGCATCCAGGTAAGGGATCAGCCGTTCTCCCAACCCCGGATCAGCCATCACCTGGATCAGCAAACGCGTCTGATGGGATCGGGGCTGATTGTGAAGATGCATCACCGATCCGGCTAACCCGGGTATGCCCAGGCGGGCCGTTTTGCCCAGTTTGAGGCGGATGCGGTCGTTTCGTCGGAGTGGAATGGCCGCGTTAAATAGCAACCGGAAGGACAACCCCTGATCTTCTTCTGGCGTCAAATCCAGCAGGATACCCTGATCGGGGAACGGTGGCTCTTCGAGGGCGGCGGTTACCTCTGTTTCAGGTTGAATATGCAGCAAAGCCAGGCGATGCCTGGCGTTCGGGCTGGCCACCTCCAATTGATCCAGGATAATAATGGATTCGCGGTGCTCAAAAGCGATCGGGGTCGCTTTCATCAGGTTGGGTAATTGGCAGCATTCCATATAAAGGCGCCGTTCATGCCGGATAGGTGGCATAAACCGCGGCTCAACTTTGAGGGCCAGCACTTCCTGGCCGATCATGAGCACTTCTGCTTCACCGGTCACCGGGATACCCCTGAAATGGGTCATGATTTGGACTGTTTCGTCTTTTTTAAAGGCATTCCAAAGCGATTGTTTAATATCCATAAGTCCTCACGAGGAAGCCTGAGTAGGTAAATAAGGCATGGCTGGCCCGGCAATTCCCAGGGACTCGGCCAGGGCAGCCCGCATTGCCACGCGATCATCCCAGGGATATTCTATCGTTCCAAAGGCCATGGATTGTTCGTGGCCTTTACCGCAGGCTATCACTACATCGCCAGGCCTGGCCTGCTGCACCGCAAAACGGATCGCCTCCCCCCGGCCAGCAATGCACATGAAAGTTTGTCCTTCCACCCCGCCCTGGCTGGTAGCCCCTTGCGCCATATCACCCAGGATACCGTCCAATGACTCAGTGCGCGGGTCTTCAGCCGTAAAGATGGAGAGATCGGCCAGGCTTGCAGAGACCTCAGCCATCATGCGGCGTTTTTGGACATCCCGCAGGCCAGCCGAGCCAAATACCGCGATCAGCCTGCCTGCGCCGCCAGCCAGTTGAAGGCTCTCCCGCATGGTTTCCAGGGCAACTTTGAGCGCATTGGGCGTGTGGGCAAAATCGACAATCGCTGTAAAAGACTGCCCCAGGTCGATCCGCTCCATCCTCCCCGGCACACCGCCCATCGCAGCGATCCCTCGCTGAGCTGCCGAGACCGGGATGCCCAGGGCCACCACCGTAGCGCCGATGGCAGCCAGGCAATTCGAAACATTAAATAACCCCACCAAGGGACTTTCGACCGAAAAAACAAAACCCGGGCCCTTAGCCGTGAAACTAAGGCCGGACGGCAAGGGATGGATATCACTGGCAAACAGGCTCTCGATCCCTTTTTTCCCCGCCACACGCATGGAATAGGCGATTTTTCGCCCGGGATATAGGCCAGAGAGGTAATCATAAGAGGAGTCATCCAGGTTGATCACTGCGGCGCGTGGATTCCCCTGCGATTTGACGTGCGTATTCAAAAGCGATGTGAACAGCCGGCCTTTAGCCTCTCGGTAAGCCTCATAGGTGCCATGGTAATCCAGGTGTTCATGGGTGATGTTGGTCACGACGGCCACATCAAATTCACAGGCAGCCACGCGGTGCTGGGCTAATCCATGAGAGGTGGCTTCCAGCACCACATGGGTCAGACCAGCCGCCTGCATCCGCGACAGAATGCGTTGAACCTCAGGAGCCTCCGGCGTGGTCACGTGGAACCCGGTGTCCAGCGTCTCCCCATCAATCGTGGCATTGACCGTTGAAACAATCCCGCTCCGGCAGCCGGCCTGGAGCAAAATCTGGTAGATCAGGTTGGCGGTGGTCGTCTTTCCATCGGTGCCGGTCACTCCAATGACGGTAAGCTGACGGGCAGGAAAGCCATAAAACGCGGCGCTCAGGTGGGCTACCGCAGCGCGCGGATCATGCACCTGGATGTAAGGCACCGGGCAGGTCACTTCTTCCCGGCTGCCGATCACAGCCACCGCGCCGCGTTCAACCGCCTGGGGAATGTATAGATGACCATCTGTATTCATCCCTTCGATGGCCACAAAAAGATAGCCGGGCTGAACCGTGCGGGAATCCAGGGTTATCCCGGTGATTTTAATGCCGGGGATAGCCGAGTGCGTTGGGATAGCCGTGCTTTCAAAGAGCTGGGCCAGCGTCTGGTGTAAAAAACCGGTCATACCCTTAATGTGACTTTCAAGGCAGCCCTTAACTCGCCTTTTTTTCTTCCTTCTTGTGAGATGAACGAGTCTTCAGTAGCTTGAGCCGAAAAGTGTCCTCCCTTTCCCTCTCTTCCAGCGTGCTGACGATAAAGGCTACTGTCTCTTCATATTCAGGGATGAAGATATGCTGCAGGGCGTTCACGCGACGCTGGGTTTTCCGCAGCTCATCCGCCAATCGGAACACAGAGGTAACCAGGTGCGATAGCTCAGGGACACGCTTGAGGATTTCACGGAAAGCAGCCGTGGCTTCATCCAGAGCAGCCGAGGTGTCCCCCAGGCTGTAAAGCATTTCCGGCGGCTCGCCATTGGCTTCGATCATCGGGATGGCCACGCCCATAATCCCTCGGAACTTAAGCTGGACATCTACGGACTTGTGCGCTGCCAGGGCAGCCCATTCCACATGCTCGCGGCCCAGGGTCAACTGGGCTTTAGCCAGCGCACGATAAGCGACTGCCTGGAGCTGCTTCATCTCCGTTTGCAGCAATTCTGCGTCGTGCGCCATGCGGATCAGCTCCGTTGTCAGCACCTCGCGCTTGCGATCCAGGATTTCATAGCCTTCCCGCGCAAACTCGAGATCCTGTTTAATCCGGATCAGGTTGCTACGGGTAGGCGGGACATTAATACGCGGCATGACCTTCCTCGTAATACTGCTTGATCTCGTCCAGGCTGACGCGGGTCAGCTCTTCGGGGGGCAGCATCGACAACAGGCGCCAGCCGATCGCGAGGGTGCGGTCGATCGTGCGATTTTCGGTCAAGGACTGGTTGACGTACTCGTGCTCGAAGGCCCTACCGAACCGCAGGTATTGCTGATCGAGCGCGGTCAGCTCTTCTTCACCGATCACCGAAGCCAGAGCTCGCACATCCTGCACATGAGCGTAAGCGGCATAAAGCTGGGCCGCCAGGTGCGAATGGTCGGCGCGCGTGCGGCCCTTGCCAATCCCGTCTTTCATCAAACGCGATAAGCTGGGAAGCACCGAAATAGGTGGATAGATCCCCTGCTGGCTGAGCGAGCGCGACAATACGATTTGCCCTTCTGTGATATAGCCGGTCAGGTCCGGCACCGGGTGGGTGATGTCATCATTCGGCATGGAAAGGATCGGGATCTGGGTGATCGAGCCAGTGCTGGACTTGACCCGCCCGGTCCGTTCGTACATGGATGCCAGGTCACTGTAGAGATAGCCCGGGTACCCTTTTCGGCTGGGCACCTCGCCGCGTATGTTAGAAATCTGGCGTAGCGCCTCGCAATAGTTGGTCATATCGGTAAAGACAACCAGCACATGCATGTGGCGGGTGAAAGCCAGGTATTCCGCCAGGGTCAGCGCCGCACGCGGGGTCACCAGGCGCTCCACCGGCGGGTCGTCCGCCAGGTTGAGGAACATCGCCACGCGGGTCAGCGCGCCGCTTTCCACGAAAGAATTGCGGAAAAAGTCCGCCACGTCATGCTTAACGCCCATCGCCGCGAACACGATAGCGAATTGTTCCTGCTGGGCGCGGGTTTCACCCGCAGGTGCGCCCAACGTGGCCTGGCGCACAATCTGCGCCGCTAGCTGGTCGTGCGGAATGCCAGCGCCGGAAAAGAGCGGCAATTTCTGCCCTTGCACCAGCGTGTTCATCCCATCGATGGCCGAGATACCCGTTTGGATGTAATCCCGCGGGTAAACGCGGGCAGTCGGGTTGATCGGCGAACCGTTGATATCCGCGTAGGTCTCGGTCAGGGGTTGGGGGCCGCCATCCAGCGGGCGGCCTAAACCATCGAATACGCGCCCTAGCATCTCCTCAGCAACCGGGATGTATAACGGGCCGCCCAGGAAGCGCACGTTGGTGCCATCAATCGAAAGGCCAGTCGTACCGGCAAAGACTTCCACCACGGCAAAGCCTTCGCCCACCTCGAGCACCCGGCCTAAGCGGATCCGGTTTTGAGAGTCCTTCACCTCGACCACCTCGTCGAAACCGATAGACCCGGCGCCTTCGACCACCAGGATGGGACCTTCGATGCGGCCTACGCCAACAACTTCTTGACCGCCTTGTTCCAATAACTCACTCATTTGTATTCCGCCTCCAGTTGGCCCATCTGCTCGTCAATGATCTTTTGGATACCATCCAATTGATCGATCTGATCATTCTTATACTGAGTCTTCATGCGGATCAGGGTGTCCACCACGGGGAGCTTGTGGATGACTGCAATGGTCGCTCCGTGTTTGACAATTCCCTGGGCCCGGTGGTGAAAGTGAAGGATCAGGTCAAGCATACGAATCTGCTTCTGGATGGTCGAATAAGCGTCCACATCATCCAACGCGCTTTGTTGCAAAAAGCCTTCGCGCAACAGGCGGGCCGTTTCCAGGACCAGACGCTGCTCGTCTGGCAGCGCATCCGGCCCCACCAGCTTGACAATTTGTGTCAGCCGGCTTTCTTCACTCAATATTTCCATGGCTTCACTGCGCATGGCATACCAATCCATCCCGACCTGGTCGTGCCACCAACCGGCCACATCCTCAAGGTACTCACTGTAGCTATCCAGCCAGTTGATCGAGGGGAAATGGCGGGCGGACGCCAGGGATTTGTCCAGCGCCCAGAAACAGCGGATAAAGCGCTTGGTATGCTGGGTCACCGGCTCAGAGAAATCACCTCCAGGCGGCGACACGGCCCCAATCACGCTAATTGAGCCCTGCCGCCCGTTTAAGGTCTTGACATAGCCCGCGCGCTCATAAAATTCGGCCAGGCGGTTGGCCAGGTAAGCCGGGTAACCTTCCTCAGCCGGCATTTCTTCAAGACGACCTGACACCTCGCGGAGGGCTTCGGCCCAGCGGGAGGTGGAATCGGCCATCAACGCCACATGGTATCCCATGTCGCGGTAATATTCGGCGATGGTGATGCCAGTGTAAATGCTGGCTTCGCGCGCCGCCACCGGCATGTTGGACGTGTTGGCGATTAATACCGTGCGCTCCATCAACGGCCGCCCGCTGCGTGGATCGACCAGCTGGGGGAACTCCTGCAACACTTCGGTCATCTCATTGCCACGCTCCCCGCATCCGATATAAACCACCACCTGGGCGTCGGACCACTTGGCGATACTCTGCTGGGTGACGGTTTTACCTGCGCCAAAACCGCCCGGGATAGCCGCCGCCCCGCCTTTGGCCAGGGGGAAGAAGGTGTCCAGCACCCGCTGGCCGGTCACCAACGGCCCACCCGATTGTCCCAGTCGTGAGGCATAAGGGCGCGCGCGCCGCACAGGCCAGCGTTGCAACATGGTCAGCTCCTGCTCACCCTTCTCGGTCTGGATCCGGGCGATCGGCTCAACGATGGTATATTTCATCTCAGGAGCAATCCAGGTGAGCTTACCATGCACCTCTGGAGGGACCATCACACGGTGTTCCAGGCCTTGCGTCTCCGGAACCGTACCCAGGATCATCCCGCCCTTGACCGAGTCGCCCACTTTTAGCTCGGGGTTGGGTGTGTAGCTCCAGCGGTCTTTGCGATACAAGGGCGTCAGGTGGATGCCCCGGCTGATAAACGAGCCGCTGCGCATCTGGATGACCGGCAATGGACGCTGGATCCCATCAAAAATACTGTGCAACAAGCCAGGCCCCAATTCCACCGATAGCGGCAGGCCGGTGCCAAACACCGGCGCGCCGGGACGCATGCCGGATGTCTCTTCATATACCTGGATGGTAATCTGGTTGCCATTCAAGCCAATGACTTCACCCACCAGGTGCTCTTCTCCTACCTCGACCAGCTCCATCATACTCACATTGCGTGAGCCTTGCGCACGGACGACCGGGCCGCTGATCCACGTAATCACTCCAATTTGCTGGCTCATAGCGACTCTCCGATCAACATATGGTAAACTGGGGAGCGAAGGGCGTTCTGCAGCCGGCTCAGCCGGGTTTCCAGGGTATTATCGTAATGCAAATGGCCGTCAGCCGTTTCTACAGTGACTCCGGTGAGTCCAACCAGAGGTTCGCCAATCTTCAATTTTGTGTTGAATTTCTTCGCCATGTCATCCAGCACCTGCTCGGTGAAGAAACTCAAGGTCTTGGCGTCCGCCCGCACTACCACTTCACTGGTCTCTATTTGGGATAACGCCTCGCGAAGCAAACGCAGACTAATCTGGTTGTAATCGGACCACTGCTGGATTGAGGCCAGCTGCGCGCGAGCCCCCTGGAACACCTCGTCTAATAAAACTTCACGGCGCTCCAGCTCCATCGTCCGCGCTTTCATCTGGGCCGTCGCCACAGACTGGCTGCGCAAACGATTGGCCTCCAACTGGGCGCGCTCAATAATTTCGCGGCGCTCAGCCTCGGCTTGTTCCTTGGCACGCTGGTTGATAGCCTCGGCCTTCGACCTGGCTTCAGCCAGGATGCGATCGGCCTCTCCATTGGCTTCGCTCAACACAGCCCGAGACAGGGATTCGATGTTTTCATCTAGCGATCTCATAACTATACCACCTAAACCAATCTTCCTGGCAACTTCGCCACCAAAGTCAGGACGAAAAAAATTATATCTTCACGCCAATGGCCCGGAACACCAGCTCACTCAAGGAAGGCTGTTCCGGCTGTGCACCTTCAGGCGCCTGGATTTCAACCACCAGGGGTACGGTGCTGTGCAAACGGAGAAAGTCCATCCTGGATCCAATCATCGCGGTCACATCCCCCGTCACCAGGATAATGCCAATCTCACGATCTGCCAGGGCTTCATCTAAAGCCTGGTTGGCCTGTTCGGGAGTATCAACAACTTTTCCGTTGACCCCAACCAGCGAGAAGCCCAGCACCGCATCTGGATGGCCAATAACCAGAATCTTCATATCGCCTTACCGCTGAAGGATAATGAATGAAATAATTAAACCATAAATAGCAATACCTTCTGCCAGGCCAACGAAGATCAGGGCGCGACCAAAGAACTCGGGCTTTTCAGCGATAGCGCCGATAGCCGCCGCGCCGGAGGAACCCACGCCGATACCTGCGCCAACGCAGGCCAGGCCGGTGGAGACAGCCGCCGCCAGGGTCACGTAGGGGTCACTGGTCGCCGCCGCAGCGCCAGTAGCCGCCATGACCGTGGACGGTGAAGCCAGCCAGACAAAACCAGCCCCAGCCGCCATCAAGCCGATAAGGCCGTTAAACCCGTGCAGTCCCATCAAAAGGCCTTTCGTTGCACTTACCGGACTCTCTTTGCGCTCGCGAAGAAAATAGATAACCGCCGGCACCATAGGAACCAGCCCAACCAATACCGCAACAATCACGATCATGGTACAGTCTCCTTAGAATAATAGATATAACAAAAGTTTAATTTTCCTTAGACGGATACAATGCCAACGGCTCATAACGCGTTCCGCCACCGGTGAAGAATTTGCTAAACATTTCATAGTAAGACAAACGCATGGTCTGAATGCCAACGATCAGACCTTCGAAACCCGTGATAAAGATATTACCTATGATGAGAACA
The DNA here is from genome assembly GCA_021789855.1 of Chloroflexota bacterium. Classification (GTDB taxonomy): domain Bacteria; phylum Chloroflexota; class Anaerolineae; order Anaerolineales; family Anaerolineaceae; genus JAJYIW01. The sequence continues at coordinate 11,229 of JAJYIW010000015.1, read as the reverse complement.
ATCCAGTATCCCACGCTGTGCGTTCCTCCTGCCATGGCTGCCAGGACGAAAAAGGCACTGCTCAGGCCGCCATGCGCCACCGCAAAAGCGCCCACACGGACGAAAGACAGGCTGTTGCTCAGGTAACTGACGAAGGATTCGAACAGCTCGAAAAAGGCCTGGATGCCGTAGGTGGCAATGCCCCCTTCGATCAACGGGCGATGGCCTTCCACCAGGCGGATCCAAACTTCAGATGTCGCTACGACCAGCCCACCGACGACCAACATGACAAGAAATATCGTTGATGGCAAGGGGATGCTCACGCCCAGGAAAGAACCGCCGACGCTCACGACCATGCCTAACAGGCCCCAATACAAGAGAATGCCGGCCACGCCGGTGTTGGCAAAGAAGAAGCGGCCCCAATTCCGCGCCACGTAGGCGTTGTAGATTCCCAGGAATAAGGCGATGTTCAGCAGGATCACGCCAAATCCGATCGAAACCTTCAGGATGGACATAATATTTTCGAGCGGGTGCATCCACAGGGCGGGGATCACCGTATCAAAGCCGAAGAAGCTGCCATATAATGCGCCGAAGAAGGCTGCTACCAGGCCGCAGGCCAGTATAACGCCGCCCAGGCCGGCCATGCTTTTGAGGGCTTTGACCTTGCGGCTCATCAAGAGCCAGCCGATGGCGGCCAGCACCAGGCCCTGCCCCAGGTCGCCAAACATGGCGCCATACAGCAATGGGAACATGATCGTGATCAGCAAGGTCGGGTCTATCTCGCCATATAGCGGCCGTCCGTAAGTGGTCACCAGGCCCTGGAATGGCCCCATCACGCGCGGATTATCCAGCGCCACCGGCACCGCCTGGTTATCGCCGCCGCGCTTGGTCGGGTAAGCTTCGATGATCGCCTCTTTAGAAACAGCCTTAACCCGCTGGACGAAACTATCCAGATATTTTTTCGGCACCCAGCCGACAATCAGATAGGTATAGCGCAACTGGCCGAAGCGCATAATCGCATCGGCGAGCATGCGGCTGGTACGCACGTCCCAGATCAAAGATTGCAATTGCTTGATGTAGGTGTCGTGGTGACCAACGATGACCTCCCTGGTCTCCTTAAGATTATTCTGGGTGTCTTCCATTTCCTTCTTCAGGGCCTGGATGATCGCCTTAGGTGTACCCTTATATTCTTCCGGCAACACTAAAGGGTTCAGGTACGCGCTGCGAGCGGCCCGCTGGAGGATATCCGCATTATTTTGCGATCCGGTCAGCCAGACAACCGATTGGTGGCTACCCTCGCGCAGGGTAAAGAAAACATTGGGGATACGCTCGAGGCTGGTCTGCAAGCGCTCGATGTTTGCCGCGGGAATGAGGCCCAGCATCGAGAAGAGGTAGCGCGAATTGCGCAGAGCGCTGACGTCCAGATCGATATCGTTGACCGGCTCGAGCTGGCGGATGATGCCTTCCAGTTGCTCCACCTTTTTGTTCTGGGCGTTCATTTGCTCGCTGGTGTGTTTGACTTCTTTCTCGATCTCTTCGACGGTAGGCCGGATCTTCTCTGCGTCGGCAAACTGGTCGAACTCTTTTTTAGCCGGCTTCCCTTCATCCATGCTCAATGTCGCCATGATCGCCAGGATCCGCCGTTCGAGCGCCGCGTAAGCAGAGGCCTTCTCCTGCCAGCCTCCCGCCGGGTTGCTTTCATTCTTTGCGGTCATGTAGCTGCTATCGGCCTGGTGGAAGATACCCTGGCCGCTCAGCACCCTGGTGACCTCCACCAGGTCCCTGGAGGGAATAATGAGTTCTACCTCAGACATCGCTTGTGGATAAAACATAAATTCTCCGACGATAAGCAAACTAGATAATTGAACCAATGGGTCTGCCGGGCCGGTAAAAACCGGAACGTCCCGGCGCCTTATAACAGATACTGGCGAAACTCTTCCACGGGTGTTTCAGTAGACTTAGCCTCAATCAACACGGTCAAATCCTGGATCTCCAGGTCGACCAGCATCAGGTACGCCATGGACAATCCCACGTGAAAGGGATCGCCGACAAAAGAAGACCGGCATTGCTCCATCAAGTTCCGTTTGAGCTCGATTTCCAACCTGGGCAGGTCTTTCTTGTTTTCCTGGACCATCACATCCACGTCAGGCAGCTTGGGGAAAATGCGTTTCACCACCTGGGCGATATCCCCCCCTGCTGCTATTTCCCGGATATCCCTATCGGCCACGTGATAGCCGAAAGGCAGGGTATAGTTGATCAGCTCCTCTTCTGAGAGATGGTGGTACTCACGGTAGCGGATGGCCCACATGAGGTTATTCATATCGATTAACGAGCCCACCACGCGCAGCCCGTGAGTCTGGTCACCAGATGGTAAATTTTTGGTCGCTTTCCACAAGCCGCGCCAGTAATCCAGGTCCAGGGCCACTTCGAGGGGAAAAATGTTCTGTTCCGCGCTGTACCGCTTCAGCGCGTGCGACAGGGTTTCGTAATAGGCCGTGCCCCGCAAAAGCTCCACCGCTGCGGCGATGTTTCCCGACTCCACCATAGCCTGGGCCGGGATACTGGTCACCTGGGTGGGTGGGAAAAGCACGAATCTGACCCGATCCCACGACGCCCCAGTGATGATCCCGCGAAGGACCGCTTTAAGGTTATCCACCTCGTAGTAACGGAACAACTGGAGCAATACCGTCCTGGCCGGCTTGGGAGACATGCGAATGAGGCTGGCATAATCATCCGCCAGGCGCATTTTGATCTGGAATACGGCGCGCCTGGGGGTTAAATCCTTATCGCTAACGCGCTCAAGGTAAGGCCCGTAAGGGGAACGCTTGATCTGCCCGATCAGGCTGGAGAAATCGATCGCTTCAGCCAAATCAGCCAAATTTTGCTGGCTGTAAAGGGTTGAATACATCACGCGGATGCGTGCGTTAATCGCAGCATAGTTTGTGACGCCGCTGGCAAGCATCCTGGCTACTCCCTGCCAACCACCCGAGCAAGGACATAAGTAATCGCGCGGCCCAAGTTCATCGATGCTAACGTTTCCATCTTATTGACCCGCTCCGTGGCATCGGATGAAATTTGCTCGCTCTCCTCGCCTGCCGCAGCTTTCTCGATGAGCGTGTGCGCCTCTTCCTCGGCCTGCACGCGAGCCTGGGCGATCAGATCCTGCGCTTCATTCTCCGCTTGCAGGGGCAGCCTGGTCGCCTGGCTGATTGCTGATTGATAGACTGCATCGGCTTTCTTTTCAATATCTATAACTTGCTGAATTCTCTTATCGTCCAAACCTACTTCTCCATTCCTTTGCCCTTATTAATTGATGCATCGCAGGTTATCAGAGATCGTCGATGATGTTATTGGGTGATCATACCTTGGTGCTGCCCAATTGAGATGTAAAAATTGTACGTGCTAAAACCCGAAAAGACATTTTACCAACAAGCTAATTTTACTTTAATCCTTAAGGATGTACAAGATTATATAAAATGAAGCCATGCTCACTGTATCCCTAAAACAACCTTGACAGCAGCGTTGAACAACGGCGCTATCACCACACCCAGGGACACTATTCCCACGAGGCACACCGCTATAGCCGTCCTCCAGGCAGGCGTCAGGGGCACCGGTTGGGCTTCATTTTCCGAACGATCCATATAAACCACCTTCAAGATGACCAGGTAGTAGTACAAACCGATGATCGAATTCAAAATGCCTAACACAGCCAGCCAGATAAATTCCGGGTTTAATATCGCTGACGAAAATACCAGCACTTTGCCCACAAAACCGCCGAAGGGCGGGATGCCCGCCAGTGAGAGCAGCGCCACCAGGAAAACCAGGGCTACCCCTGGCGAGCGCCGGCTCAGCCCTGCAAAATCCTTGACCTCGTAGGAGTGGTTAGCCTTACCAACCACCTCGACCACCCCAAAGGCTGCCAGGTTCGTCACCAGGTACGACACGAGGTAGTAGGATGATCCTGCATACCCCAGGAAGGTGTAGGTAGCCACGCCAATCAAGATGTACCCGGCCTGGGCGATCGAAGAGTAAGCCAGCAGGCGCTTGATGTTTTTCTGGTTGGCCAGGGCCAGGGTATTCCCCACGATCATGCTGGCGGTTGCCATGATCGCCAGGATGATCCCCCAGGATGGCACAATCGTTTTGAAAGCAATAAACAGCACCCGCATGATCACCGCAAAACCCGCCGCCTTGGAGGCAGTCGAGAGGAAGCCGGCTACCGGCGTAGGCGAGCCTTCGTACACGTCCGGCGCCCAAAAATGGAATGGCACCGCTGATATTTTAAAGCCCAGCCCCACCAGGGCCATCATCACTAACACCACCAGCGTGATAGAGGATACGCCTCCCTGGGTTAACAGCGATTCAATCGTATAAATCTGGGTGGTGCCAGTAAACCCATAGATCAGGCTGAAGCTGTATAACATCACCGCGGAGGTCATCGCCCCAAAAAGAATATATTTGAAACCGGCTTCGGTCGATTTACGGTCGCGGGGAAGGAAACCCGCCATGGCATAGAGTGGAATCGAAGTGGTTTCGATTGCCAGGTAAAGCATAACCAGATCCGCCGCACCGGCCATCAGCGTCATCCCCAGCGTCGATGCCAGCATTAAGAGATAGAACTCACCCCTCTGGCCCAATTCATCCACATCCATGGCAAAGAGCGCCGTGATGGCAGCTCCCCCCAGGAAGATCAACCGGAAATAAAAAGCCAGCCAATCATAACGCAGCATCCCACCAAACACCAAACCCGGCTGGTTGCCCGGCTGGGAGAAAATAACCGCTAAAATCCCGATGAGGGTCAGGCCAATCGCCGTCACCCAACCCAACAAGCGCCTGTGTTCTTTCAATTCGAGATCAAACACCAGCACTATGGCCCCCAGTATCACCAGGCAGATCTCAGGGAAAATAGCCCAAATCGTTGCTGATCCCAGGTTAACCGCCATTGCTCAGGCACCTCCTAAGAGCTGCAATATATGTTGTACCCCTGACTGAACCATGGGGACCATCAACGTCGGGAAAATGCCCAGGCCAACCATCATGGTGGCCAGCAATCCAATCGCCACCTTATCTTTGATGGTGATATTTCCCACAGCGGCGTCCAGCTCTGGGCGAATTTCGCCGAAGAACACGCGCGTAACCAGTCTGAAAATGTACGCCGCGGTCAGGATGACGCCTAAAATAGCAATGATCGCCACGACCGGCGCAACCTGCCAGACGCCCATAAATATTGGAAATTCAGCCACGAAGCCGGAAAAGCCCGGCATGCCCATGGATACCAGACCGGCGATGATGAACCCGATCCCGGCCCAGGGCATCTTTTTGAACAGCCCTCCCAGGGCATTGATTTCACGGGTATGCGCCCGGTCGTAGACCATCCCCACGATGGAGAAGAACATCGCCGTCATGATCCCGTGGGAGAACATCTGCATCCCCGCGCCCATCAAGCCATCCCGGTTAAGCGTAGCAAAGCCAATCATCACCAGCCCCATGTGGGACACGGAGGAAAACCCGATCACATATTTGAAATCGGTTTGCACCATGGCAATGGCTGCGCCGTAGACCACATTAACGGTGGCCAGGCCCAAAATCCAGGGAGCCCAATATTTCGCCCCCTCTGGGAGCAGCATGATGGCCACCCGCAGGGCGGCAAAAGCCCCCACTTTCATTTCGACGCCGGCCAGGAGCATCGACACGGCGGTCGGGGCCGCCACGTGTCCATCCGGCGCCCAACTGTGAAAGGGAAAGATGCCGCCCAGGACAGCGAACCCCAGGAATATGACCGGGAACCACAGGTGCTGGAAGGCGATGGAGAAGCCAGCTTTTTCCAACACCAGCATATCAAATGTGTACTGGCCCGAAGCAAAGAACATGGCCAGCGCGCCAACCAAAGCGACGACCGACCCGATGAACAGGTAGAGGGTCAGCTTCATCGCGCCATATTCGCGCGTCTTGGGCCATCCCCACACGGCAATCATCAGGTACTTGGGGAATACCGCCAGCTCGAAGAAGAAGAATAATTCAAAAAGATCAAGCGACGAAAAAACGCCAAAAACGCTGGTGCCCAGGAACATCAAGAAAGCATAGAACTCACGCGGCCGGTCATCAATTCCCCACGAGATCAGTACACCGCAGAGCAATACGACCCCAGCCAATAAGACCAAGGGGACGCTGATTCCATCGACGCCCACATAATAAGAGATGCCAAACGTCGGTACCCAGTTTAGCCGCTCAACAAACTGGTAACCACCCTTAGCGATGTTGTAACTGGCATAGACCCATATCGACAGGAGAAACGTGATACTACTGGCAACCAGGGCAACCAGCTTGACCGCTTGCTTCCGATCCTTTGGCAAAAGCAGGATCACCAGGCCGGCGACCAGGGGGATGGCAATGATGAGGCTCAAAAAGGGAATCGTCATCCTTCTCCTCTCCTAAAAAAGCGCGCTCACCGCGTGATTAATCACATTCAGGATCCAGGCTGGCCAAAACCCGATGGACAGCATCAAAACGATCAAGGGGGTAATGACCGCCACTTCCCGCGGCTTAATATCGGTCAGGTGACCGAGCCAGGTTTGGTTGAGCGGCCCATGCAGCACGTCCCGGATAGCCTTCAAAATATAAGCCCCGGTAAAGAAAAGGCCAATCATGCCCAAAGCGACCGCCCCGGTAAAGATCGGCCAGGCGCCCCGCACGACCATGAACTCGGACACAAATCCTCCCAACCCGGGTAGCCCTAGTGAGCCCATGGCCGTAAAAAGCAACATACCACCATAGACGGGCACCAGGGGGAACAGCCCGCCGTAAGCCTTCAGATCGCGCGTGTGGGTCCGCTCATACAACGCACCTACCAGGAAAAACATGCCCGCCGAAGAAAGTCCATGGTTGACCATCTGGAGGACAGCACCGTTCATCGCAATCCTGGCATCTTCGGTTCCGGTTGCCCAGGCAGCCGCTGCAATTCCCAGGATAACAAATCCCATGTGGCTGATCGAGGAGTAAGCCACCAGGCGCTTGAAGTCATTTTGCCCCAAGGCCCCAAGCGCGCCAAAAATAATGCCCATAGTGGCCAGGGCCGCCAGGGGCGCGGCGAATCGATGCGATTCAGCCGGGTAAAGGGGAATCACCAGGCGAAGGAACCCGTATGCCCCCAATTTCAGCAGAACCCCGGCCAGCAGCATCGACGCTGCCGTGGGCGCTTCGGTATGAGCATCAGGCAGCCAGGTGTGGAACGGCCACACCGGCACTTTGATGGCAAAGGCGATCACGAACGCCCAGAATGCGATCGTCTTCACCGTTTCCACCGATAACCCAAATAGCGACCCGCTAAGGTGAGTCCAGGCTGCCGTCAAGGCCGGCAAGTCGTAAGTGCCAGCCACCACGCCCAGCATCTGGATGGCTAATAACAAACCCAGTGAGCCGGCCATGGTGAAAAGGATGAATTTCAAGGAAGCATAATTGCGATTGGCCCCACCCCATTGGTTGATCAAGAAATACATGGGAACCAGGCCCACTTCCCAAAAGACAAAGAAAAGCAGTAAGTCGAGAGAGAGGAAAACCCCCAGCATCCCCGTTTCGAGAAAGAGGAATAGGGCCATATAGGCCTTGACCCGGTCGCTAATGGAATAGGAAGCCAGGATGGCCAGCGGGGTCAGCAAGGTGGTCAGCAGCATCATCGTCAGAGAGATGCCATCGATGCCCAGGTGATAAAAGCTACCGATCGCCGGGTACCAGGCAATTTTCTCTTCAAACTGGAATCCTGTCGCGGTCATATTGAATGAGGCCCAGGCCACCAGCGACAAAATAAAAGGAACCAGGCTGGTGCCCAGGGCCAGGTTGCGGATCAGCTTGACCTTCGCCGCGGGCAAGAGCAAAATCACAATAGCTCCCACCACCGGGAAAAACAGGATGAGCGTCAGGATATGTGAGAATACAAACGCCATCATTCGCTCCAAAAGTCAACCAGTTTTAAATTTCCAGGCATTAAAAGCGCAGCAAGAGCGAAGCCGCAATGACTGCGCCGACAACAATCAGAATGGCGGTCACCATATATTGCTGGACACGCCCGGTCTGAGAAGGCTTTAACGAAAAGCCAAACAGCTTGACAGCCCGCGCGGTGGCATCGCCTCCGCCGTTGATCACCGGGATGTCGAAATAACGCCGGAATACCGACCCAAGCCATAAAGCGCCGCGGGCTATGCCTTCCAGGATCCAATCCAACAGGTCTCGATCCACCCACTGCACGGTGAACACCTCCGCCAGCCATTGCGACGGGCGAACCAGAACGGCGTGATAAATCTCATCAAAATAATACTTGGCTTTGAGCACCCGGTAATACCCGCCCAGGGGATGCTCCATGGGATCAGCCTGGCCGGCTTTAATGGCGCGGTAAACCCACCACCCCAGGAAAAGCCCGCCGAGAGACACCACCAGCGAGGTAGCCAGGGGAACCAGGCTGTCTCCCTCGATCACCGGGGGATTGGCGCCCAGGGTGCCGTTAACAAAGCTTGCGAACCAGTCAGAGGATATTTTTCCCAGCAATGGGAAGGTTTGTGGAATACCGCTCCATCCCGCAGTCACCGCAAAAAAGGCCAGCACTACCAGCGGTAGAGTCATGCTCGCCGGGGTTTCACTGGCATGGGCGGCTGCGTGGGTACGTGGCTCCCCCAGGAAGGTGAGGGTAATTTGGCGGGCGGTATAAAACGCCGTCAATAAAGCGGCCAGGGCCAGGACGACAAACACCAACCAGGTTCCACCGTTGAATGCGCCGGATAAAATCGCATCCTTTGACCAGAAACCGGCCGTGACCAGCGGGAAACCGGAAAGAGCCAGCCCACCGATCAAAAAGGTCCAGAAAGTAACCGGCATCTTCTTGCGCAGCCCTCCCATGTTCGTCATGTTCTGCGCATCGATCGTTTCTCCGGTGTGCATGGCGCCGTGCTCCATCCCGTGGATCACCGAACCGGAGCCCATAAAGAGCAATGCCTTGAAAAAGGCGTGGGTCAACAGGTGAAAAGCTGCTGCAGCATAAGCGCCAACCCCCAGGGCAGCCACCATGTATCCCAATTGAGAGATGGTGGAATAAGCCAGCACCCGTTTGATGTCATTTTGACTGACCGCAATGGTGGCAGCAAACAATGCCGTAAACGCCCCGATGAAGGCCATCCAGGTCATGGCGGGGGTCAATGCCTGTCCCGGCTCCCATCCGGCCGAAACCAACGGAAAAATGCGAATGGCCAGGTAGACGCCGGCCGAGACCATGGTCGCGGCATGAATCATCGCAGAAACCGGCGTGGGGCCTTCCATGGCGTCTGGCAGCCACACATGCAAGGGCCATTGCGCCGATTTACCAACGGTCCCAATGAACAGCAAGATGCCAGCTCCGCTGGCAATGGACAGCCCCAATATTCCCGGCGTTGTGGCCAGGTGTTGTAACAATTGCGGGTTAGCGAAGATGGCCTGGTAATTTAGCGTGCCGGTCACCGAGTACAGGTAGACCAGGCCCAGCAGCATAAAAACGTCGCCGATGCGGGTGGTCAGGAAAGCCTTAATCGCAGCATCCCGCGCAGACTTCTTCCCATACCAGAAGCCGATCAAAAGATAAGAGCACAGGCCCATGATTTCCCAGGCAATGTAGAGCGTCAGCAGGTTATCGCTGACCACCAGGGCATACATCGCGAAAGCAAACAGGCTGATAAACGCAAAAAAGCGCGAATACATCGGCTCGACAGAAGGAATGCGCGTCCCGTGGCCGTTGTTTCCCTCTAAATGCGCCCCTTCAGGCGGCAAGCCCGGCCGGTCATGCTCGCCTGGCGGCTGACCGTAATTGTGGTAACCGGTACTATAAACAAAGATGGCCAGCACAGTCCAGGCGACAAAAAACAGAGAGATCGCCGTCAGCGGGTCGACCAATACCCCGATGGGCAGCCAGTTAGAGCCGCTGGTGGGCAGCCAGTTGACGCTTGACGCAAAGGGGTGGCTTCCGAGCGCCGGGGTGTGGACGGCCTGCCAGAACACCAGCATGCTCCCCAGCCACGCCAGGGCGGCCGCTCCGATCGCCAGGCTGTGGCTCAGGCCTTTATTCCGGTTGGCTCCTAAAATGATGATAAAAAAAGCCAGCAAAGGCGGTAAGGGGATCAGCCAGATCAAATTCTCCATAGACATTGTCTCTCAGCCCTTCACCCTTTCATTTCACTGATGTCATCGGCCACCACGGTGTCATGCCGGCGGTAAGCCGAGATCACCAGGGCCAGCCCTATGGCAATTTCTGCCGCCGCCGTGGCAAAAACGATCACGACAAAAGCCGGCCCATCCACCCGGGTTGGGTCGCCGTAACGCCAGAAGGCCAATAGATTGATCATCACGGCGTTCAGCATCAGCTCAACGCCCATGAAGACGCCAATCGCATTCTTACGGGCCAACACTCCAAATAACCCGATACAAAATAGACCAGCCGCGACGATCAGATACCAGGTAAGTGGAATCATCCTCACCTCTTTTGATAGGCTATGTAAATGGCGCCTATCAAAGCCGCCAATAATAACACTGACGCTACTTCGAACGGCAACAGAAAACCATTGGGATCAACCAGCGATTTACCGAGCTGAAGGATCATCTCCTGGCTGTTGGGCATAGCCGGCGGGACGATTTCAAATCCTTTCCAGCTTACCAGGAGCGCCAATCCAGCAAAAACTGCTCCTGCCAGGATAGCCGCCAGCCACCAAAACCGGATCAGTTGAGGACCGTTGTCGTGCATGACCCGCCGGGTCAACATCACCGCGAAAATGACCAGGATGGCTATGGCGCCGATGTAGACCAGCACCTCAATCACTGCAAAAAATCCCGCTTCCAGGAGGGTGAACAAGATCGCCACGCCAAATAATGCAGCCACCAGCCAGAAGGCCGCATGCAGCATCGCCCGCGAGCTGACGACCATCAATGCCGCACTCAGGGTAAAAGCGGCTACCAACAGGAACACCAGCTGGAGAAAAGTCATGCCTGACTCCTGACCCGCAGTTTCTGTCTCTCTGCCATTTCATCTGATTTCCGGCGACGGGAAGAAGCAAACAATCCCATGATATACGAAGACAACACTAAAACCAGCAGGTTTGCGATTAATAAGGCCAGGCCGCGCACCAGCGCACTCGGGCTGCCTTCCACCAGCTTGGCAACCAGGGCCTCCACGGACAACAACCCCAGCGACATAGGTGTCAACACTTTCCAGTTCACATCCATCATCTGGTCAATGCGGAA
>JAJYIW010000207.1 GCA_021789855.1 Chloroflexota bacterium | reverse complement strand
TGCTGGGCTTTGTAGGCGCAGCCGTGAGCAGTTACCATTTATGGTTTGTCCGTCCCCCTGCCAACGGCGCTCCCATGGAAGAAGAGAGCCCGGAGTTGTCGCTCGGCGAACTCGAAACTGATCGCGCGCACCCCAGCGCCCCAGCCCGGTCGGGCCGGTTCGCCAGTATGCGGCTGGATGTGCTTAAATCGCCTTTCGGGAAAATCCTTTTTCTGCTTTTTTTCTTCCACCTGTCTCAATATTTGGGCATCCCCATTTTCCCCATCTACCAGGTGAATGCTGTGCATTTTTCTGACCAGGTGATCAGCATTGGCGTGGGTGTGTTCAACCTGATGGTGTTTGTAGGTTCGACGCAATTGATCAAGTTCTTCAGCCGCTTTAACAACCGTACGTTGATGGGGTTTGGGGTGGTCCTGATGGGAATGTATCCAGCCCTGATGTCTGTCAGCCGCAACCTGGGGATGTTTGCCTTGACCAGTTTTGTCGGGGGCATAGCCTGGTCCATTGTGGGGGGCATCCTGTACAATTTTCTGGTGGAGAGGATCCCGGTGAGCGACCGGCCGGCTTATATGGGCTGGTATCACCTCGTGCTCAATGCAGCCATTTTGTTTGGCTCGCTGGGAGGACCCTTCCTGGCGACGTTGATCGGGCTGCCCGATGCCATGCTGGTCTGTGCGGTTGCGCGCTTAATCGCGGGCCTGGCCATTTTAAAATGGGGATGAAGCAGGGCGCGGCGCCCCGATATTTTAAAGTCGGTATTCCTGGTGCAGGGGGTATCTATGTTACAATTATTCCATGGGAATTAAAATCATTGCGACCAATCGAAAAGCGGCTTTTGAATACTTTTTGTTGGAGCATTTCGAAGCGGGAATCGCTTTGCATGGCAGTGAAATTAAATCCATCCGGGCCAACCAGGTCAGCCTGGCTGAAGCGTATGTCGAGGTGGATGGAAAGAATGCCTGGCTCATCAACGCCCATATTGCGCCGTATGACCCGGCCAGTTACAATAATCACGATCCCCTGCGCTCGCGGCAGTTATTATTGAACAAGCGGGAAATCAGGGAGCTGTGGGATAAAGTTCGTCAAAAGGGGGTCACGGTCGTCCCGGTAAAAATTTATCTGAAGGATGGCCGGGCCAAGCTGGACATTGCGCTGGCAAAGGGGAAGAAGCTGTATGATAAGCGCGCGGAAATTGCGCGGAAAGATACCCAGCGTGAGGTTGAGCAACAGTTGCGGGGACGCGGCTGACCCTACCGGGTATGACCCTCATCTCTTTTATTGGGATGGTGATAAAATCTCTTCCAGACCGTGATAAAAAGAATATAATTAGTCCAATTATATCGGTATAGTTAGAATTGAAGGTATACCAGGGTTAATGTATGTCTATTAATCAATTTCGCTTAACGCGGCGGGCATTCTTGAAGGCATCCGCATTCGGCTTCGCCGCGACGGTAGTACAACCGCATTTCCAGGGCTTGAAAAGCCTGCCCGAGTATCCTGCGGGGAATAAGCTGGGACGGGTGTGCGCCGGCGGAGATGGCGCGCGCTTTGATCTGAAGGCCCGCCCATCGATGGACGCTCCTGGGGTAGCAACAGTTTACCGCGATGATATTATTGTCTGGCTGAGGGAAGTGGTTGCCTCCAGCCTGGATCCTTACCGGATTAACCAGACCTGGATTGAAACCCCTAAGGGTTATATTTATGCGCCTTACGTGCAGCCCGTTGAAAACCATCCCAATGTTCCCCTGGAGAATTTTCCTCCTTACAGTAACGAACCGGGTATGTGGGCTGAAGTGTCTGTTCCTTACGTGCCCTTTACCGTGGATGGCGGTAACCCCGCTTCTCCCTGGCTGAAAGGCGAATACCACCCTAAGTTGTACTACAGCCAGATCATGTGGATCGACAAAATCGTTAAAGATGAGAACGGCCAGGTGTTGTATCGGGCGGGGGAGAAGTACGGGGGGTATGGCGATTTCTTCTGGGCAGCCGGCGAGGCGTTCAAACCGATCACTCCGGAAGACTTGCAGACCATCCATCCTGGCGTAGCTGATAAGCATGTGGTGGTTAATCTCACCTACCAGACGCTGTCTTGCTTTGAAGGCGATAATGAGGTCTATTTTTGCCGGGTATCCACCGGGTATGGCGATGCGACCCCGGTCGGGACGATCCCGGTGTGGCGCAAGATGGTCTCCACCCACATGAGTGGAGGCACCACCGGGGCCGGTTATGATACCCCCGGCATTGGATGGACCGCTCTGTTTTCAAAAGATGGAGCGGCGATCCATTCGACCTTCTGGCATAATGATTTTGGGGTCGCGCGCACGCATGGCTGTGTAAACGCAACCCCTGAAGATGCCAAATGGATCTGGCGCTGGATTGAACCAGCTGTGTCGTATAATCCTGGGGATATCACCGTGAATGGCATGAATGCCTCCACGCGGGTTATCCTCGAACAAGCGTAGATTGGCTCAACTCAAACTCAAAATAGAGGACGACCTTTGCCTGTAAAAGACGTATCTTTAGGAATAGCCTTCTTAGCCGGAATGGCATCGTTTCTTTCGCCGTGCGTTTTTTCCTTGGTCCCGGCATACATCGGTTATCTTAGCGGCCGGTCGATGGCTACCTGGGATGGACAAAAAGCTAAAATAAACCGCTGGGCCACCTTCAGTCATGGGATCGCTTTTGTAATGGGCTTCAGCATCGTATTCATCTTGCTGGGGCTGACCGGTAGCGTGCTAGGGGGGCTGCTGTATAGTATGCGCTCGTGGCTGGCCCGGATTGGCGGCCTGGTGGTGATCATTTTTGGCATCCATATGACCGGTCTCTACCGCATACCTTTCTTGGAATACGATTTGCGCCCCCAAACAGACGTGGATCAACGCCGGAGCTACCTTTCCTCCGCCTTGATGGGCGTTTTCTTTTCCGCCGGCTGGTCGCCATGCGTTGGCCCGGTGCTGGGCGCTATCCTGACCATGGCCATTTACGGCGGCTCTGTGACCAAAGGCGTCCAATTGTTGAGTTCCTACTCGGCTGGCCTGGCCATCCCATTTTTGCTCGCAGCCCTGGGGATTGGCTGGGTTACCACGATTTTGCGACGCTATCAGAAAGTGATGCATATTGCTGAAATTAGCATGGGCGTCCTGATGATCGTGGTGGGTGTGTTGTTATTCCTGGGTACTTATCAAAGTTTTTCTCGTTTCGGTTTCTTCGTCGATTTTGGGCTGTAAAAGAGATACCCTTTGATAAAACGTTTTTTCTTGTTTTTGTCAGCAGGCTTGTTATTGGGGATGAGCTTGAGCGCCTTTGTGCTGGCAGGATTCAACCGCACCCAGCCTGATCAGAATAATGGGTCGGCCAGGCCTGGCTCGTTGGCGCCCAACTTTACCCTGAATGGGCTGGATGGACAACAGCATAGCCTCAGCCAGTACCGTGGCAAAGCCGTGTTGATCAACTTCTGGGCTTCATGGTGCGAGCCATGTAAAGCCGAAATGCCCCTGATCGAAAAGTACGCCCAGGCCTATCCCACTAAGCTGGTGGTGCTAGGCCTGAACAGCGAAGAGACGCCTATCGTGGTGCAAAGCTTCGCTAACAGCTTTAAAATTACCTTCATGATCTTGTTTGATTCGAACGGTGGAATATCCGATTTATACCGGGTCGATGGATTTCCAACGTCGTTTTTTATCGATTCGAGTGGTACCATCCAGGCTATCCAGGTGGGTTCTTTATCGCCGGAAAGCATGGCCAGTGATTTAGCCTCCATAGGAGTCAAGCCGTGATTACTGTTACCCTTTTTATATTGGAACATTCGGAAGAGAGTGAACGTATTTTGGCTGATCTGGAATCGTTAAAATCAGCCTATCCACACCAGCTGGTCCTTTTGAATTATAGCCAGGATCCTGACATGATCTCTTATGATCCTTCCAGCTTACCGGTGCTGGAGGTAGGCCCCTTCCGCCTAAAAAAGCAGTTTACCCGCCAGGATATCCAGGTGGCGTTGGGCGCCGCTCAGGATCGCCAGGCGGTTCTGCAACAGGTTGGGGATACCCACTACCTGGAACGGAAAGAAAGAGGACATACGATCTCCAGCGCAGACCGTTTTTCTTACTGGTTCACCAAGCATTACATGGCGGTGTTTAATTCCCTCCTGTTTATTTACGCAGGATTGCCTTTTTTGGCCCCGGTGCTCATGAAAGTCAATGTGCAGGCGCCTGCCCGCCTTATTTATGACTTTTACAGTATCATGTGCCACCAGCTCGCTTTCCGTTCCTGGTTTTTATTTGGCGAGCAGTCCGCTTACCCAACGGCCCTGGCCGGAGTCCCCGGTCTATTGACTTTAGCACAGGCGACCGGGATCAAGGTGACGGATCTGGCGGCAGCACGCGCCTTTATCGGTAATCCCCAGATCGGGTACAAGGTGGCATATTGCGAGAGGGATGTGGCGATTTACGCTTCAATCCTGTTATTCGGCTTAATTTACGCGCCCTTCCGTTCCAAGATCAAATCCCTTCCGTGGTATTTGTGGGTCATCATTGCCCTGGTTCCCATGGGCATTGACGGGGTCAGCCAGCTTCCCGACCTGTTAACCATTTCCTTGCCTGCCTGGATACCCATACGTGAGAGCACGCCGTTCCTCCGCACGCTCACCGGCTTCTTATTCGGCTTCTTCACGGCCTGGTATGGCTTTCCATATATTTATGAATCGATGGAAGATACGAAACGATTGATGAAATATAAAACGGCTGTGGTGACCCAAACGGCCCAATTGGAAAAAGGTTAATTGTGCCTATGCCCTTCCATTATTCTGATGAAGTCAAATACTATACGTTTTCCAGCTTTGAAGGGCAGTCCATCCAACACGCGGTATTTACCCGGCAAGGTGGGGTAAGCCTGGCTCCTTATGCGTCGTTGAACGTGGGCAGCACGGTAGGGGATGACCTGGCGCACGTGGCCGAAAATCGCTTGCGCTCGTTTGCAGCGGTGGGCCGGGACATCGCCAGTATGCACGATGTGTGGCAGGTGCACGGGTCGGCGGTGGTCTTTGCGGATGCTCCCAGGCCGCCTCAGGCGCCGCACGTCCAGGCTGACATCCTGTTGACGGATAACCCTGTGGTGACTTTATATATGCGATTTGCGGATTGTGTGCCGTTGCTGTTGTACGATCCGATCCGGCGCGTCGTCGGGCTGGCTCATGCTGGCTGGGTGGGCACGGTGAATAAAGTTGGGGCTACTGCGGTCCAGGCGATGGTCGACCATTATGGGAGCAGGCCGGCCGACATCATCGCGGGGATAGGCTCTTCCATTTGCCAGGCGCATTACCCGGTGGGGATGGAGGTGGTGGAGAAGGTGCGGCTGGCGTTTGGGCCGTTGGCAGACAGCCTGGTTCAAAAGAAGAATGGCCAAAACCATTTCGATTTGTGGAAAGCGAACCGCTTAACCCTGGAACAGGCAGGTGTGCCGGCCATCGAGGTTTCCGGGCAATGCACTGCCTGCCATCCAGACGATTGGTTTTCTCATCGTGGTGAGAATGGAAAGACCGGCCGCTTTGGAGCGCTGATCAACCTGGCTGGCTGAGCCTGGACAGGGGAGGAAATGGATGGACCCGCTTCAGATTAAAGAAAATTACGCCTTAATCCAGAAGAGGATTGGCGATGCTGCCATCCGCGCCGGGAGAGACCCATCCGAGGTTAAACTGGTAGCTGTCACCAAGACTCAACCGGTGGATCGGATCCAGGCGGCGATAGAGGCTGGTGCTACCCGCTTTGGAGAGAATTATGCCGATGAATCGGTTGAGAAGATCGAGGCCTTATCGGCGT
>JAJYIW010000014.1:23630-28444 GCA_021789855.1 Chloroflexota bacterium | reverse complement strand
CGCGGTCAGCCCAAGCACCAGGCTGCTTTGAAGGAGGGAGATGGAAGGGTCGGAAACCCCGCTCTTTGGCAGGATGTGCAGGTCAACCAATAGCTGGTTGAGCGGCAGGTGCACCACCTGCGAGCCGATAAAGGTTGCCGTACCAATCGCAAACAAGATCCAGGGCACCTGGAAACGCCGGCGTACCAGGGCTGCAAAAAGGATGGGCAGCAGGATCATCGCCAGAACCGACAGGGTTAAAGATAACACCAATAGCATCATAGGGCCCCTTTACATCAAGCGCTCAACTTTAAGAATATTTCTTCCAGGGAAGGGCGTACCCATTCAAGCCGGTTGACGCCCAGCCCGGCATTGGCCAGCCAGGGCAGCAGCGCGCGCTTGCCCTCGGCCAGGTCGGTTACGGTGACGTGCAACACCCCCTGCTCAACCCGCACGCTCTCAACCCACGGCTGCGCCTTGAGCTCCGCCTCCAGGCCATTTTCTAACCCATCGAGATGATCCAGCTCAATTTCAGCCATATTGATGGCGTAGCGCGCCATCAACTCCTCACGCCCTGATTGCAGCAAGAGCCGGCCCTTGTGGATGATCCCCACCGTGTCACACACCCGTTCCACGTCATTCAGAATGTGGGTAGAGAAAAACACGGTCACCTTGCCGCGCAGGCCAGCAATCAGCTCAAGCACCTCGTAGCGCCCGGCCGGATCGAGCGAGCTGGTCGGCTCATCCAGGAACAATATTTGCGGATGATGGATCATGGCCTGGGCGATCCCCAGCCGCTGGATCATGCCGCCGGAAAAACCACCAATCTTGCGGCGCGCGGCGCTTTTTAGATCCACCAGCCGCAACATCTCATCGATAGCCGCTCGCCGTTCGCCTGGCTTCATGGCATACAGGCTGGCCGCGTAGTCCAGATACTCCACCGGCGTCATCCAACGATAAAAGCTGGGGTCTTGCGGCAAATAACCAAACTGCTGGCGAGCCACACTATCGGTGCGGGTGGCTTCAATCCCTGCCACCCAGGCTGAGCCTTCACTGGGCTGGGCCAGCCCGACCAGCAGGCGGATGGTGGTGGTCTTCCCGGCGCCATTGCGGCCCAAGAAGCCAAAAATTGAGCCGTAGGGGACCGTCAGGTTCAGATCCTTGAGCGCCTGAACCTCACCGTAGTTCCGGCTTAATCCCACGCAACGTATGGCGAATGGCCCATCCGCAGGATTAGTTTCGCCGCCGCTGGTCACCTCACTCATCTTTGCGCCCTAAGATAAAATAAAGAATGGGCCCGATTAGGTTGATAAAAACAATAATAAGCACCCAGGCCCACTTTGGGCCGCGCGTTCGCGGTTGTTTGACCAGGTCGATCAGGGCAATGACCATCAAGACGAGTTCGATGATCACGATCGGAATCAACAGCAGCAGGTAGTGTTGTAAGATAGCGAGGGTAGAGCTAGGCATAATCTTTTTCTCCTTGGGATATAGGTTAGTCAATGAATATAATTTTATTGTAGCAAGGATTCAAACAGGTATTATATATAAAATCTATTGCCTGTCTCTGGTTTTGTTTTACCCCTTTTCCGGGTCATTGTTCCAGGGGTAGCCCCTTTAATTTTAAAATAAAAGAGGGACTGTCTCTTGTAGACAGTCCCTCCCTGAATGGCAACCAGAACAGGAAAAGCGCCTATTCTTGTTCGAGAGCCGGCTCAGAAGGCTTTTTAGCGCGGTAGACGATGCGGCCGCGGGTCAGGTCGTAAGGTGACATCTCCACCCGTACATGATCTCCTAAAAGAATGCGAATGTAATACTTGCGCATCCTGCCAGACAGGTAGGCCAGGACTACGTGCCCATTATCGAGCTTGACCCGGAATTGAGTGCCGGGAAGGGCTTCAATGATGGTGCCCTCAACCTGAATTTTCTCTTCTTCTTTGGCCATAATCCTCTCCAACCACCAACATGCCTTGCGGGTGTTGGCCTGACAAAAGCTAAACAATCATGCTTCGTAAGTTCTACCGATCTGGCGGCGTTTCAAACGGCGAATAGCTTTTTTCTTCTCAATCCGGCGAAGCTCGCTCTTCGAAATAAACCATCGCTTCCGGCGGACCGTACTCAAGACGCCGCTTTTAACGACCTTTTTCCTGAAGCGTTTAAGTAATTGATCCTGTGATTCGTTTGGACGAATAACGACACTGGCCACGATTCCTCACCTCCCTTCTGACAGGGGTTAGATTTCTGGCGGCGCACCTTCAAAGAAAGGGAAGTTAAAAATGAAACTCGGCTGAAGGCCAAGCGGGCAGCCGAGTCCAGGTACCAGGTTGACAAACCTAATGAGGTCAAATGCGTCCAGTGGTCTCCATTAAACTCTTGCTGCATAAAAAAGTGCGCCAAACCAGGGTGCCAAAATGCACCCAACAACAAAAATATTATACCGCAGAAACAAAATAAATGTCAATTAAATGAAAAAGTCTCTTGGCAATGACCTACTCTCCCAGGGGGTTGCCCCCCAAGTACCATCGGCGCTGATGAGCTTAACGACCGGGTTCGAGATGTGGCCGGGTGTACCCTCATCGCTCCAATCACCAAGAGACTTAATCGACAATTCGTATGGATCGAAAAAGTATGTTAGGCAAATCCAAGAAGTACCGAGTTCTCCACACCACATGGAGAAGCCCTCGACCATTAGTACGACTTAGCTAAACACATCACTGCGCTTACACTTGTCGCCTATCAAGCAGGTAGTCTACCTGCGGTCTTACTCCTTTACAGGATACAGGGATCTAATCTCGAGGCGAGTTTCCCACTTAGATGCTTTCAGCGGTTATCTCTGCCAGACGTTGGCTACCCAGCGATGCCGTTGGCACGACAACTGGCACACCAGAGGTCTGTCCACCCCGGTCCTCTCGTACTAGGGGCAGCTCCTCTCAAATCCCTTACGCCCACAGCGGATAGAGACCGACCTGTCTCACGACGGTCTGAACCCAGCTCGCGTACCGCTTTAACGGGCGAACAGCCCGACCCTTGGGACCTTATACAGCCCCAGGATGCGATGAGCCGACATCGAGGTGCCGAGCGAAGTCGTCGATGTGAACTCTTGGACTTCACCAGCCTGTTATCCCCGGGGTAGCTTTTGTCCGGTAAGCCACGGCCCTTCCACTCAGTACCGTGGGATCACTAAGCCCGACTTTCGTCTCTGCTCGACGCGTTGGTCTTGCAGTCAAGCTCCCTTGTGCCTTTACACTCTCTGGCTGGTTTCCATTCAGCCTGAGGGAACCTTTGGGCGCCTCCGTTACTCTTTAGGAGGCGACCGCCCCAGTCAAACTGCCCACCTGGCACGGTTCCCCACCCGGATAACGGTGTGGGGTTAGGGTCTAAACATAGTCAGGGTGGTATTTCACCGGTGGCTCCACCGAAGCTAGCGCTCCAGCTTCATAGCCTCCCACCTATCCTACACAGACCATGTCCAAACTCAATGCCAAGATGCAGTAAAGCTCCACGGGGTCTTTTTGTCCTGCTGCGGGTAGGCCGCATCTTCACAGCCATTTCAATTTCGCCGGGTCCTTCGTTGAGACAGTGTTCTAGTTGTTACGCCGTTCGTGCGGGTCGGAACTTACCCGACAAGGAATTTCGCTACCTTAGGACCGTTATAGTTACGGCCGCCGTTCACCGGGGCTTCAGTTCAAAGCTTCGCTTGCGCTAACCTCTCCCCTTAACCTTCCGGCACTGGGCAGGCGTCAGCCCCTATACATCGCCTTTCGGCTTTGCAGAGACCTGTGGTTTTGTTAACCAGTCACTAGAACCTGTTCACTGCGACTCTCCAACGCTCAAGAAAACTTTCACGTCAAAGAGCACCCCTTATCCCGAAGTTACGGGGCTAAGTTGCCTAATTCCTTAACGAAGGTTCTCCCGTTCGCCTTAGTATACTCTACTCGTCTACCGGTGTCGGATTGCGGTACGGGCACTCGAGACTCAACGCTTAGAGGCTTTTCTCGGCAGCAAGGCTTAACTCACTTCCGCCTCAAGGACACGCCACCAGGTCTTAACTCAGTCTGCGGATTTACCTACAGACCTCAAAGCCTATGCACCTGGTGCACCCGCACTACCAATCGCGGGCTGGTCTACCTTTCTGCGTCCCCTCATCGCTCATCTCAAGTGGTGCCGGAATGTTGACCGGCTATCCATCACCTACGCCTTTCGGCCTCGGCTAAGGCCCCGACTAACCCGACGCGGATTGACCTGGCGTCGGAAACCTTAGACATTCGGCGAACACGGTTCTCACGTGTTTTACGCTACTCATGCCTGCATTCTCACTTCTGCCCGCTCCAGCCGTCCTTACGGTCGACCTTCCCTGCTGGCAGAACGCTCCCCTACCGCCCCAGCATAATGCTGAGACCCATAGCTTCGGTACCAAGCTTAGCCCCGTTAAGTTTTCCGCGCAGGATCACTAGACCAGTGAGCTATTACGCACTCTTTAAAGGGTGGCTGCTTCTGAGCCAACCTCCTGGTTGTTTAAGTAACCCCACATCGTTTCCCACTTAGCTTGGATTTAGGGACCTTAGCTGATGATCTGGGCTGTTTCCCTTTTGACCCCGAAACTCATCTCCCGGAGTCCGACTATCATGTTATGGAGTAACGGCATTCGGAGTTTGATTGGGTTCGGTAAGCGATAAGCCCCCTAGCCCATTCAGTGCTCTACCTCCGTTACTAAACACATGACGCTAGCCCTAAAGCTATTTCGGGGAGAACAAGCGATCTCCGAGTTCGTTTGGCATATCACCTCTACCCACAGCTCATCCCCTAACTTTGCAGCGTTAGTAGGTACGGGCCTC
>JAJYIW010000014.1:8630-21130 GCA_021789855.1 Chloroflexota bacterium | reverse complement strand
TTCATCGCACACGCGGCGTTGCTGGTTCGCGCTTTCGCACATTACCAATATTCCCTCCTGCTGCCACCCGTAGGTGTATGGACCGTGTTTCAGTTCCATTGTGGGGGGCCACCCTCTCAGGTCCCCTACCCGTCGAAGCCTTGGTAAGCCATTACCTTACCAACTAGCTGATGGGACGTAGGCCCCTCCCAAAGCGAATTTCTCCTTTAGTCACCGGCTTCTAAACCCGGGGACCACATGCGGTATTAACAGTCCTTTCGAGCTGTTATCCCACACTTTGGGGCAGGTCACCAACGCGTTACTCACCCGTTCGCCACTAAGGACATATTGCTACATCCTCCGTTCGACTTGCATGGATTAGGCACGCCGCCAGCGTTCATCCTGAGCCAGGATCAAACTCTCCGCAAAAAATTTCTATACCTTATTCAGGTATTCATTTACGGATTTTTTATGAACGACAGGGCATTACTTAGATTTCCTATCACTTTTCAGTTGTTAAGGTCCTGGTAACTTCGAGAGCCAGATTCTACCACTTCATTCGTTTTCGTCAAGGTTTTTCGAGACAAAACCGCCGATGTCTTTCGACACCGGCCGCTCGTTGTCTTCCTTTTTGTGAGCCTGGTCCTCGACCCAAAAGCATCTTCGGTTTTTAGCGATCCGCCTTCTGTGAGGCAAGACCCAGCCTCTCGAACCTTCGAGAGAATTATTGTAAGCCGTTTTTTTCCTTTTGTCAAGGGCTTTCGGGAGCCAGTCCGCCGTTTCGGCTCATCCTGGCTGCCCTCGCTCGCCGGTTCAGTCCAAACCCAGGGGGGTTGGATCAGCCCGACGGCGCTTCTACCCTTCTGCTCACATATCTTGCCTGTCAGTACGACTGATGATGCTTGTTCGGTTGTTAGCGATCTGCTTGTTTAGAGCGAGACCTTCTGGAGCATTTCCTGCTCTCCGGCTGCTTACTTCGTTTCGTAAGCAACAGGCCGTGATTATACTCTCCCCACCTGAAATGTCAAGGGATTCTGGCAAATTGATTCGAATTTCCCCTGGATTGGAACCCTCTTTTTCTATACTTCTCCTCATGCAACCTCCCTTGAATTCAGTTATAATTTTCGATTATGAGTACTATCCCCTATCCGACCACTCGCCGTTCGCACCAGGGTTCTCCCCAGGTGTTGGAACAGCTCCTCCTTACTTTCATATTGGCCCTGGCGATCAGCGTCGCCGCTATCCCTGTGAGCGTGGTCGCCTTCGAGATCCGCTACAGCAACCGCATTTACCCGGGCGTGTCTATCGCTGGAATCAACGTTGGGGGCCTTTCGCCGCAGGCCGCGGCAACCCAGGTAGGCCGGGCTTACACCTATTCGCAGACAGGCCGCATCTTGCTCACCGACCAGGGAAAAACCTGGGCTGTATCACCCGGCCAGTTAGGTTTCTTCATCGATCCCGAAGCCACCGCTATGCGCGCTTACCAGGTCGGGCGCGAAGGAGACCTCTTCACCGCCCTGGCGGCCCAGGCCATTGCCTGGTGGAGCGGGTCCGACCTGGCCCCTGTCGCCGTCTATAACCAGAAGATCACCCAGCAGTTCCTGCTGGACCTTTCCAAGCAGACCGACCGGCCGATCATCGAAGCCAACCTGGGGATTAACGGCATCAGCGTCGAGGTTAACTCAGGCCAGGTGGGCCGTACACTGGATATCGCCGCTTCAACCGCCATGATCAGCGTCCAGCTTCACACGCTGCAAGACGGCACCATTCCACTCCTGGTGCGCGAGACCCCGCCCCTGGTAATGGATGCCACCCAGCAGGCCGAGGTCGCGCGCCGCATCTTGAGCGCTCCCCTGACCCTGACTCTGCCCCAGGGAGAAACGGGCGCTGGCCCCTGGGTTATCCAGCCGGCTGTGCTGGCCAACATGCTCACCATCGATAAAGTCCAGGCCACCAACGGAGCCCAATACCAGGTAGGCATCAACAGCGACATCCTACGCGTTTACCTGCAAGGGCTGGCGCCTGCGTTGGCGCGGGCGCCTCAGAATGCCCGTTTCACTTTCAACGACCAGACCCACCAGCTCGAGGTCCTCCAGCATTCTGTTACCGGGCGCAGCCTGGATGTCGACGCCTCGCTCAAGGTGATCGACCAGAAACTGCCCGGCGGCGATCACACCATCCCCCTGGTTTTCACTTTCACCCAGCCGGCAGCGCCTGACACTGCCACCGCCGACAAGCTGGGCATTCATGAGCTGATCCAGACCGAGACTTCCTACTTCCGCGGTTCCCCACCCGATCGCGTGCATAACATCAAAACTGCCGCCTCCCGTTTCGAGGGATTGCTGGTTGCGCCCGGCGAAACCTTCTCCATGTCTAACGCGCTCGGCGACATCAGCCTGGATAATGGCTATGCCGAAGCCTTAATAATCCTCGGCAATCAGACCATAGAAGGCGTCGGCGGTGGAGTTTGCCAGGTCAGCACAACCCTTTTCCGCACCGCTTTCTTCGCGGGTTTTCCTATCAATGAGCGCCACCCACATGCCTACCGGGTGAGTTACTACGAACAGAAAGCCGGCAGCGGGATCGATCCGCGACTGGCCGGCCTGGATGCCACCGTTTTTGTCCCGCTGGTCGATCTTAAATTCACTAACAACACATCTTACTGGCTGCTCATGGAAACTACGGTCGACGGCTATTCCCTGACCTGGAAATTCTACTCCACCTCCGATGGGCGGCAAGTGACCTGGGATACCACCGGCCCGACCAACGTGGTCCCGGCGCCGCCGCCTCTCTACAAAGAAAACCCTTCGCTGGCCAAAGGCGAGATAAAACAAACCGATTATTCCGCGGATGGCGCCGACATCACCGTCACCCGCAGCGTGACCCTCAACGGGCAAACCACCCACGACACCATCACCACTCATTATGCCCCATGGAGGGCCGTCTATGAATATGGCCCTGGAACCGAGGGCATCCCTACCCAGAGTCCCACCACCACGCCGTGAAATAACCGGTTGTGGTAAAATTCGGTCACGTGGAGGAATTATGGTCAATCAAGATCTTTTAGATATTCTGCGCTGCCCGGCGTGCGTGCGTGAAAAAGAAGGTTTGCTGGACCTGGTCAAAGGCTCCTGGCTGGTATGCCGCGACTGCGGCCGTAAATATCCGATCAGTGAAGATATCCCGGTGATGTTAATCGACGAAGGGGATAAATGGGTCCAGGTTAAGGTTGATGATTTACCCGTTCCCCCACCCAAAATGAGCTAAAAAGGGGGCGTACCGGTTCCACAGGTAGTTCAGGCATTTCTAACCCTGGAATAAAAATTGCACCTCCAGCCAAGGCAATTAAATTCCTTGACCCGAGCGACCCTGCATGACCATCCATCGTATGCCACGCACCTATCGCCAATCCATCCGATACACACCTGCGCAAAAGGGTGATTTTCGCCAAAAGGGCCTGATCATTGGATTGGCCGTTCTTTTTGTTGCCGTCCTGATAGCCACCGTGGTGGTGGCAACCAACCTGGCAAACGCCTTCTTCAACCCTCGCCTCACAACCGGGCAGGCTTCCCAGTCCAATTCCTCTTCAATTAATCCTCACCCAACCAGTACGGTGACCCTTTCAAGCGGGCCACTGCAAGCCAGCGATGGCCCTGCAGGCGCGGCCTGGGATGGCAAGAGCCGCATCAATATCCTGGTTATGGGACTGGACTATCGAGATTGGGTCAATTACGATATTCCTCATTCCGACACGATGATCCTGGTGACCATCGACCCCGCCACCCACACCGCCGGGATGCTTTCCATCCCCCGGGATATGTGGGTCAGCATTCCTGACCATTATGAGGCGAAAATTAACTCGGCCTATTTTTTAGGGGAGGCCGAACACCTGCCCGGCGGCGGGCCTGGCCTGGCCATGAAAACCGTCCAGCAATTTTTAGGGGTGCCCGTCCATTATTATGCCCAGGTTGATTTCATCGCCTTTTCTAACTTTGTGGATCAGATTGGTGGGATCACCATCGATGTCCCCGCGGATATTACGGTAGACCCCCTGGGGCCTGGCAATACCACCCATTTGAAGGCAGGCACACAACACATGTTTGGCCCGGTAGCCCTGGCTTATGCGCGAGCGCGTTATACCGCCAACGGAGACTTCGATCGCGCAGGCCGCCAGCAACAGGTGATCATTGGCATTCGCGACCGCATTCTGAAGCCCAACGTCTGGCCGACCCTGATTGCCAATGCGCCGGGTCTATACCAAAGCCTGGCCTCCGGCGTTCATACCAACCTCACCTTCGATCAGTTGGTAAAGTTAGCCCTGATCGCCCGGCAGATTCCCATGGAAAATATCAAGCACAGCGTGATCAGCCCGGATATGGTCACCTTCAGCACCTCATGGGATGGCCAAGACATTCTGCTTCCCGATATGGCCCCAATCCTTAAGTTACGCGACCAGATTTTCTCGACTGAAGGCGCCATCGCTCCGTTGCCCACCTCCGCGCCCGCCACCCCCGTCCAGGCAACCCCAACGGCCAAGCCCACCACCGGCTCCGTCGAGATGGAAAAAGCTCGCATTTCTGTCCAAAATGGCACCCAGGTATCCGGCCTGGCATCCCGCACCGGCGACTACTTAAAAACCCTGGGGCTCAATGTGATCGAAGAAACTAACGCAGACCCGATCTCCCTA
Organism: Chloroflexota bacterium; assembly: GCA_021789855.1. Classification (GTDB taxonomy): domain Bacteria; phylum Chloroflexota; class Anaerolineae; order Anaerolineales; family Anaerolineaceae; genus JAJYIW01. The sequence goes on along the minus strand of JAJYIW010000014.1, from coordinate 16,464 downwards.
TCGATGATGATCGTCTATTCCAACAAGCCCTACACCATATCCCTGCTGGCCAAGTCGCTCAATATCCCCTCCAGCCGCATCTTCAGCCGCCAGGGCACCAGCTCCAATGTGGATATCGTCCTTGTCCTGGGCGACGATTGGGCCGCCTCGAACGATCTGCCAGCTCAATAAGCATTACGGCTGCGCCAGCCGGAAACTCCATCCGCCCCAATAAGCCTGGCCATTTTGATCGGTGCATTGGGGCGCCTTGATTCCCGTGATAGGTTGGCCGCCATCCATGACGCGCAGGCTGTAGGTTAAATCCGGCGACATCACAAAATCCGCGTAGCCTAAATCGATATCCGGCATCAGCCCGGTGAAGAAGGTATCTTCACCGCCTTGCCAGCTCACCGCCAGCTCGACCCCTGGAACCGGCCGGCCCGCCGCGTCGATCAGCTCTACCTGGAGCAACGGCTTGGGACGGGTGGGATCACACACCTGGCTGCGATCTTTCACCACGAAAGGCTGGCCGGGGGTAGCCGTTGCGGTGAACGTGGGCGTTGGGGTCTCACGCGTGCCTGAAAAACGGGTCGCCGTCGTTTGCGTAGATGGCAAAGGGGTCGTCGTAACCGTAAGGGTCGGGGAAGCCGTGATAATAATCTGGGTCAAGCCGGGGGTTTGAGTCCGGGTTGGGGTAGGAATGGGGGGAAGTGCCGTGGGTCTTGGCGTGGAAGAAGCCTGGGGAGGCGCTGTTGCCGCCAGGGGGGTGGGTTGGGCCGGGGTGATGGCCGGCGTGTCCACGCCGGCGGAGGCTGGCTCATTCCCCAGCGCCGAAGCCAGGGCTGCCAGCGCGCGGGCTTCGGCGGTCACGCCCCCATCGGCGATGGTGCGTTGGGCCTGGGCCGCCAGCGCCTGCACACTGTCAGGGTCGTGCAGCAGCGCCAGTCGGACGCGCGCCCGGCCCAGGTCGCCATCGGCGGCGTAGGCCAGGGCAATTAAGCTGCGGTAACGATCCTTGGAAGCCGTGCTCATGGAGGATGGAGCCGTATTCACATAATGCACCGGGCTGACCAGCCAGGCATATAACAGGCCCATGGCAATCCCAAGGATCAGCCCGGTGAGCAGGTACCACGAGCCGCGCGATTCCCGCATCAGTTCCCACCCCCGGGTTGGGGCGTCCAGGTCTGTAAGGCCTGCTCCAGGTGGTCGAGCCGGTCCAGATCGGTTTGCGCATAACGCGCCTGCCCGGCATAGGTGACCGCCTGTTGGACAATCTGCGCAGGGGGCTGATCCCCCAAAAACGCCAGGCGGCGCACCGCCTGAGATAAATTCCCGTCCGCCTGGTAAACCTCTGCCACCATCAAGACCACGTCGGTCTTGTAATCGACGCGCAGAGAATCAGCGCTGGTATTCACATACTGCACCGGGTTAATCACCCAGCCGTAGATCAATCCCAGCCCGATCCCCACCACGATTGCCAGAATAAAACTGAGCCACCGCGCCATACGTCTTTGCCAGGCCTCCCGACGAATAACCAAAACCTCCCGACATTATACGCCGGGAGGGACGCCCAGGCAAATCTTTTCAATCGGTGGCTTTATCTCAGACAAGGGCAAATTGCGGCGTGGTGGCCAGCGTCGCCAGGGTCATGCCACCCAGGCGTCCAACGACCATTTCCTTGGTTTCCACCCAGAACTGGTGCATCTTACAGGTCGCTTTAAAGGCGCAAATATGGGAATCTGCAACACATTCGTTCATTAAGACTGGCCCATCGATAGCCTCAATGACGTCTAACATGCTAATCTCATCTGCCGGTCGAGCCAATGAAACGCCCCCGCGCGCGCCGCGAGCCGTGTGGAGTAAACCAGCGATGGAAAGCTGGGAAACAATCTTGGTCAGAAATGAGGGTGGAATATGATAATCTTTGGCGATCTGGCTGGTCGCTATTTTTTGATGAGGATCTTGAGACGCCAGGTACACCATCGTCCGGATAGCGTAATCGGCCTGGTGTGTGATTTGCATAGGTAAACTCCTTATCCGAGAAACAAATTCCCAGATAATCCAGACATGAAATCCTATTTATATAGAAATACCCTGTTTAACATAGTATAGAGTTTTCATCACTTTTTACAAGTGATAGACATCACAAACCCTTTTGATCTTCATCATACCAATCCGGTCATTGAGATAATCTACTATAATGACATTAAGGTTCACGCACTGCGTGACTGCCCCAATCCAAAAGGAGAACGATGATATCCCTTTCGAAGGACGGCTATTTTTTACGTAATCAAACCCGTTTTGTCCCGGCAGGCGTCAATTACTGGCCTGGATCGAGCGGCGTAGAGATGTGGGAGCGCTGGATGCCGGATGAAATCCAGCATGACCTGGATGTCATCGCTGGCCTCGGCCTGAACGCCATTCGTTTCTTCCTGCGCTGGCCCGACTTTGAGCCTGAGCCTGGCCAGTACGCTGCCGCTCATTTTCGCCACCTTGACGACATGCTCGGCTGGTGCCAGCAACGTGGCCTGGCGGCCCAACCATCCCTGTTTGTCGGCTTTATGAGCGGCGGTTATTTCTGGCCGGCGTACCGCCGCGGGCGGAATATCTTTGCCGATGCTGAGATGGTGGAACGCGCGGCTGCCTTCGCCCGCCACGCTGCCAGCGTGATAGCCCCATACCATGACACCCTGCTGGGGATCGACCTGGGCAACGAGCTGACCGTACCCCCGGATGCCATTGCCGCCCATCCATCCGAGGTGATCGGCTGGTGCCGGGCCGTCACGGAGGCGATCCGCTCTGTTTATCCCCAGGCCCTGATTGTCTCTGGCACCGACCAAGGCACCCTGGTCAATGACACCGGCTGGCGCCTCGGCGACATGCCCGGCACGGACTATTACAGCATGCACGCTTACCCGGTGCCTCCCTGGCATAACGTGGGCTTCGACGGCATGACCGATCCATTTAGCCAGAGCCTGTTGCCGGCCTATGTCAGCCTGGCGCGCGCTTACGGGCCGACTTTCGTCCAGGAGTTTGGCACCATCGCCACGTTTGGGGCTGCCCAACAAGACGCTTACCTGCGGACCATGCTGCCTGCCTGCTGGCAGGCCGGCGCTAACGGCTTTCTATGGTGGTGCCTGCGCGACATCTCCGCGCGCGTACCCCCCTATGTTAAAAATGGCTTCGAAGGCACCCTGGGTCTGATCGATGATCACGACCGGGTCAAGCCTGGCCTGGAATATTTCATCGAGTTCAGCCGCGCGGTGCAGTCCTTACCCTTGCCCGATCTCACCGCAGCGTCCACCGGCCTATACCTCCCAGCCCATTATTATCCGCGTGACAATGAGCTCAGCACCGGCCAAAGCCCTCGCGATCTCTCCCGCAGCCTGCTCATCTCGCGCTATCTGCTGGGCCTGGCTGGCGAACCGCCGCGCGTGGTTTCGGGTCGCACAGGGCCAGATGACCGCCTGAAGACTCTGGTCATCCCCGGAGCCTGGCTCACCATCGACGAGATCCACACCCTGGAGAGCTGGGTGGCGGCCGGCGGCCGGCTGATCTGGCACGCGCCTGACCCGGTCAACTGGGGGCCCGATGCCATCCGCCTGCTGGGCGCCGTCCCGGTGGATTATCGCTCGCCTGCCCCGGTTACCGTCCAGGTCTTTGGCCAGGGTTGGACTTTCAACGATTTCCCGCGCGGAATCCGCCTCGAAGTTACCCCGACCACGGCCCAGGTGCTGGCGCGCGACGACCACGGCGCCCCGCTCCTGCTCGCCAACCGCGTTGGCCGCGGCCTGGTGCTCTATGCGCTGCCCGAGGTCGACGAGACCGCGGCAAAAGCGGCCTCCGACCGCCAGGCGCGCGACCTCTGGCTGGCCTGGTACCGGGGGATGCTGGACCATTTTTAACCACAACACCCAAAAGAAAACAACCCATGCCTATCATCGAAGTCAACTCCGTCACCAAAGAGTTCAAACGTCGTAAAAAACGACCTGGATTGTGGGGCAGCCTCTCCGGGCTGGTCAGCCCCACTTACGAAGTGATCACCGCCGTCGACGCCGTCTCGTTCACCATCGAGCGGGGCGAGATGATCGGCTACATCGGGCCAAACGGGGCGGGCAAATCCACCACGATTAAGATGCTCTCGGGCATCCTCGTTCCCACCAGTGGGAAGATCAGCGTGCTGAGCCTGGACCCATCCCGACAGCGCCCCGAGCACACCCGTCACATCGGCGTGGTTTTCGGCCAGCGCACCAGCCTGTGGTGGGACGTGCCTGTAGCCGACAGCCTGCGCCTGCTGCGCGACGTTTACAAAGTGCCAGAAGCGCGATACCGCCAGAACCTGGAGCGCTTCACCGATCTACTTGGATTAGGCGAATTTATCCACGTGCCGGTGCGCCAGCTCAGCCTGGGACAGCGCGTACGCGCTGACATCGCCGCCGCGCTGATGCACGACCCCTCCATCCTCTTCCTGGATGAACCGACCATTGGCGTAGACGTAATCAGCAAGGAACGACTACGCAATTTCATCCGCGAAATTAACGCGGAGCAGGGCATCACCGTGTTGCTCACCACCCACGACATGAACGAGATTGAGAAGCTCTGCACGCGGGTAGCGTTCATCGACCATGGGCGTATCTTGTACGATGGCAGCCTGGAAGCCATCAGCAGCCGGTATTCCAGCGAAAAGGTATTGGCTGTGGAATTCGAGGAAGAAATCCCTGATTTCACCCTGGCCGGAGCAACCCTACGGCGCAGCGAGGGGCGCAAGAAATGGTTCGCCTTCAACCGCAGCGAGACGCCCGCCTCCACGCTGATCGCTGAGATCAGCAACCACTATCCCGTCGCCGATCTTACGGTAACCGATGTGGAAATCGAAGCCGTGATCCGTGCCATGTATGGTGATCAGGCCAGGCGGGTGCGGGAAAGCTGACCGATGAAGCTGTTCCTTGGCTTCGCTCTACAGGAATTCACTGCAGCCGCTATGTATCGCTTTGAATACTGGCTCCAGTTGGCCGGAAACCTGATCCAGATGTACGGGATATACTGGCTGTGGAACACGCTCGCCAGGCAGAAGCCAGCGCTGCTCGGCGCCAGCCTGGATCAGGTGCTGACCTATACCTTGCTGGCGATGGTTCTGGAAGTCATCCTGCGCGCCTCTAACCTGCCGCGCTATACTATCTCTAATTTAATCCGTACGGGGGCGATCCAGGCCGATCTGCTGCGCCCGCTTGATTTCCACTTCCATCTCTTCGCGCGTTCCTCTGGGCTTCTGATCTACCTGTTGTTGGGTCAGGGGTTGCTTGGCACGTTGTTCGGGGTGCTCTTTCTGGGTATCCATGCCCCCGCCAGCCCAATCTATGCATTGCTATTCGTTTTCAGCCTGGCGCTCGCTTTCCTGGTGGGATTCAGCCTGAATTTCCTGATCGGGCTGGTTTCCATCTACACCATCGAAGCCGCACGCATTTCGTGGTTGTATTATGCCCTGTTGAGGTTTTTCTCCGGCCAGATGATCCCGCTATGGATGTTTCCACCCCTGCTGGCGCAGGTGGTCGCGCTGCTGCCTTTCCAGTCGGTGATCGGCGTCCCGCTTTCAATTTATATTGGTCGGCTTTCGATCCCTGCCGCGCTGCAGGCAATAAGCCTCCAGGCGCTATGGGCCGGTGCGCTGCTTCTGCTGGGACGGCTGGCCTGGAGTCGAGCTCAGGCCCGCCTTATTATCCAGGGAGGCTGAACTGAACGCCCTGATCGAAATCTTGCGTATGTACCTCAAACTGCTCCATATTGCGCTCAAATCAATGCTGCAATTCCGCGCCGATTTCCTGATCGGCGTGGTGGGGGTAATTGGACAGAATGGGGCTAACCTGCTGGCCATCGGCGTGATCCTGGGGCGCTTCACCGACCTGGCAGGCTGGACCATTTGGGAGATTGTCTTCTTATACGGGCTGTGGATGACCGCCAACAGCCTTTACAGCCTGCTGTTCTATCATGTTACCTTTCTGGAAGAATATATAATCGACGGCAGTTTTGACCGTTTCCTGATCCGCCCACTCAGTCCATTCTTACAACTGCTTACGGTTGAGGTCAATTTCAACGGGGTCTCGGATGTCATTTTCGGCCTGACTGCCCTTCTTTTAGCGATCACCAACCTGAAACTGGACTTCAACCCCCTGCAGTGGCTTTACCTGGTCTGCATGCTCGTCTCTGCTGCGTTGCTCGAGCTGGGCCTGACCCTGGCGCTGTCCAGCGTGGCTTTCTGGACAAGCCGTTCCGAGGCGCTAGTTTCCACGGCCAACCAGGTCAACTGGAATATGACGCAGCAGTACCCGTTGGAAATGTTTGGACGCGGGTTCAGGGTGCTGGTCACCTGCCTGATCCCGGTGGCGTTCATCAATTATTACCCCGCCCGTTACCTGCTGGGCAAAACCGCGCCGGGCGACCCGTGGTTCTTCCTCAGCTTCATGTCACCGGTGGCAGCCCTGGCCATGCTGGCCATCGGCGGCTGGGTCTGGCGAGCGGGCATCCGCCGTTATAACAGCACCGGCAGTTAATCAGAAGCTGCCTTCAAGGCCCGCGCCTGCACCTTTAGATTGGCAGATGGGGTGCCGTCCGGGATCTCGCAGCCGGCAGCCGAGAAATAGCGCCCGCTCCACTGGACCAACCCGCCGGGCGCGAGGGTGTGGCCATCTCCGCCCACCGCCTGGCAGTCCAGCACCGCCCGTGTCACTTCCTCCGGCGTCCCCTGCAGCATGATCCGCACCGGGTCAAAGTTGCCGCACAACGCCGGCCCACCCGCGAACGTCCTGGCCGCCAGGCTGAGGTCGACCATCCAATCGACGTCGATGATGTCCGCCCCCGACTGGGCCATCAGGGGCAGCAGGCGGGTGGTATTGCCGCAGATGTGCAGCCGGGCCAGTGCGCCCTGGGCATGCACCGCTTCGAAGATGCGCCGTTCGTAGGGCAGGGCGAAGGTCTCATACATGCGCGGGGAAAGCGTCGAAGCGATGGCATCCCCCAGCCCGATGATATCCGCGCCTGCCGCCACCTGGGCACTGGCAAAAGCGATCTCGATCTCTACCGCCAGCTCCAGCAGCTCCTCTACCCACTCCGGCCGGTCATAAAAATCCAGCATGAGGGCCGAATCCCCGCGCAGCACGTTAGCCAACGCCAGCGCGCCTTCAACCCACCCCATCACAGGCACCTCGCCATGCGCCGCCTGGCGCAAAGCTTGCACCCCTTCCAGACGATCACTCATCCGCCGGCCCAGGCCGGGGTCTGGCGCGTGAAGCCGGCGCAGGTCGCCCGGATCGGTCAGGAGGGGCTGGCGCCGCAGCGGCAGGCCATCCTCGGGAAAATCGACCACAACCCCCAGGTCGGCCGCCTCGCGGTAAGGGTCCGAGATCGCCTGGAGGATGTCCAGCTCAAACTCGTGCCAGACGGCCAGGTTCGCGGATGCCAAAACGCGGTGATCGAGGTAATATTGTGATAGCACTTCACCAATCCAATGGGCGCCAAACCCCATGATGATGTCAAAATTGGGCGTGTGGTCTACAGGCTGGCCGGCAAGGGTCGCTTTTACCCGTTCAAATGCGTTCATAGTGCCGTCCTTTTTTGGTAGGAATGTCATTGCGAGGCCCGCTCTTTGGGCCGAAGCAATCTGCCTATCAATCCAGATTGCTTCGCTTCGCAATGACATCATCTCGTTTTGCGTGGCCCACCCCGTGAGAACAGCTTATATAAAACGGATGCAACAAAAGAGACTGAAGTGGACTTCTGAAATATAACACGGATCAAACAAGGAGATCGCCATGAAACCTTTTCGTAAAAATGTGGCCATCGCCGTGGATGGCGGCGGCAT
>JAJYIW010000014.1:0-8530 GCA_021789855.1 Chloroflexota bacterium | reverse complement strand
CTTATATAAAACGGATGCAACAAAAGAGACTGAAGTGGACTTCTGAAATATAACACGGATCAAACAAGGAGATCGCCATGAAACCTTTTCGTAAAAATGTGGCCATCGCCGTGGATGGCGGCGGCATACGCGGCGTCATCGTCACCCGGGCGCTGGCTATGCTGGAAAAGGAGCTGGGCCAGATCAGCCGCGATACCTTTCGCCTGGTAGCGGGCACCTCCACCGGCGCGATCATCTCGGCCGGCATCGCGGCGGGCATGTCTGCCCAGCGGATGTTTGATCTGTATGCCTCGATGGGCCAGGTCGTCTTCAAAAAGACGCTGCGTTCCATGCTCTTCCCACTCACCCGTTATCGTTACGATCCCCAGCCGCTGGGAAAGGCGCTCAAAGAGGCCATCGGCACCCGTACTATGTCCGACTTTTGGAATGGGTACCCGCGCACGGATGTGGTGATAACCACCTTCGACCTGCTGACCAACCACACCCGTTTTATCAAGCCGTGGAAGGAAGAGTATAAACGCTGGCCGGTGGTCAAAGCCGTCATGGCCTCCAGCGCCGTGCCAACCTACTTTCCACTCATTGATAACCGCTATGCGGATGGCGGGGTCGGCGCTTATTCCAACCCATGCTATCTCGCAGCTTACGAAGCCCGTTTTATCCTGAATTGGGCGCCAGAAGAGACCACCCTGATCAGCCTGGGCACCGGCCGCGGCCCTTATAAATACATTCCCGCACAGGCCAGCCATTTCTATGCCTGGCAATGGCTGGGGCCTGTCCTCGGCGCTTTCCTGCAATCCGCCGATGATCAGCAGGTACTTTTGGTTAAAACCTTCTTCGAGTCCATGGACTTCCGCCGTTTCCAGGTCGATTTACAGCAAGACATCGAGATGGACGACCCGACGAAAATGGCTCAACTGATCGCCTACGGCGATGAGCTGGGGAATAAGTTGTTGAACGATGTGACCGACCCCGCCCAGGACGTCATCCCGCTCCTGCCGCCGGGCCATTGATCGCGGTCTGGCCTTCGACCGTAGCCCCTACGACAGGCGAATCACTTTACGCGGTTGCTGCCCGCGGTTCCATTGCCACGGCCAGGCAGCGGTCACAATCCCGCCGGTCGCCAGGCAAAAGCTGGCGAGGATCAGTAATATGCCCAACAGCGTGATGGGAGGGATAATCGTAGCCAGCAGGCCCACCAGGAACGCTCCTAACGCCAGTAATTCCAGGATCAACGTCAGCCGCCAGCCCTTCTTTTGCGACGCCAGGCGCAGGCCGCTGACTACGCCGGTCTGGCCGTTCACCAGCACTGTTTCGGGCAATCCATCATCGCGGGTGTAATAGGTGGCATACAGGGGTAACAGGAGCTGGGTCCAGTTAACCCCGGTATACGCTGGCGCCAGCTGGTACTGGCGGATGTGATCAGCGCTGGCAGCGCGGCGGCATTCCTCACTGGCGACGCGTTCCAGGCTGGCAGCGGCCGCCGGCCAGGCATGCTCCGGTTGTTGGTCGGGAATGCGGATATCGGCCGCGCCGATCATGGCCGGCTGGTAAGGAACGCTTGCGCTGAGCTCGTATGCGCCCAGGCGGTTAGACAAATCAAGGTATTCCATGACCGCTGGTGTGGCGATGTTGTCATAATGTCGCTTCAGCTGCCCCAGCCTGGGCTCCCAGCGCACGCGGGTTTCCACCAGGTCGTGTGAAACCCACCGGCCTTCGTGGTAAGAGTCCTGCGAGCTTTTTACCTGGTAATCGAAGCCAGTGTCTGCCTGCCAGTTGCCGGTCATGTCGCTATCCACCAGCCACATGGGGACATAGACCGGCCGCAGGCGTTGGATCAACCTCTCCGGGGTGAAATCATCCGCGTGCAGCCAGACGCCGCGGGTAAATCCAGCCAGAAGCGATTGGAGATCAGCTGCTCTTTTACCGAATGGTACCAGCAGTTCTGGTGGCTCGGGACGAAGCCAGGCTGGTTGAGACGCCAGCTGGCCCTGGAAGCACGCCGGGCAGGAGCTCCCTATACGGTTGGGCTGGACTAAAAAAACGCGTTTACAGGCCGGGCACCCGGCCGGTTGCAGGGACATGCCCCACAGGGCCTGGGCCGGGTCAACCAACTGGCTCATTGGCAAATTGGGCGCTGTCATCATGCCGCCTCCGAAGCAACTGCCTGCTGATAAATTTTAAGGGAGATAAACCCACCGATCATTAGCAGGATCAGGGCAACACCCAACGGGATGATCCCGATCCCCACCGCGATCAATAGCAGGCCTACCAGTCCTAGCGCCAGGCCAGGCAATAACAGAGCAGCGATAGCCAGCCAGACTTTCCACCATGCCACCGGTTTCTGGCCGGCCACAGAGCCGGTCTGCCCGTTGACCATCACCTGGTAAACTTTATTTTCAAACCGGTAAGCCGCCAGGTAAACGGGCAACAGGCTGTACCGCCAGGCCTCATCGGCAAAATCGGCGACCATGCTGAAATTGCGCACGTGCGGAGAATGGATATCCAAGCGGCAGGCATTCTTGGCGCGATCGCGCATCACCTCTTTGCCCTGATCCCAGGCATCTGCCAGGGGGATATCGTAGGCCTGCGCCTGCCAGCCGGCCAGGAAATCGGGGTCATATTCCACCAGCTCATTCAGGTTGAATGGCAGCAGCTTATCCAGGATCACCCGGCTGACATGAGAATTTCCTGGAATAAGCAGGTCGGCAATCGACAGGTCCACCCGCCCATCTTCCCAACGCCAATCGATCACCACACGGGTGCGCCAGGTTCTCGCTGAAGCATCATAAAAACGTTCGGTACGCTCGTAACCCACTTCCGCCTTCCAACGGGACTCTATTCTGGCAGCAAAGGTCCAGAAGGACAGGTAAATACCGCTGAAACGGTCGATCACCGCGTTGTTCGCCAGCGCCTTGGGGTGGAACCAACCCTTGCCCAGCCACTCTTTAGCCCTTGCGTGCGTCATTTCAGGTGTCACCTTGAAAGGAATGAGCGTGTTCGGCCTGATCTGGCTGACCGCCGCGGCGCGCACACCCACCTCGTTGGATGCGCAAAATGGGCAGGTGACCGTTAATGCGCCCGGCGGGATCAAGATTTCCGCCCCACAACTGTCACAATGCATCATCTGGTGGGTGGTTCCCCACGTCTGCTGCGCCTGCTTGAGGGCATCCAGGGTAAATTCGTACTCTTCAGCCTGCCGCCCCACCTTCTCGCCACTCACCGGCAGGGTGTAACCGCAATGCTCGCAGGCCACACCGCCCGCCGCTACGTCGTACTGGGTGGTCGCGCCGCAGTTGGGGCATTTGTAGACCACCGGGGACTCGATCTGGGCCTCCTTCGGGCGAGGGGCATAAACCGTGATGCCCTCCAACGCCGATGTCACCGGTTGAAAATCGGGCGGCGGCTGCCAGGGTGATAAGGGGGGTGATTGGGTGGCCATCTTATTTTCCTGTCTTGTAGCAGATATTAACACGATCCATTTTATACTACCCTGGCCGTTTGATAAAAGCGAGATTTCCTATTAACCTGCCCATCCTTGCCAGCCTCAGGTGCTCTTCACAACGGCGCTGCGATCTCGCCTCTCAGGGTATAATTCCGCTTATGAATAAAAACCAGACCAACCGCCTGCTGGGGTATCCGCCGGATGCCCGCCTGTTAATCCTCAACGCCGACGATTTCGGGATGTGCCACTCGGTTAACGAAGCCATCATTCAGGTGCTGAAAGCAGGGTTGGTCCGTTCTACCAGCCTGATGATCCCTTGCCCCTGGGCTCTTCACGCCAAACATTTCCTCAAAGACCACGCCGAAATTCCTTTCGGCATCCACCTCACGGCCATCAACGATTTCGTTGATTACGCCTGGGGACCTGTAACCCCCACGGAAAAAGTGCCATCCCTGGTAACTAGAACCGGCCATTTCTATCCCTTTGATCGCATGGCCGAATTTTTAGCGCAGGTTCCATTCGATCAACTGGAAATGGAGTTCAGAGCGCAAATCCAGGCTGTGCTGACAGCCGGGCTCCATCCCACCCACCTGGACTGGCACAGCCTGCGCATCGGCGCCAGGGCCGACATTTTCGATTTGTTACTGGGGCTGGCAAGAGAATACCACCTGGCGCTCAGGATGAGCGGCCAGCCCGCGATCGATAAAGTCCAAAGTGGGGGGCTGCCTTCAGCCGATTATGTCTTCCTGGACAGTTATGGCCTTGATCCGGCCAATAAAACTGCCCAGTATACCCGGATGCTGCGCGAGTTGCCCGCCGGCCTGAGCGAATGGGCGGTGCATCCTGGCCTCGATGACGCCGAGCTGCTGGCCATCGAGCCTACCGGCCGTCACGAGCGCCAGACGGATTTTGATTTCTGGACCTCGCAGCAGACCCAGGAGATCATGAAACAAGAGGGGATCATTCTTTTAGATTACCGGCCGCTGCAGGCTGTTTGGAATGGGATACCATACGGTATGTGAGGATGAGTGATCCACTTCCCCTAAAACCTATCCAGATGGATGGAGCCCAACTGCACTACATCGAGCATGGCGCGGGCGCGCCATTGATTTTTATCCACGGCAGCCTGAGCGATTACCGCACCTGGCAGGATCAAATGGCCCCATTTGGCAATTCCTACCACGTCGTAGCCTACAGCCGGCGTTATCATTACCCAAACACGACCACCTGCCCCACCGGCCAGTCCCCGGTCATCCAGCAGCGCGATGACCTGGCTCAAATGATTAACATCCTGGGTCTGGCGCCCGCCTGCCTGGTCGGTTCTTCCTTTGGGGGGATCGTAGCCTCTCTGGTGGCGTTGGAACACCCCGAGCTGGTTCGCGCCCTCATCCTGGGCGGGCCGCCATTCCTTTCATTGCTCTCCCCAACCGGCCAGCAAGACATCGAAAACCGCGTCCTGGCCCCATCCAGGCAAGCCCTTGACCGTGGTGAGGTTGAGAAAGGCATCCGTACCTTCCTCGATGGAATGATCACAGATGGTTTCTACCAGGGCATGCAACCGGCCTCCCGCCAGCGCATCCTGGATAACGCGCCCTCCTTTTCTCTGGAGCAAATGACCCCCTTTAACCAGCGTTTCCCCTCGCTCACTTCCGCCGATTTAAGCAAGCTCCATAGCCCCACTCTGCTGATCACTGGGCAGCACGACCCGCCGTATTTAGCCCTTATTACGGAACGCTTGCTGGCTGCCATCCCCAATATCGAGCGGGTCGCCATCCCTGGTCTATCGCATGGTGGGTTGCACAACCAGAATACCAGGGCGTATAACCAGGCCGTCTTGACCTATCTTCGTGAACGATTTTAAATTCACGCTGGCGCCAGGGTCGCATCGACCTTCTGAGGGGTGGGATTACAGCCTGGATTTGCCGGAGGGTGCTTTGCGGCGGACTTCCCAGGCGATGCGAAAAAAGTTATAGATATGCTTGAGCGGGCTGATGTGGCTTTTTCCCCCCGTATAAATGGTACGGATGGGCACCCAATCCAGCTTCATTCCCGCTTGAATGGCCTTTGCCACCATCTCGACCTCAAATTCGAACCGCTGTTCGTGGCTGGGCAACATGGCCTCCATCAGGTCGCGGTGGACAAGGCGATAACCGGATTGGTTGTCGAGCACATACTGGCCTAACGCCCAGGACAGCACCGCCCGGCCAATGGTGTTAGAAAAGCGGCGATGGAGCGGCATCTGGCTGTACTGGCGCGCGCCGATCACCAGGCGCGCCTGATCTTTTTGGTAAGCCTGGATAAAGAGCGGAATCTCGTGCGGGTCATGCTGGCCATCAGCATCCAGCATCACCACGGCTTCATAGCCCCTCTGCAAGGCATACTCAAATCCCCGGCGCAGCGCGGCCCCTTTGCCCTGGTTCGGCGATTGGCGCAGCACCACCGCCCCGGCTTCTTCTGCCAGGCGCGCCGTGGCGTCTGCTGAGCCATCGTCGACCACGATGACCGGCAAATAGGCTTGCGTCTCGTGCACCACGCTGGCAATAGCCCCGGCTTCGTTAAACGCTGGAATAAGAGCAACCACCCCGGATCGATCTTTCACCGAAAGCACGATACCTCTGGTTAAGAAGACGAACCCAAATACAGCTCCTTCTTGACAAAAGGAGTCAACGCCAGGATCACCGCATGCTCGTAAAGGCCGGTGCGATCGATGACATCGTTGGTCAATATGCCGATTGCGCCGTTGCCCTGCTTGGAATTAAAGCGCCCAAACACCCGATCATCGGCTTCACCCAGCTCGACCCCCTGCCGGATGAGATCGACGATTGGGCGGGGCAGCAGAAAGGAGCCGCTCCGGCTTTTCCCCTCCTGGTCTTGTGACCTGACCACGATCCAGGCATACGCCATCATCTCATTCCCCTGCTCCTCAATTCCACCTTCAATTCCCACCCAAAAATGGGCTTCTGGGAGCGCCCTGGCCGCATGGATCATGCGGTTGGTCGCCCCCAGGAGCGTTTCTTCGTCGGTCATTGGCTGGTGGCTGACGCCCGATGGCACATCTACGGTCTTCACCTCAAACGATTCCCGCGGGAACATCCTGGAAAAGCCGTTTAAGGCGGACTGCGCCTTGACCGGGTTGGTGGAGGCCACTACGATAGTTTTCATCTACCTTTCCCTTAGAGGGTCTCCAGATTCTGCCGGCTGAGGCGCATCGGCAAGGACTCGTCCAGTCTGAAGGGTTTCAAGCGGACGCTGAAGGTGATCTCCTGGGGATCGATCAAATACTTGTCTAATGGGCCGGGGCCACAACTGTTACTGCCTAATCCGCACTGAACGATGTCCAGGCTCAGGATAGTCTCATCCCGCTGCTTGAGCTCGTAGGTATGCCGGGCATGGGTCAGGTCTTCGGGGGTATAGTGAAGGGCGCTGACGTTTAGCAGGGGCAGCCCCACCGCCAGCAGGCCTATTCCCCGGCTGTCCGTCACAGCCGCCCAGCGTACATCCGACTTGTTCCCATTTTCCTGGGGAAAGACATACGGCACGTACTGCTCCTGAACCGTGCTGGTGTACACGCCCACCAGGGCGCTCTCCTGGCGATCCACATAGTTCTCGTGCGGGCCGCGTCCATACCAGGTCAGCCGGTCCAGGCTGCTGGGCAAGCGCATCTGCAGGCCCACCCGGGCTAGCGGCGGTAAACCATCTTGCAGGGGAGTCAGGATGGTCTTAATCACCACATCGCCGCTGCCGTACAGGGTGGTGAAATATCTCACCTTGAACAGGGGCGCCAGGGAATAACCGCCCAACACCGCTTCCACATCCATCGTCACGGCCTGCGGATCGTTACTGAGCACTTCCGCATTCACCACCCGGTGCTGGATTCGATCCAGGCCGACACTTTGCCACTCTTTAGCAAGGTTTATATCGTTATCCGTGGGCGCACGCCACAGGTTGATGCGCGGCCCGGCGTTCAACAACGGCTTACCCTGGTAGACCCACTCCGCCATTACCCCGTGAAAGGTATCCAGCTTCAAGCTAAAATCTTCGCCTCGCACCACGGCGCGGTTGGGCGATGTTTCCAACGCCAGGGACGGCATGGATTTGATCAGCAAGGCCGGCGCCGCTGGAACCTGCAGCGGGAGCTGGAATTGCTCGGTGGCAATCTCAAAGCCGCGCGCCGCCCAAAGGGTATCCTCTGCCAGGGTGAAGCGGAAGGTCAACCAATATTCCGCGCCGGCGATTGGCTCAGGCAAGGTATACGGCAAGGTCACATCCATAGCCCCTCCCGCCGACACCTCTAAAGCCGGCAGGCGGCCTTGCTGGAGCAAATTGCCTCCTTCGGATAAGAACCAGGCCCCATCCAGGTGACGCAGGGATAAAAAGGCGTAACGGTTCAAGATAGTGACTTTGCCCGCCAGCAAATCCACCGCCTCAACCTTGACCGGCGCGATAATCTTCTTGTACTCGATCAGGCCGGGGTAGGGCGTCCGGTCAGGCCAGTTCAGGCCATCCACGCAAAAATCGCCATCGTTGGGCTGGTCGCCAAAATCGCCGCCATAAGCAAACCATTCTTCTCCATCCGGGGTATGCTGGCGCACAGCGTGATCGACCCATTCCCACACGCATCCGCCCAGCAGGCGCGGGTAGGCATAGATCGCCTCCCAATACTCCTTCAGGTTGCCCGGCCCATTGCCCATGGCATGGGCATATTCACACATGAAGAAGGGCCGGGGATCATCGGTCTTTTGCCCCTGCTGGATCAAATCGCTCACCTTCGGGTACATCACGCTGACGATATCCACCACCGCCGCGTCGCCCGCGCCTTCGTAATGGATCAGGCGCGTGGGATCGGCCTTGCGGATCCAGGCCGCCATGGCATCGTGGTTCGGGCCGTAGCCCGATTCATTGCCCAACGACCAGATGATCACCGCGGGGTGGTTCTTGTCACGCTCCACCATCCGGCTAGCGCGGTCCACGTAAGCCGCTTCCCAGGCGGGGTCCTTGGAAATCTGGCTGACATCGCCGGTAAAATGGAACCCGTGCGTTTCCAGGTCCGCTTCGTCAATCAGGTACAGGCCAAAGCGGTCGGCCAGG
>JAJYIW010000206.1 GCA_021789855.1 Chloroflexota bacterium | reverse complement strand
TCAGCGTGCCTTCGATCAGCTCCGGGCCAGGGCGATCGCCCTCCTCAGTTTGCCCGGCGTAGCGTTCCACCCACAGCTCCTTCAGGCGCGACACCTGGCGCGAAATGATCGTCACCTTTTCCCTGGCCTCGGCCAGGTCGCCCAGTAGCTCCATCACCTCGCGCATCTTTCCGCCAAAACGCGGGCCAGGCTGGAAAGCGGTCGCCAGGGCCGAGGGTTCTTCCGCGGTCGAATGGCCCAGCTCAAGCACCAGGCGCCCGCCCAGGCTGTCTGCCAGCTCCGACCAGGAGAGGTACGGCGCGGGGAAATCCTTGGGCAGCGTGCCCTCATGGAGGCTGTCCTGGCGCAACTTGACCGCCTGCTCCTCAATATCATTGACCGTCGCCTGCAACAGCTCCGTGTCGTCCACCAGCACCAGGGCCGGCTGGGGCAGGTAGTCCAGCAGGCTGGCCGGGGCGGGATGAACCAGGGGTAAAATAAATTCGGTCACCTCCTGCGGCGCATACCCCAGCTCAGCCGCCCGGCCGGGCAGCACCTCGCGCGCCGGGGTGACCAGCAGGCGGGTGAGCGGCTCAATCGTGCGCTGGGTCGCCGGGTCGAAGCGGCGCAGCGTGTCCACCTCGTCGCCGAAAAATTCCATGCGGGCGGGATGGAATTCGGCCGGCGGCCAGATATCCAGGATGCCACCGCGCCGGGAGAACTGCCCCGGCTCCACCACGATCTCCGCCGGCTGGTAGCCCAGGTCGACCCAATGCTTCAGCAGCGCCTCCGGCTGGATCACCTCGCCCAGCTTGAGCGCGCGGGTGACCTTGATAAAATCACGGCGAGGAAGGGTGCGCGCCATCAGCGCGCGCGCCGAAGTAACCACGATCGGGGGATGTTCGGGCTTTTCCGCGCCGGGCAGGTGGTAGGCTGAAAGCGCCGTCAGCGCCAGGATGCGGTCGCGGCGGGTAGCCGAGCCCCAGGCGGCCAGCTCGTAAAATAACGGATTAGGCTCGGGGAAGATCAGGCGAGGCGCGCCGGGCGACCAGAAAGCCAGCTCATCCACCAGGGTCAGCGCGTGATCTGGGCGGTCGACCAGCACCAGCAACGGCCAGCCCAGATCCTGGTAGAGGCAGGCCGCCAGGGCGGGGCGCGCGGCTCGTAACAATCCCAGCCCGGCCGGCGCCGCTCCGGCGCGGAGATCGGCCAGCAATTTCTGGTAAGCACTCAATGAACGAATCGCGTCCAGCACCGCTTATCCTTCCGGGTCAACCGCGCCGTTGTAGAGCGTCATCGCCTGGTCGAGGCCTTGCTCGATGAAAGCGTGCACGGCCAGCACCGCCCGTTCCAGCACGACCGCCAGCACTTTTTTCTCCGCCGCCGAGAAATTCTCCAGCACGTAATCCGCCGCTTCCATGCGGCCCGGCGGGCGGCCAATGCCCAGGCGCAGGCGGGGAAAATCCTGCGAGCCCAGGCTATCGATGGTTGATCCCAGCCCCTTTTGCCCGCCCGAGCTGCCCTTGGGCCGCAGGCGGAGCGTCCCCAGGGGCAGATCCAGATCGTCATGAATCACCAGGATGTTGCCCAGGGACAGCTTGTAATAGCGCACCAGCGTGCCTACCGCCTGGCCCGAGAGGTTCATGTAGGTCTGCGGCTTGGCCAGGATCACCCGCTGTCCCAGCGCGATGCCGCTGCCCACCAGCGCCCTGGCCTGCACCCGGTTGATGGGGATGGCCAGCTCGCGGCTGAGGGCATCCACCACCATAAAACCGATGTTGTGCCGGTTTTCGCGGTATTCTCGGCCGGGGTTGCCCAGACCGGCAATGAGATAGCTTTCCTGAAGGGTTTCAGTCATGATCGATTAAACCTGGATCGTAAAAATAGGTACAGCCCGCCCGCAGCGAACAAAGCCAGGGCAGCGCCCCCGCCACGCAACAGGCTGTCATTGACTTCCGCCTGGTTTACCGCCGCCGGGTTCGCCGGCAGAGGGGTCGGCTCAGGCAGGGGAACGGTCGGCGCCAGGGTGGGCGATGGGGTGGGCGTGATGGCTCGCGGCGCCGCAGTGGGGGTAAGGGTCGGCGTCGGCGTTTCCACCGGCGTGTAATTGCGCACGCGGATGCCCTTCACCACGGCCACCACCTGCGAGCCGTCTGCCAGGGTCACCGCCAGGCGCAGGTCATACGTGCCGTCGGTGAGAGTGGTGGTGTCCCAGGTGGCCAGCAATCCAGCGGTCACCGGGGTGGCGCTGTCGGCGATGGGGAACCAGGTCTGCGCCGCTAATTGGCTATACGCAAACGCCACCTCCGCCGAGACGAACCCCGCCTCCGCGCTCGTCCCCTGGATGGCCACCTGCCCCTGCACCGCCGATCCGCCGGCCGGCGCGCTGATCGCCACCGCGCTCGCCGCCCGGGCTGGACGAGCCAGGCTCAACCCCAGGAGGGTTACCAACACAATGATCAAGCCCCAATATGGTCGCATGGCAATCGAGTATTTTAATCGATAATGCAGAGGCAGGCAAGCCAGGCTGAAACAGTCTTAAGATAAAATAGGGGTATCTGGCGCTCGCTCATTTTGCATGGCCCACGTTAGCTCGAGCGACTTTAATATCAAAGGATCTATCCATGAATCAACCCAACCCTAAGGTGGACGAATTTATACGTAGAACCAGCCATTGGCGGGCAGAGTTTGAAAAATTGCGGGCGATCGCACTCGATTCGGGGCTGACCGAAGCCTTAAAGTGGGGCCAGCCCTGTTACACGTTAGACAATCGGAACGTGGTTTTATTCCACGGATTTAAAGAATACTGCGCCTACCTGTTTTTCAAAGGCGCCCTGTTAAAAGACCCGGAGGGCATTCTCATCATCCAAACCGAGAATGTGCAATCCTCCCGCCAGGTGCGGTTCACCAGCCTCCAGGAAATCGTGGCGCTGGAGCCCGTCTTGAGAGCTTATATCCACGAAGCCATTGAAGTGGAAAAAGCTGGCCTGAAGGTGGATTTAAAACCGACGGCTGAATTCCCCATGCCCGAAGAATTTCAAAAAAAGTTAGATGAAGACCCGGCCTTGAAAACGGCTTTTAATGCCCTGACGCCGGGACGGCAACGCGCCTACCTGCTATATTTTGCTGCGCCTAAACAATCTAAAACCCGGCAGGCCAGGATTGAAAAAGTGGTGCAGTCAATTCTCGCCGGTAAGGGCTTGAACGATTGACGGGAATCCTATTGAACGATTACGTTTGAGGTTCGGGCTTGATCATTGCCAGTTTTCAACAGCGCATTAGCGCATTTTTACTAGATTACCTCGTCATTGCACTTTATATGATCTTTCTAGTCATTATAAGTGTTGGACTTGGGATGGGTCCTTTTCGAGATGCATTCAGAACGATGTTTGCCAATCCAAATATTAGCGAGATTAGTGCGTTTCTTTTGTTAGTATTACCAGTCATTTTATACTTTACCCTTTTCGAAAGCTCCTCATGGAAAGCTTCCTGGGGCAAACGAAAGTTGGGATTATACGTTATCGATAAGCATGGTGAAAGATTGACCTTACCGATCTCGTTTGTTCGTTCTATTTTAAAATTTTTACCTTGGGAATTGACCCATGCCTGTCTCTGGCGGATTCCTGGCTGGCCTCTTGCCCCTACTACTCCTTCACCCCTCATCATAGCCGGACTTGCACTGGTTTGGATCCTGGTTGCAGCCTATTTGGTCAGTATACTGACGAATAAGAAACATCGGTCGCTGTACGATTTAATCGCTGGTACCTCCGTTATCGCCTTTAAGCATCCTAAGTGATGGAATGGAGTTGGGACTCAAAGGTTGGTCGGATTGTGCTTACCTATCTCCTAAACGGTCACGAAGAAAGAGAAAATCATTTCATTGGCTATTAATTATTCATTACGCTATACTTAACGCAGATCAACACGTCAGACATCGATCTTAACCCGGAGGGGCTGTCATGGAACAAGCGCTTTCAAGCCGCACCAAAGTAGCTTACGGGCTGGCGGACCTGGGCTATGCCTTGGTCACTTCTGCCATGCAATTCTTCCTGCTCTTCTATTATACCGACGTGGCGGGGATCAACCCGGCCCTGGCGGGCGCGGCCCTGCTGGTGGCCAAGCTGACCTGGGACGCGATCAAGGACCCGTTGATCGGCTATCTCTCCGATCGCACCCATTCCCGCCTCGGCCGGCGGCGCATTTTTATGTTCGCCGGCGCGATCCCGCTGGCCCTGACCGCCTGGCTGGTCTTCTCCCTGCCCAAAGGACTGGCCGGCGCCGCCGCTTTTTTGGCGGTGATGGTCAGCTTTTGGCTGGTCGACACCTGCCTGGCGATCAATTCCACCCCCTATTACGCCCTCACGCCCGAGCTGACGCGTGATTACAGCGAGCGAGCCAGCCTGACCTCGGTGCGCATGATCTTTAGCGTGGTCGGCTACATCCTGGGCGCCGCCTCCACCACCCTCCTGGTGGGCCTGTTCAAAGGCGCCGGGCTCAGCCTCCAGGGGGCGTGGAGCCTGACCGGGGCCGTCTTCGGCCTGGTCGCCATGATCAGTACCCTGGTCACCGCCCTCTCCATCCGGGAACGGCCCGAGCTGGCCGGAGAGCCATCCCAGCTTCCCGCGGTCAAAGCCTTTGTCACCCCCTTCAAGAACCGCCCCTTCGTCATCCTCATGGCCTCCTTTGTTCTCACCAGCTTCAGCTTTACCGTGCTCACCGCCCTGGTGCCCTACTTCATTGAATACCAGCTGGGCATGGGCAGTGCGGTGTCGCTGGTCTTGCTGGTCATGCTGGTCACCATCGGCGTCTTCCTGGTGCCGGCCAAGATCATCTCCGACCGGATCAACAAAGGCCCGGCCTACGCCCTGGGTCTGTTTATCGCCTCGGCGGCCATCATCAGCAGCTTCTTCCTGCCGCACCACTCCAGCCCGATCATTTATCTGATCGCCATGGTAGCCGGGATCGGCTTTTCGGGCCAGTGGGTTTTCCCCTGGAGCATGTTGCCGGATGTGATCGAGTACGATGAGAAGATGACCGGCGAGCGCCGCGAGGGAATTTATTATGGCCTGTGGGCTTTCTTATCCAAGTTCACCGGCGCGCTGGGCATCGCGGTGAGCGGCTGGGCCCTGCAAGGTTTCGGCTACATCCCGGGCGTCGAGCAAACCACCCGGGCCTTGTTCGGCATCCGCTTCTTTTTCGCCATCGTCCCCGCGGCGGTCATCCTGATCAGCCTGCCATTCCTGATCTGGTACCCCATCACCCGCCGCAGCCACGCCCGGTTGGTCCAGGAGCTAGCCGAACGCAAAGCCGCCAGCCAGGCGCCTTCACTCTGAGGGATGTTAGCGCCGCCTTTTTTCGCCCTCATCCCCTGCCCCTTCTCCCAACGCCGGGAGAAGGGAAAAACCACGTTCTTGCTCCCTTTCCTCTCCCCATGATGGGAGAGGAAAGGGCCGGGGATCGGCGAGGGCTGGATGGCTCTGTTCACTGCATATCTTGCCAAATGAGGTAAAAACATGAAAATCGCGATCATTGGTTCGGGCATGTCCGGCTTGACCGCCGGGGCTTACCTGGCGAAAGCCGGGCACGCCGTCACCATCTACGAGCAGTTTCCCACCCCCGGCGGGGTCACCACCACGGTGCGCCAGGCCGGCTTCGGCTGGGACATCGGCCCGCTGCTGCTGGACGGCTTTGCCCCCGGCGACAAGGGCCGCCAAATCCTGGAAGAGCTGGGGGTCAGCCAGCAGGTGCCAGTGGTCGAGGAAGACCGGGGATTATCCATGCCGGAATTTGCCTTGTGGCACCCCAAGGACTACGAGGGCCCCTACTGGCGGCGGGAGCGATTGAAGACGCTCTTCCCCGAGGAGCGCCAGGCGCTGGATGATTACTACCGCTTCTACGACCGCATGGTCGCCC
>JAJYIW010000013.1 GCA_021789855.1 Chloroflexota bacterium | reverse complement strand
GGTGCAAGAAGCTGGCGAACGGGGCGACGCCGGCCTGGCTGAAAGCTTACCATTCCCATTCCTGGCCCTGGTAGGCCAGCAAGAGATGAAGCTGGCGCTTCTCTTAAGCCTGATCAATCCCTTGCTGGGAGGCGTGCTGCTGATCGGGCCGCGCGGTACCGCAAAAACGACCGCGGCGCGCAGCCTGATCGACCTGCTGCCGGTGATTAACCGCAGCCTGTGTTTTTATGGTTGCACGCCAGAAGACATCGAAACAGGCGGAATCGACGCCGTCTGCCCCGATTGTGCTAAGAAATACGCTGATGGTATCCCGCTGGTCGGGCCAGACCGGGTTCGCCTGGTTGAGCTGCCCCTGAATGCAACCCTCGACGATGTGGTGGGCGGAATAGACGAGAAAGCCATGCTTCACCAGCGGCTCCGGCTCAAACGCGGGTTGCTGGCCCAGGCTGACCAAAATCTCCTGTATATCGACGAAGTCAACCTGCTGCACCCAGAAATTGTTGACGCCATTTTGGATGCTGCTGCGTTAGGCAGTTACACGGTTCGGCGAGGCCCCATTTCAGCCAAGTACCGGGCCAGGATCAACCTGATCGGGTCAATGAACCCAGAGGAAGGTTTCTTGCGCCCCCAGATCATGGATCGCTTTGGCCTGCGTGCCCTGGTGGCAGGGCTGCCTGACCCGGATGAGCGCTTCGAAGCCTACCGCCGGGTTCGCATTTATCATGACAATCCGCGCGAAATGATCGCTCAATATGCCGAAACGACCGAGAAGGCCCGGGCTGAAATTCAAGCCGCTCGTGACAGCCTGCCCCTGGTTGAGATACCCCGCGAAGTGGCTCAGGAAGGGATCCACCTGGTACAATCCCTGAAAATTGACTCCTTGCGGGCCGAAATTACCCTTTTCGAGGCTGCTCGCGCTTTCACCGCTGCGGATGCCCGCACCCTCGTGACCCTGGAAGATTTGAAAACCGTCGCGCCCCTGTCTTTGCGCCTGAGGCGCTCTCAATTTATCAAGGATTTTTTCCACAAACAACTGGAAGAAGAAGAGGAATTGCGCGCGTTACTGGGCAAGGGTTAAGCCATCCTCCATGCCAGCCGGGCAGCAGCGCCATTAAGGGACCATTATCCATGAGCAATCCCAGGATCATTTCGGGCACAGCCAAAGGCTTTCGCCTCCAGGCTGTTCCTGGCGATATCACCCGGCCGATCACCGATCGGGTCAAAGAAGCCTTGTTCAATATCCTGGGAAGTGATATCCAGGGGGCGACGTTACTGGATCTGTTTGCCGGCACCGGCAGCGTAGGGATCGAAGCCCTCAGCCGGGGAGCGGCGTGGGTTCGTTTTATCGATAAAAACCGCCCAGCCGTCCAGACGGTCAAATCTAATTTGGACCACACCCACCTGTCAGCGCCAGCAGAAGTCCTTCACAATGACGCTTTCATAGTGATTCGCCAGCCGCCCGATCGCCTCTTTGACTACATTTTCATCGCGCCGCCGCAATACAAAGGGTTATGGCAGGCCATGCTGGTGGAGCTGGATGCCAACCCTGGCTGGCTGGCCCCAGATGGCTGGATCATCGTCCAGATTGACCCGCTCGAATACCAGGCCATTCCCCTGGCCCACTTCTCCGAATTCGATCAGAGGCGGTATGGCAGCACCCTGTTGGTTTTTTACCGCCTGGCGTTACCCCCAGGTAATGGTTAGCCTGTCCTGATCGTCATAGGCGTAACGCCCTGAAAGCGGCGGCTGTCCCGACCTTCGCGCCATGATCGCTGGCAGCAAGATTGGCAGGTCTTCAACCAGGGCATAATCTCCCAGCCGGTGCAACGGCACCCATTCTAAGGTTCCTTCCACCGAGTCGACTGGCGTCCCATCCTGGCTTTCTCCCCGGAAGACATATATAGCGATGCCAGGATTCTGCCCGGTGTCTACCACGATCACCGCAGCCAGCCAGAGATCGGCCACCACCAGGCCGGCCTCCTCAAGTAATTCTCTCTCTGCGGCCGTCCTGACATCTTCTCCCTGCTCCACGTGGCCCCCAACGCCGTTATACTGGTTAGCCCATAGCCGTTTTGCCGGCGATCCTTTCAATAATAAAACAGCATCGCCTCGGGTGATAAAAATAAGAGTCCTGGGTATCACCATGTACCGGTCGAGGGTAACCCCCTGGTCGCTTTTTGGCATGGGCGCACCTCCTTATAAAATACAGGATGGGATGGTATTCTCGCGGATACCATCCCATCGATATCATCCTTCAATCGCTGAAATTAATCAGCCAGGTCGCTTACATCTTCGATGCCTGCTGCTTCACCCAGGTAATATTTCAGGTCGGGCTTAATTTCTACGGGTTGGATGATGGTATCCACGTACCGTCGTGTATTTTCCAACCCCAACAGGTGAAACAACTGCTTGAACTGGCCTTCCCAGGCCTGGCTGATCCTGGCCTTGATTTCAGCATCCAGCTCCCAGGAGGCCGCCTTAAATTGCCCAACGACGCTTTTACGGTTCTTATAATAAAACTGTTCATCTGTCATGTCGGGCTGGCGTTCTCCTGCATATTTCGCATCAATATACGCATAAATGTCCTTGCGCAGGGTATCCGGGATCATGTCAAAGAACATGTTCATGAAATTGGTCGCGAGGTGAACTTCGCAAGTTTCAGCCTCCACAAACTTACCAAAGGCATCTTCTGGAAGGGTAGAAGCGCCATGCTGCACAGCGCCGGCCAGCCCATATTGTTGGCGGGCTATCCGGCTGAGTTTTAGCATCGTATCGAAGTCCACATTGACCTGAGCGATGGAGCCATCAGGAAGGACCACGCCTCCATGATGGGTGCCGGTCTGGATGCTGATTTTGCTCAATCCAGCAATTCCCGTAATCTGGTTGTTCAGCTCTGCCAGGAAACCATCCAGGTAAGCCCGCAATTCTTCCTCGGTGGAGTTATGGCCGCCCACTTCGCCGATCTCGCCCCCAATGGATATATCCACACCACGGGGCTGCACGGATCGGATATACGTGGTGAAAATGGCCGATAACTGGTTATTTAATACCTGTTGCCCGGCCACGGTAGGCTGATTGAGGTCTACCATGGTCGAGGTATCCACGTCGATATTGTAAAAACCGGCCGAAATGGCTTCACGGATTAACCCGCGGAGAGTCTCAACTTCGCTTTGGGGATCGCCGTTGTATCGTTTAGCCGATACCTGGAAGTGGTCTCCCTGGATAAAAACGGGCCCTTTGTAGCCCTCAGAAATCGCGGCTGCCAGGACCGATGTGGCATACTCGGACGGTCTTTGGTCGGTGTAACCAATTTCAGAGCGGGCAATCTCGAAGATAAAAGGCCCTGCATTGAGCGCCTGGGCAGCGCGAAACATGGCTCTGGCCGCGTCGAACGATAACACGCGCAAGTTAAAGGCTGGCGTGGTAAACGTAAAGGGGATTTCCCCGCGACCGCGAGCCATGTACAATGGGTTAATCGAAGCCGGGTAGATTCCTAATTGAAGGGCGGCTGAACGGGTGAGGTAACGCGCCAGGCCCTGCGTTTGTCCGCTACCTAATGCCGATAATTTGGCCAGCTTGTGCACGACTGCTCTGAAACGGGCAGGGTTGGTTACTTTCACCGAGCCTTGAGCGACAACCAGGCTATCATCTAGCTGGCTCAGTATTTCGTGCAATGGAGTACTCATGCGTAAATCCTCGTTTCCTCTATTTTTAAATCCGTAACCCGAACGACTAACTCAAGAACATGGGAACGCCCATGAAGTCTTTGACCTTTGGACGGTAAGATTCGATATCATAATAACTGGGGACATCAACGCGCTTTTTTCCAGTCAGGATCATATCAATCGGTACCGTGGTGTATTTGCCGCCATGCAACGCCACCATTTTACCAGTCTCTTTACGCCGGAGCAACTGGCCGGCCAGGTTTCCAAACGACATGGCGACCATCCGGTCGAGGGAATCGGGGGCGCCGGAACGCATCAGATAAGCAACCTGCTGATACATGATATCTTGCCCGGTAATTTGCTTGATCAAATCCGAAGTTAGCTGGCCTACCCCGCCCAGTTTACGATGACCAAACGCATCCGCCTCACCGGTCTCCACGACATCACTGCCGGTAAGGATGGCGCCTTCTGAGATGGTCATGATGGCGTAATTCGATGGATTGCTCCGCTTATCTTCCAGCAATAATTCTGCCAGCCTGTTCACGTCGAAAGGAACTTCAGGAATAATGGCCCGATCCACATAAGACAGGTAGGCGCTGATCAGGCTGGTTTCTCCCGAGTTGCGGCCGAAAAGCTCAACGATGCCAATGCGTTCATGCGAGCCAACCGACGTGCGCATGTTGGTAATAAATTCAACGCTGCGGGTGACGGCGGTGGAGAAGCCGATGCAATAATCCGTGCCAAACACATCGTTATCCATCGTCTTGGGAAGCGCGATCACAGGAACGCCTTCCTTGTGCAGCCTGACCCCATAGCTCAAGGTGTCATCCCCCCCGATGGGCACCAGGACATCGATCCCCAGGTGCTCAATGACCTTAAGTACGTAATCGGTGAAATCCATGGTTCCTTCTGAGTCGATCACTTTTCCGAAAGATGAGTTCATAAGGAAGGATGGAATATTCTTGGCGCGTACGTTTTGCGGATTGGTGCGAGAGGTGTGAAGGAAAGTGCCCCCGGTGCGATCAATCGTCCGGACGTCCTCGCGCTGTAAATTGCGCGTGTAATAGTCATGCGTTGAGGGTTCATCCAGGTTGTAATTAAGCAGGCCAGCCCACCCTCTCCGGATACCAATAACCTTATAGTCCGCTTCCAATGCATTTAAAACCACGGCTTTCATCGCAGGATTCAAACCGGGTACATCACCCCCCCCCGTTAAAATACCAAGGGTCCTAGACATCACACAACTCTCCTGATAAGATTTTTTCTTACTTCCCAATCCATTTAGGGGGAACTGGTCAGCTCACCCATTCCGGCGTCATCATTGAGAAGAAATAAACCAGACGAATTTTACCAGCGGACCGGCATAAATGGAACAAACTTTCCAGGGTTTAATGGGCAAAAACTGCCGGAATTTGCATCTCAACCTGGCTGCCCTGGCCAATGACTGAGTTTACGTTGAGATGCCCGCCTAACATTTCGGCCCGTTCCTTGATCACTTTTAATCCCAGGCCACCGTTCTCACCAATTTTTCCTGGGTCAAATCCCCTGCCGTTGTCATCTACATTAATTTTGACTGACGTATCATCCAGGCTGACCTGGACTTTCACCATGGTCGCCTGGCCATGGCGAGCGGCATTTCCCATCAATTCTTGCAAGGAACGAAAGAGCATCACTTCCAGGAAAGGTTCGAGCCTGCGTTCAGTCCCCACCACAGTGATCATCGCATCAATCCCGGTCTGGTCTTTGAAGGTGTCCATGTACCGCTTCATGGTAGGCACCAGGCCAAGATCATCCAGCATCATCGGGCGAAGATCAAAAATAAAGTTCCGCACCTTTTGAAAGGTTTCAGTTGCCGCTACCTTCAGGCCGCTCAACTCTTCTTTTGCCTTGGCCGGGTCGACATCAAAAAGGCGCATGGCAATTTCAGTTTGCAGTATGAAATTAGATAGAGCCTGGGCCGGGCCATCGTGCATTTTCCGCGACAGGCGCTGGCGCTCGGCCTCCTGCGCGTTGATCAACATCTCGAGCGTCGTGCTGGAATTTCCTCCATCGAGGGCTATCTCAGAGGGCGCACCACCCGGCATCATCTTCTGCATTTGGCTCAGCAAGGCAATCAAGCGTTGTAAATGCGCCTGGTCGCTCTGTAGTTTATCCAACTGGTAGCGCATGCCAAACAAACGTTGTTGAGCATCCAGCGCGGATTCATACGCCGAGCGGATATCCGCGCGGGGCAACCCTTCGATTTGGGCCTGAACCTGCTGTAAATGCACCATGATAGCCGTATTCCGTTGGGTCAGCTTATTCAATTCAAGCTGGTTCTGCTCCAGCATCAAGGTGATTTCCTTCAAAGCCCGCTGAGATTGCTCTAGCTCAGTCGCAATTTCCTCTTGAAAGGCTTCTCGAGGATCAACCTTTGTATTGACTTCATCTTCGACCATATCATTTCTCCCAGGTCAATATAAGAATGGAAGGGTCGCTCTATGGTTGGGATCTAGATAGGAAATCCCAAAGATTATATCACCCCGTCCAATTTCAGTATAGCTCAATTCCAATCTCCTCCCCTGAAACCTCCGCAGTACCTCCCTATCCCCTCAGCCTTAATCCAGGTCTCGCATCAGGTCGAGTGGCAACCTCGAAGGCCGGATCACCCAATACCGGATCCATATCAAAACCACCAGGCCCAGCAGCGGGGGCAGAATGAACAACGCCAGCGGCTCCGGATAACCGTGCTGCAAGGCAGGCAAGGCCAGGGCCCAGGAGGCTGACAGGATGAGAACCAGCATGGCGCTGGTTAAAAGGGTGCCTGCCTTTCTCCAACGAGTCTGCCAGATCTGTGCCAGTTGGAACACGACCGGCAAGATCAAAAGGGTCACACTGGTATTGCTCCTCGGGACGATGAGCGCCGATATCGTCAAGGTCAAAAGCCAGGCCCAATAAAAGTGCTTCTGATCTTTCTTTAAAGCGAGCAGCCATTCTACCAACAGAAACAGGCCAAAGCCAATGTGAAGCACGGCAAAGAGAGGCTTTTTGATCCCCGGCAGGGCAAACGCTGCCCTGGAAAAGGCCGAGCTGTACCAATCCGGGTGGCCTGCCGAATTCACCATCGCGCCAACCCATTGAAGCGGCCAGGCTGGAACCAGAATCAGGGTGACCGTAAACAGGAACGCCAGGCTGGCGAGGAAGCTGCCATAAAATCGCACCCGGTGAGTCGATAGGGCCCAAGCAAAGAAAAACATCACGACCAACAGGCTCAATTCGGGTTTTACCAGCGAAAGGGCCATCAGAAAGCCAGCCCCTCCTTCATTCCCGCCCTGGAACAGCACCATCGCTGCGACCATCATGAAAATGACCAGGATCGATAACTGGCCAAGGTACATGGCATGAGCGCCGTTGTACCAGAAAATAGCCCATCCCACCAGGATGCCTAAAGCCCATGGGCTGATCTTCCAACCCGTCAGGGAAACGAATCCGCTCACGGCCAGCAGGTAACTGAGCTCTATCACTGTTTGCCATAAAGCCCTGGCCAGATGAATATCGACCAGGCTGAATGGCGCAAAAATGAGCAGCGCATAGAAAGGCTCCGTAAAGCGGGGCGGGAGGGGATGCCCGGTTGGCAAGGCCTGGCTGCTGCCCTCGAAACTTTGAATAGCCTGGGTCACTCGCACGTCATAAGGGCTGATTCCCTTCATTAAAAACATATTGGCCGCAAACCAGCCCGTCGTAAAATCGTCCTGGCCGGGGATGGGTCGGACGAAACGGTTATTCGCCCAGGTTAAGCCGGTAACCGCTAAAACAATGAGACCAACCACAATGGCTGGATTGAGATGATAACCACGATTGGACAATAAGACCTCAGCAATCCTGGGCTGAATTTTACCTTTCTTTCCCGTCAGGGTCAATTAAGTGAATCGAAATAGCCTTTATTAAAGGGAGCGAGCCAATCGACTGGCCCATCGAAAAAGCTCGCGCGCGCCGATGCTATAATGGGGGAATGACCTTAACCCCGGCGGATCATCCAGGCGGTATCCCAGATTGCGAACAAGACCTCCATCCTCTGGCAAGGCTGGGCATTCAATTGTTTAACCGCCAGGAATTTTTTAAGGCTCACGAAGCGCTTGAAACCGCCTGGAAAGAGGAAAAAGGGCCTATTCGAGATCTTTACCGCGGCATCTTACAGGTGGCCGTTGGGTATTACCACATCCAGCGCGGCAATATAACCGGCGCGCGAAAGATGTTCAAGCTCTGCCGGGGCTGGTTAGACCCATTTCCTGGCCGGTGCCGCGGCGTGAACCTCGCCCAATTGATTGAAGATTACCAGGCCGTTGAGAGTCGCCTGGATCGGCTTGAATCCGAAAGCGCGGCTGCGCTCGAGAATATCGTGTTTCCGCCCATTCTGTTGACTTAAGGAATAAACGATGAACCCAGTTTTGCCTCTTGAAAATAAAATTGCCCTGGTCACCGGCTCCGGCAGAGGGATCGGCCGCGTGATTGCGCTGCAGCTCGCCCACCTGGGCGCCCATATCATGGTGAACTATGTGCATAACCAGGCCCCTGCGCTGGAGACGGCTGGCCTGATCCAGGCCATGGGGAGGGAGGCTTATATCTTCCGGGCTAACGTCGGAAAGATGGAAGCGATCGATGCATTGTTCAATGAATTGTCGACCCGCTTTGGAAAATTGGATATTTTGATCAATAACGCCGCGATCGGATTCAACCGCCCGGCCCTGCAGCAGACCCCCTCGGGCTGGGATGGCACCATGAACGTGAACGCTCGCTCGGTCCTTTTCATGGCTCAAAAAGCAGCCCCCCTCATGGAAAAACAGGGGGGCGGATACATGGTGAATATATCAAGCCCCGGTTCAAACCGGGTGATGCCTGATTACATCACCGTAGGAGCCAGCAAAGCTGCGTTGGAGGCGCTCACCCGCTACCTGGCCGTTGAGCTGGCTCCCTTTAATATTGTGGTAAATGCCGTCGCTCCCGGGGTGGTTGAGACGGACGCCTTGAAACATTTTATGGTATTCCAGGACCAGGACCTGATTACCCGCCTGGCAGGCCGGACGCCGGCAGGGAGGCTGGTCAATCCACAGGACGTGGCCGAGGTGGTGGCCTTTTTGTGCACACCTGGGGCCAGCATGATCCGCGGCCAGGTGATTGTGGTCGATGGCGGCTACACGCTCCTGGCTTAATCACCCATCAAGAGGACACGGGCAGGGGCGCCATCGCTGCCCACCAGCCTGGCCGGCAGGCAATACAACTGGTACAGGCCGGCTGGCACGCCAGCCAGGTTCAGCCCTTCGATAATGACCATTTTAGCTTTCAACAATATCTCATGCGTTGGGCGACTCTTATGATAGGGCGCGACAGAAAGATAATCGATCCCGACCAATTGGATACCCAGGTCCACCAACGCCTGGGCGCCATCTGCCTCAACCCCACAAAAGCCGGGCTGAAAAGCTTTTTCGCCCCGCTCCCAGAACGCTGAATTGCGGGTTTTAAATAACACTCGCCGGGTGTTGGATGGGATATGGGCATGATGGACCACATCGGCGGTGATTTGCTCTGTTTCAGCTGAGAGCTCCACCACCAGCGCTGGGCCGAGCAATACATCCAGGGACAACTGATCCACCCCGGTCTGGCCAGGAAGGAAGTGGACAGGCGCATCCACGTGGGTTCCGGTATGGACGCCCATATCCAGGTGTGAAACATTGGAATTGGCGCCCTCTTCTATCTTCTTCGCCCTTTCAAGGGTTACGCTGGGATCGCCCGGCCAAACGGGCATATCAGGCTGTACGCCTAGCGTCACATCGTATATCTGCATACTGGCCTCCTTATCATCGACTTGTCATGGCTCATTGTACCATCCACTCGCAGCAAAAATAACTTTTAAAAACGCATTGCGCTCAGATTCGCTCATGGGGCGGGGCCTGGCCCAATTCTCAAGGCGAGCAGTCAGCAAATCGACCCCAATATACCGCCCGGCATAAAAAACATGGCGGTCGATAAATTCATCCTGGGTCGTTGTAACCAGCTTATCCCCCACCTGGACCTCCATCTGGTCAAAAAACAGATTGCCCAACCCATAATGGATAAAACCATCCTGATAGAATTCCATTCCCTTCGGGGTGTGCGCCTGGCTGCCATCCACAATCACGGCGCCTGCATCCACCATGCTGCGATAATCGGCTTTCTCCTGGTAGCCAGCCGTATCGGTATAATTTTCAGAATATTGGAAGGTGACAATTGGCAGGTACCCTGCTGACCTCACCGCCTTGATTTGAGATACCATCCAGCCCTTATCGCCACACGGGGCTGCGCCAGGGTGATCCGGCGTGGCCCAGGCTTCCACGGGGCCAACCAGGTTACAGCCGATAAAGGCCAGGCGATTACCGTGGTGGTCAATCAGCAGCGGCTTTTGGGCGTCCTCCAGGTTCCGCCCGCCGCCAAACGTATGCCAGCCACGCTGCTGGTACAGGTCGAGAGTATTGAGCGCGGCCTCCTCCCCCCAGTCCAGGTTGTGATTCCCGGTCAGCTCGATGATGTTCGCCCCCACATAATCCAACAACCCCAGGTA
Source organism: Chloroflexota bacterium (assembly GCA_021789855.1). Lineage (GTDB taxonomy): Bacteria > Chloroflexota > Anaerolineae > Anaerolineales > Anaerolineaceae > JAJYIW01. The sequence continues at coordinate 18,579 of JAJYIW010000013.1, read as the reverse complement.
ACTCTCCCGGCTGCAAAAGAGCAGGCTAAGCGATAAAGGCTGAGGATAGGGGCAGGTCGAGGTAAAGGAAACCTCATTACTGATATGGGTGAAATCCGCGCTCCGCAACCAGCCAGCGATGGCTTCTCCCGGATAGGTGATGCTCCGGATTTCCATGCGGTAAGCCAGCGCCCTGACCAGGCCGGTCACGCCGGTCATAATCACCACGGTCATTTTTTGGGGATCGCGGTTGGTGGCAGGAACCAGAGAGGCCAAATCGATGGAGGCGTTCTTTTTCAAAGCGACTAATCCGGACGGCTGGCCCATCAAGGCCAGGTGTACGGACAGAAAATAGCCGTCTGCCGAAAAATCTTTTTGCAACGGCGACATTCCATCCACTGCCAGCACTTTCCACCTGGGCTCAAGCGATTCAAACGGAACCAGCGCCCAGGATGGGCGTTCTCCCCAGGCCACATCCAACAACTGTTCCGCCGGTAGGACGCGAACGGCCTGGCTCCCCGGCATACCCCAGATCGTTTGAAAGACATCCAGTGTATTCTGATCCAACAGGATCGGACGGCCCTTAAAATCGCCACCGGCAGTTCCTCGCCAGGCCTGGAGCAAGTCATCCCTCGTCACCCCATCGACCAGGGTTGGAAAAGGCGCAACCAGGGCATAAATCCAGGTCGCCTCTTTAAGGACAGGTAAATTCCCATCCGCTGCCGCCGAAAAATCAACCTGAAAGAGGGCGGATTCTTGCTTTTCAACAGGTTGAAGGGGAGCTGCCAGCCGGATCGAATGGGACAATCCCTGCGGCACGGCGGGATTAATCCAGATGGAAAATACAGGCTTCGCGGTGGGGGTATTGGCTGCAGGCAAAAATGGCGTGGGGCTGGCAGGTAAAACCACCCTGGACGGCGTACTGGCAAGCAGGGGGTACGCCGGGATTGGAGCTGTTGCCAGCGGTTGGCTCACTGGGACGCTGCAGCCGGCCAGCATAATCACCAGGCAGACCCAACTGAACCCAATGGCGCACTCAAGGCTCACTGCTTTTAATTTTGCCATCGCATCTTCTCAATTGCAGGAAATCCTGGCTGGTAAGTCATCCAGGTTTTTTCGATTATACTTGATAGGAGTTGATAGCGCTCCTCTTTATAATAGGAGCAAAGGATCGGTTACAGAGTGGAGATAAAGGCTATAAGATCCACTCTATCACAGAGAAAGGCATGAAAGCGATGCGCGAGATTGCAGTCATTGGCGTCGGCCAAACCCGGGTGGACGAGCATTGGGATAAATCATTAAGGGAGCTGGCGGGTGAAGCCGCCCTGGCGGCATTGAATGACGCCAGGCGGGAATCCGTCGATGCCATTTACGTGGGGAACATGCTCTCTGGCTCCGCTAACCACCAGCAGCACCTGGGCACCTGGTTAGCCGATTGGATCGGCCTGCGCTATTCCGAGGCCCTCCGGCTTGAATCTGCCTGCAGCTCTGGCGGCTCTGCCTTCCGGGCAGGATTAATGGCGGTGGCTTCGGGTGAGCTGGAAAGCGCCTTGGTGGTCGGCGCCGAGAAAATGACCGATTCTCCCAACGCTGAGATCACCGCCACCCTGGCAACCGCCGCTGACGCGGATTGGGAATTGGAGCAGGGCCTTTCTTTCGTCGCGATCAATGCCCTGGTCATGCAGCGTTACTTGCACGAGTACGGCTGGAAGCACAACGATTTCGCCAATTTTTCGATTAATGCCCATGCCAACGCGATGAAAAACCCGAATGCCCGCTTTCAGGAAGCCCTTTCTGAAAGCGGTTATCAGAAATCGCCAATGGTTTCGGACCCCATTAATTTAATGGACGCGTCGCCCATGGGCGATGGCGCCGCAGCCGCGGTGCTGGTCCCCGCTGATACACTCGCCTCATCCCATTCGCCGTTAATCACGGTAGTTGGGTCGGCTTCTGCCACCGATTCGATCGCCGTCCACAGCCGGCGCGATCCTTTATGGCTACGCGCCGCCGAATCTTCAGCAGCCGAGGCCTACCGGCAGGCTGGCGTAAAGCCTGAAGAGATTGACTTTTTTGAGCTGCATGATGCTTTCACCATCATGGCTGCCCTTTCCCTGGAAGCCTGCGGCTTCGCTGAACGCGGGCAGGGCCCGCGATTGGCCCTGGAAGGCGACATTCGCCCGGATGGCAGAATACCGATCGCCACGTGCGGCGGGCTGAAAGCCAGGGGCCATCCGGTGGGCGCCACCGGGATGTACCAGATCGTCGAAAGCGTGCTCCAATTGCGCGGCCAGGCCAGCGGCGTACAGATAGATGGAGCGCGTATCGGGATGGCCCAAAACATCGGGGGCAGCGGGTCGAATATTGTCACCCATATCTTGAAACGCGCATAGCCCGGCAAACCCGATATGTCTATCGCTTCCTTCGAGCCTGTTTTGGAATACCGGCAAAAGAGCTTTCATCTAGAGGCGAACGCTCGCCTTCGCACGGTCGAACAAGCCATCGATTTTGTTAACGCTCAGGGCATTGTGGCTTTTTGGCCGATCAAAGGCATCCTTTTACCCAGCCTATGGGCTGCCGTGGCCGGAGACCGCCCGGTGCCGGACGAGCATGACGACCCTGGGCACATCACCTGGGGTTGGAAAGACTCCATGTTGGGAAAGAAGCAGTGGTATTACGCCCGCATTATTCACCGGCGAAATACCTTTGTTTCCTTGCAGCACGCCCCCTACTTCTATGCTCTCACCGCCAACTACGGCGCGCCTGAAGAAGATTACCTGGATCAGTATATGCAGGGCCAGCTCACCCTGGAGGCTAAACTGGTTTACGAAGCCTTGCTGAAGGAGGGGCCTCTGGACACGATTTCCCTGCGTAAAGCCGCTCATCTCACCAGCAACGAGAGCAACACCCGCTTCAACCGCGCGTTAGATGATCTGATGGTCGATTTTAAAATCCTGCCGGTGGGGGTTTGCGATGCAGGCTCATGGCATTATGCCTACGTCCATGATATCGTCCCACGCCATTTCCCGGACATCCCTGAGCGAGCCCGGTTCATCCAGGAGCATGATGCCAGGGCGCACTTGATCGAGGTTTACCTTCGATCGGTAGGCGCGGTAAGAGTGAAGGATTTGGCCAGGGTGTTTAGCTGGAATCCGGATCAAATCACACCGGCGATAAAAAAGTTAGTTGAAAAGTCCGTCCTTCGCGATCAAATCGAGTTTGCCAACCAGGCAGGAGAATGGATTGCCCTACCCGGGCTTATATAGCAAAATAGCTTTGATGCTATAATGAATTTAATAATCCGGATGGTCAGAAGGAGGAAATTGCCATGAGGGAATTTCATGTATCTCGTAAGGCTCGAGATCGTTATCAGTTTGACCAGTCATTATTTGCAACCAACGGTAACGTCATTTTCACCAATTTTCACGGGGCTCGCCTGTTTGCTCAGAAAATCAATGCAAAACGAGACCTGGTTACTTTTCCTGAGCAGGCCATCCGGGCGGGAAGTATTAACGCGCTGGGCTTGATCGATGAAATCATGCACATGGTCATCGGACTTTATCGCGACCAGACCCAACCGGACATCCTCCAGCAAGCCCTTAACAAGCTATACGAAACCATTGGCCATGCGCAGGTAGATCAGGCCTTGCGTCGCTTCATGGATGACTTTCCACCCCCGGCAGTTTACCGCCAGGAAATAGCCCCGGATGAATATTTCTCTGGCCAAACCCAGGGGGTCTCTAACCGCGTGCTCTTGCTCGAAGAACTCCTGGCATTATGGCTCACCACCACGAACCCGGCTACCCAGCCTTATGATGAGTTATTTGATGATTCTAGCCTGCGTAAAGAGACCGTTTATCTGCCGGTGATAGAAGGCCTGCACCAATTCTTCGATGATAAACCGCGTTTCGGCCCGGATAACCAAAATTTGATCGATATGCTGCGCTCCCCGGCTATTGCCGTCCCCTATTCGCTCTCAGGCCAGTTGGATTACATCCGCCAGCGATGGGGCATGCTGTTAGGCCGGTTGCTCTACCGCCTGTTAGGCAGCCTGGATTTCATAAAAGAAGAAGAGACGCTTCGCTTCCTCGGCGCTCCCGGCACCTCCCCGGTGCCCCATTTCGGCCAGATTCAGGCAGAGCCAGAGCGTTTCAGCCAGGACAAAGAATGGATGCCGCGGTTGGTGTTAATTGCGAAGAACAGCTTTGTCTGGCTTGACCAGCTTTCCAAAAAATACCAGCGCGCCATCAACCGCCTCGATCTGATCCCGGACGAGGAGCTCGATCAATTGGCCCGCTGGGGGTTCACCGGGCTGTGGTTGATCGGTTTATGGGAACGCAGTACCGCCTCTCAGAAGATTAAGCAATTATGCGGCAACCCGGAAGCGGTAGCCTCGGCTTATTCATTGGCAAGCTACGACATTGCCAATGACCTGGGCGGTGAGGAAGCCTACAACAACCTCCGCGATCGAGCCTGGCAGCGAGGCATCCGCCTGGCCAGCGATATGGTGCCTAACCACATGGGCCTGGATTCCAACTGGGTGATGGAGCATCCAGATTGGTTTGTCTCCCTGAATTACAGCCCATTCCCGTCTTATTCCTTCAACGGCCCAGATTTATCCAACCAACCCAATGTTGGCCTGTTTCTGGAAGATCATTATTACTCACGCAATGATGCCGCCGTGGTCTTTAAACGCTATGACCGCTCCAACAGCGATACTCGCTTCATTTACCATGGCAACGATGGCACCAGTATGCCCTGGAATGACACGGCCCAATTGAACTACTTGAAACCGGAAGTCCGGGAAGCCGTGATCCAGACGATATTGCACGTTGCCCGCAAATTCCCCATCATCCGCTTCGATGCGGCGATGACCCTGGCTAAAAAGCATTACCAGCGTTTATGGTTCCCTGAACCTGGCACCGGCGGCGCTATCCCCTCACGCGCTGAATTTGGGATGACCCGAGATCAGCTCGATGCCGCCATGCCGGTCGAGTTTTGGCGTGAAGTGGTCGATCGGGTCGCGCAAGAAGTGCCCGACACCCTCCTGCTGGCCGAAGCCTTCTGGTTAATGGAGGGCTATTTTGTTCGCACCCTTGGAATGCACCGGGTCTACAATTCGGCTTTCATGAATATGCTACGCAATGAAGAAAACTCGAATTACCGCTCCCTGATCAAAAACACCCTTGAATTTGACCCCGAAATTCTCAAGCGCTACGTCAATTTCATGAACAACCCGGATGAACGCACCGCGGTCGACCAGTTCGGTAAAGGCGATAAATATATTGGCATCTGCACGCTCATGAGCACGATGCCCGGCCTGCCCATGTTTGGCCACGGCCAGGTCGAAGGCTTTACCGAGAAATACGGCATGGAGTTCAGGCACGCTTACTGGGATGAGCAGGTCGACCAGGACCTGGTCAGGCGTCATGAGCGGGAGATATTTCCATTGCTCCACCGGCGCTACCTGTTCGCTGGCGTGGATCATTTCCTGCTGTATGATTTTTATACGCCCGATGGTTTTGTTAACGAGGATGTGATCGCCTATTCGAACGCCGCGGGAAACGAACATGCCCTGGTCATTTACCAGAATAAGTTTACCTCAACCCAGGGCTGGATCAAGGTCTCGGCAGCTTACCTGGACAAGAATAAGCCAGGCGACAAGAAACAAATGGTGCAGAAAACCCTGGCCGAAGGGTTAGGTCTCGTGGGTGATGACCATCATTTCATCATCTTCAAAGATAGCTTTACCGGGCTCGAATATATCCGGAGCTGCCAGGAGATCCACGATAAAGGGCTGTTCGTCTCCATGGATGCCTATAAGTGCCACGTTTTCCTGGATTTCCGCCAGGTCGATGATAACCAATGGCACCAGTTCAGCCAGCTTAACTCTTACCTGAACGGGAGAGGCGTTCCCAGCATTGATGAAGCCTTGCGAGAACTTTTCCTGGCTCCTATCCACCAACCCTACCGCGAGCTGGTCAATGCGGGAATGTTCCGCTGGATGATGAAGTTCAAATCGTCTCCGGTCGGAGAGACTGATTATCAACCATTGTTAGATGAAATCGACCAGAAATCACGCCGGCTGTTTGAAGAAATCCAGCAGGTTGCCGGCGGGCAAGAAGATCTCACGGAGATCATCAAAGAAAGGCGAAACCACGTCCAGGCCTGGCTGGAATTGGCCGATCTGCCCAATAAGTATCCCTTCCCGGGATCGCGCCAGTATACGCTCGCGTTCAAAGCCTTGCAAAGCCGGTTAAATGCCAACGCTGAATATTGGACGACCAGCATAAGCTGGTTATTTACTGGCGATCTGGGTAAAGAGGTCAACCGGAAATCGTATGAAACTCAAAGCCGGAGCTGGATCGATGAATGGCTGCTTGGCCGCATTGTCACCAGCACCGCCCAAGACCTGGGCATGGACTGGGACACCACGATCCACCTGGTCAATACGCTCAAAGTCCTGGTGTCTCACCAAAACTGGTTCAGCCAGATGGCCCGCCAGCCAGTTGCCCAGATCCTGGAGAGCTGGCTGAACGACCAGGATGTGCAAAACTTCCTGCAAATCAACCGCTACAAAGGCCTCTTGTGGTTCAACAAAGAAGCCTTCGATAATTTGGTATGGTGGATGATGTTCCTGGCGGTCATGGAAGCGGTGAGCGACCCGGAGAACAGCGTCACCCACGTCGTTGAGCAAGTTCTGGCGTGTTATGACATTGTTCTCGAGCTACAAAAGGCTGAATTGAGCTCGAATTATCAGGTTGATAGGCTGGTTGAGGCGCTCAAGTAACCCGAGGCTGGCGCACGGTGATTTTCGGCCATCAGGTATTTTTCGAAAAACACCTCGTCGCCGCGCAAACCCGTGCGCCGGCTCTTGACACTCCGCAACATCCGGCTGGCTTCATCAGCATAACGGGTTCCACTGGCCTGGTAAGCCAGCCAGACCGCCTGCGCTGCATGCGCCACATTATTCGTGGGCTCAATCCGGTCAAAGTCATCAAAAAACCAGCCGCAAGAAGTAAACATGCGCTGGCGTTCGAATTGCGATTTTAATAAGAGCGCAATCTGGCTGACTTCATCTTCACCAACCGTGCGCCCTATTGCGCTCCGGATATACTCTTCGACTCCCACTTCGCCTAACAAAACCCGGATATAGCCATGGCGCAACTCCCAGGGATCATCCAGGTAAGGGCGAAGGCTATCGCGGTAAATCTTATCCAGCCAGGAAGCCACCTGGTTCAGGGATTGGCGTAAAGAAGCCTTCCACTGCCCGCCTGGCGTGCAGGCGCAGTTCCCTTCCCACCGCACTACCCCGTGGAGACAGCTCCAGGAGGTGTTTTCGCGGACCCCGATCCAATTGTTGACCGGGTGTTCTTTCAGCCATAAGCCCGGGTAAGTGATTTTAATCCCGTGCTCAGCCGCTGAATGATTCACCAGGTGTTTGAGAAACTTATCCCTGAACTGCTGGTGATGCCCGTACAGTTCCCCATCGGATGCGATCATCACCAACTGGTCTTCGCCCTCTCCTCGGGGAGTGGGATAATATTTGGGTAAGACATAATTCACCAGGAATTCGTCCGCATTGCTGGTGGCCACAGGGTCAAAACTGACCCGTGTGCTCAAGTCCTGGTCATAGAAAAACACATGGATATGCCTGCCATGGGATAGCCCCACTTTATACGGTTGCCTGGTATCCACCTGGGGGTCGTTCGCCTGCCAGGGAGCCAGGATCGTATAGGTGATGCCGTGATCGGCTAAGACTTCCAACGTTTCAAAATCGACCGCCGTTTCAGGCAGCCACATCCCTTGCGGGGCATGGCCAAAGCGATGTTTGAAGTCCTCAATGCCCCACCTCACCTGGGTCACCTTATCCAGGGGGGTAGCCAGAGGCAGGATGGTGTGGTTATATCCTTGCGCCATCGCATTTCCAACCCCATGGAGGCTTAAATTGACCCTGTCTTGTTGCATGACCTGGTCACAGGTGCCTGGGTCATTTGATTCCAGCCAGCTAAAGAGCGTGGGGCCGACATTGAAACTAATATTCTCAAAGTTACCCAGTTCGGCATTGGTCCGGTAACACTCCGCATTGATGCGTTCATTCCAGTTATGGTAAGGAGCGGCCCCGCGTTCAATGGGGATGGTGCCGGTGAGTGGATCCTCGCGAGGAGGTTGGTAGAAATGACCATGGATGCACAGTTCGTGGGAGTTCATAGGCTACTCATTATAACCTGTTCAATAAACCCTTAAGATCATGATTCTTCCTGGGCTTTTTGTGCAAATAATCCAGGCGTTGCTCAAATCGCGCTGGCAACAGGCCGAAAAACCGGGGAAGTGTATCCAGGCTGCAGGTGCGATCCGCCGCAAGGTAATCGACCCAAAATACCGACACCGGAAAGCCCGGAAAAGTGTGTTCCACCAAAGCGGTCAGGTTGCGTAAAAAAGCCGGGGATACCGGCAAAAGCCAGCGTTTTACCCCCAGCACCGGCATCAAGGTCTGCAAGATAGCCTTGAAGCTGAGATATTCTGGCCCGCCCATTGAAATGATCTGGTTGAGCGTATTGGGGTTGTCCAATGACCAGATCAGGCAGGTCACCAGGTCTTCAACCCAAATCGGTTGCAACAGGCTGTCTCCTTCGCCAGGAACCAGGAAAACACCTGGCAGCATATTCATCAAAACACCCAGGCCATTCGTAAAATGATCGTATGGGCCATAGACAATCGCTGTGCGTAAAATGGTAAATGGCAAGCCGGACTGGCGAATATAACTTTCAGCGATGGCCTTTGCCTTAAACACCGGGAATGCCGACCCTCGGTCTGCGCCAAGGTGGCTCAGGTAAAAGAAACGCTTAACCCCCGCCTCTGCCGCAGCGTTAGCCACCGATTGAGTTCCCTGGATATCCACTGCCATCAAATCTGCCCGGTTGCCATGCCCTTCAACCCCCGCCAGGTGGTACACCACATCCACGTCTTTCATGGCAGCGCGCAGCCCTCTTTCATCACGCAGGCTGCAAACCGCCACTTCGACGGGCACATCGATGGGTAAGTTAGGCGACTTTTTGGAGGGACGAATCAGCATTCGAACAGGATAACCTTGGGACGTCATTTGGCGGATTAACACCCTGCCGATAAATCCTGTACCACCCGTGACCAATATCATACGCATCTATTATAGCAGATTGCGGCCCGCATTCCGCAGCAGCCCCCCTCCCTTTTCCTGTTCCCGCTTGAGATCTGGCATGTTACTTGCTACATCTCCATCGTACTGTTGTCCTGGCGTCCATTAGCCTGCCCGTCCAAAAATTTACACATATTTTTCCGCACTGACCCAAGATCGTATGGAACAAAAACCTGATCTCAATCATAATACTCGGATTGGCTTTCATTATTTTCCGGATACGCTGCATTACCGGGAAACTGATCTCCAGGTTTGGCTACCCGAATTGAGAGACCTGGGAGCGTCATGGCTGACGATGTGGTCAAGCTATGAACGCGCTATTCCAGAATCGTTTATCCATGCACTGACCGCCGCTGGCATACAACCGATCATCCAATTCTCTTTGCCCCTGGTCAACCCACCCGCTCCCCATGATCTCAAGCCATTGCTGGATTCTTATGCCAGGTGGGGCGTCCAATATATCGATCTATTCGACCGGCCTAACAGCCGTTCGGCCTGGTCAAGTGGCACCTGGGCCCAGCAAGACCTGGTCGAACGGTTCCTGGACCGGTTCGTTCCCCTGGCAGACGTGGTGCAAAAAAGCGGCCTGGCGCCGGTGTTTCCCGCCCTGGAGCCAGGGGGAAGTTATTGGGATACCGCCTTCCTCCACACCGCCCTGGAATCCCTTGCACGGCGCAACCTGGATGGCCTGCTCAGCCAGATGGCCCTTTCTGCCTATGCCTGGACGGGAGAGCGATCGCTGAATTGGGGTGCAGGCGGGCCCGAACGCTGGCCTGGCGCCCGTCCTTATTTTACCCCCACCAACGAGGAAGACCACCGCGGTTTCAGAATCTTCGACTGGTACCAGTCTATTGCCCGGTCTGCCCTGGGACACACCTGCCCCATGATCCTCTTTGGCGTAGGGTCAGCCCTCGATCAGGCGATCAGCCAGCCTCCGTCGCTCAATCCTCTCATCCACACGCAGACCAACCTGACCATCGGCCAGTTGCTGGCCGGAGAGGAAGCAGACGACCCGGCTAACCCAGAAAAATGCCTGGAGCCTGTGCCACCTGAGGTAATCGCTGCTAATTTCTGGCTTTTAGCCGCAGCCCCGGGCAGCCCCAGCCTATCACAGGCCTGGTTCCAACCGGAGGGAAACACACTGACCGTGGTTGGGGCATTCAAGCAGTGGATCGCGAACCGGGAGAAAAAACAGGCGAAGACGATCAAGCTCAACGATTTAAAAGTCCACCCTATCGCCCATTATGTCTTGCTACCGGTCTATGAATGGGGGGTGGCGGATTGGCACCTGGACATCATCCGCCCGTTTATGAAGAAGCACCAGCCCACCGTAGGTTATTCGCTGGAAGAGGCTGCCTACGCTGCCCATGTAACTGTGATTGGCAATCACCACTCCTTCCCGGAAGAAAGCCTGGAGGCGTTACGCCAGGCGGGTTGCCAGGTCGAGCGGATAAGTGGAGATGGTACAAGTATTGCAACACAACTCGCAGAGAGGTGAACATGAATCCAACAATGTCTTCGAATCCCATTCGGAATAGCTCCTTGCCCGCGCGACCCGTTTTAAAGGTGATTGGGTTGGGAGGAGGTGGTTGTAACGCCATTAATCGGATGATCGAGCTGGGGATGTCGGGTGTCGAATTTATCGCCGCCAATACCGATCACCAGGCGCTCCAAAATTGCCAGGCTCCGCTGAAAATTCAACTGGGGCCGCACAGCACACGCGGATTGGGCGCCGGGGGCAACCCTTCCGTCGGCGAAGCAGCCGCGGAAGAAAGTTACCGGGAGTTGGGTTCAGCCTTATCAGGTGCGGATATGGTCTTCTTGACCGCCGGCATGGGAGGCGGTACCGGCACGGGCTCGATCCCCATCGCTGCCAGAGTGGCCCGCTCTTTGGGAGCGGTGACTATTGCCATCGTCACCACGCCATTCTCTTTTGAGCTCGGCCGGCGGCAACAGAATGCCCGCCAGGGGATGGCCAAGCTCCGCCAGTTTACCGATACCCTCATTTCCGTCCCCAATGACCGCTTGCTCACCGTGGCTCCCAAAGATTTACCTCTCGACCTTGCCTTCAGCCTGGCCGATGATGTGCTTCGCCAGGGTATCCAGGGTATCGCGGAGATCATCACCGAAACCGGCCTGATCAATGTCGATTTTGCCCATATCCGCCGGTTAATGACGCTGGGTGGCGGCTCATTAATGGCGATTGGTTACGGGCAAGGCCCCAATAAAGCTCGCCAGGCGGTTGACCAGGCGCTCCACCATCCATTGCTCGAATCGGTGTCAATCCAATGCGCCGCGGGTATGATCGTCAACTTTACCGGTGGTTCGAACCTTACCTTCTTTGAGGTCATGGATGCATTAAACTATTTACATGAAGAGACTGGCAACAGTGCAGAGATTATCCCCGGTGTGATTAATGATGAAAACATGGGAGACCGGGTCCAGGCGATCTTAATCGTCACCGGCCTGGGCGCCACGCCCATAGAATCGACCCTGGTGGGCGCCGAAAAGATGATCCCCCCTCCGCCTCCTCCCACCTATGAGCCCGAGGTGAGCCACCCGGTAGATATCTCCAGGTCGGCCCCCGTGGCTGCCCAGGCGCCGGTGGATGTTCCGCCCATCGAGTTATCTACTTCCACCACCAACCTGGATTTACCCGCTTTTCTCCGCCGGCGCACGCGCTTTGCCGTATAAACGAGGCATATCTTATGGAACCCAGGTTCGTTGATGCTGTCTGCCAACAAGTGTACACGCGCTTTCCTGAAGTGAACGGCTGCGCTCCAAAGATCCAGCTTCAACCGGCTGGTGAGCCAGGCGCCGCTAAAAAGGCTCCATCATACCTGTTTATTTTTTCTGGAAAAGGCCTTACCGCAAACGGGAAAGCCATTGCCCGTACGGTCCGCGTTGTGGTTAGCGAACGCGGAAAGATCGTCAAAATGACCACTTCGCGTTAAGCTCAGGACTGTTAACATGACCCAGTTAATCAACAAACTCGAACTTTCTTTTTGGGACGTAACCATCCCCTTATTAAGCGACTCCCTGTTTGTCCGTTCTTCGGTGAAAAAAGCTTATGGCATTTTTCGCCGTAAACTGGTCTTAGGCTCTATATATATCTTTTCTTGGGGCGGCCTTGGGCTCATTACCGGTTATTGCCTGGCCCATTACCGGATTATTCACTAAATTCCCTCATAAACATGAAAAAGAGCGCCTGGATCGGCCTGGCAATCATTATCACCTTGCTGGGTCTACAATTGACATTCCAACCGGTCCAATCAGCCAGGGGCACCCCCGATTCGCCCGATTTCGGGTATGGGATGGTGGTCGATCCGGACGGGCCAGATGCGCTCAATGCTACCCAATATGCCGCTCAGATATCCGTCGATTGGTTGGCAGTGAGCCTGGATTGGGGCCGCCACTGGCCTGATCCCGCCCTCCAACCCGACCTGTCTTCCATCGACCAGGTCATGGCCCTGGCCGGCCAATACCAGCTCCCCGTCCTGGTCAAACTGACCGACGCACCCGATTGGGCCAGGTCGGCCGGTGGGCCCAGCCCCGAACAAACCGCCTGGTTCGTGGTGAACCTGGCCCGCCGGTATCCCGGCATTTTACAGGCTGTTGAGCTGTATCCTGGCGCCAACACGGCGGAGGGTTGGGGCGCTGCACCCAACGCGAGGGCGTATCTTAACCTGTTTAATACCACGCGGACTGCTATCCAACAAGCTCAGTTGAGCCATCCCCCGTTATTGGTAGCCGCCGGCCTGACTCCTTTACCGCTGGCCAATCCCTCTCCTGCGGATCAGGACGACCTGTCTTTTTTACAAGCGTTGTACCAGCTTGGCGCTGCCCATACGATGGATGTCATCAGCCTGGCCTTGCCCGACCTGACCGGCGACCCGCTAATAGAGCCTGGGCCAGGCGAGCACCGTGTCCTCCGGCATTACGAAGAAATACGCCAGTTGATGTTGGCGAATCATCATTATCAGGGTATACTTTGGCTAACGGGTTTTCATTGGCCTTCGGGAAAAATCAGTTCAAAAGATCATGCCGTAAGCACTGATCCCAGCGAGCAAAACCTGTGGTTAATCCAGGCCTTCCGGCAGTTACGTTCGCAGTTGTACATCGGCGTGGCATTTTTCGACTCTTTGAATCCCCCTGGCGATGCCAGAATCACCCATGCAGGAGCCGTCTATCTATTCAGTCAGGGCAAACCCCAGCACCCTTTCTTAAGCTCGTTGATGGAGATCATTGCTCAAAATAATCGCGAACAAAACCTGCCACTATCATTCGCCTATCCGCAAAATAAGCATATCTTAAAGGATCGCCTAAATCCACCATGAAAGTGGTCGTTGTCTTTCTTGCAGTCATAGCCTTTATCATCTGTCTTTATTTAGGGCTTCACCTGGGGGGATTAACAGGATTGGCTGCCACTTCGACCCCAACGGTCACCTCTATCTTCTCTCCCACTTTGACCGGCAACCAGCAGCAACAGACGGTTGTCCTGATTCAAGCCGACGATCTCTCTTCATCTTCCCCGCGGTTAGTGGGCATCTGGTTGGTTTTTTATTACGCCGATAATCCCAAGCTGACCCTTTTACTGTTATACCCCTCCTTGAGTGAAAACAACCAGGTCAAAGACAGTGAGCTCGGTCAAAAGTTTGCCTTGACCGCGAATGGCGATCTCTCACCCGATTTTCTCCAGGTATTGCACAGCTATAATTTTCATTCAACCGGCACCCTCATCACGGATAACAACGCCCTGGCCCATTGGATCGATTGGTTGGGCGGTATTCCATATCATGGCAGCCCCACCCTTTTGACGGGCTCAGAAGTGGTTGCCAGGATGCCTGCTGCCAATCCATCCAACCTCGATACAGGTTCCTGGATGAAAGAGGTTACGGACGGGGTGTGCACCCAGCTAAATATATTACCGGCCTCGGCGAATTGGAAAAACCTGACCAATACCATGCAGCCGGCTCATTTCAATACCGATCTTAATGTCGATGGGTTAATCGCGAATTGGAATAACCTTAAAAACAGTGGCGAGGATATCTCCTGTGAAGTCGTGATCCCTCACTAGATATCCTCGCCCCAGGTCAAGCCACAACCCCTATCTCATCCCGCCGAGGCGCTTACCTTGCGGAAATGAAACAGGTAAATAGAAAAGGTAATGGCCAGCGGGAATTTCTTCGGGTAGCGGAATAGAGACCAGAAGAAAAGCTTCCAATATTCCTTACGGCCATCCATCAGGATACCCAGGTACCAAATGGATTTGAAAAACGCCAGGATTTCCTGGAATTGTATGGTAACAGTCGTATTGGCAGGATTAAATTCTTTCAGGAAGACTTTTACCCGATCATAGAACACCTTAGGTGAATAAATAGTACGGATAATACCCAGGTAGCCTTGCTCGAGGAGGTTCTTGTCCATTTTAGGGACGATATTGGTGGTGCCGTCGGTATTATCACCTGAAATATCTTCCACCAGCCGGCCTTCTTTGGCCATCTTTTCGTATAAGCGGGTGCCAATCGGCGCTTGCAGCAACCCGACCATGGCCGTGACGATCCCACTGTTTTGAATAAAATCGATTTGTTTTTGAAAAATGGATGGCGAATCGCTATCGAATCCCACGATAAAACCACCCATCACCTGTAAACCTGCCCTTTGAAGGCGTTTGACGCTTTCGACCAGGTCACGGTTTTTATTTTGGGTCTTGTTACATTCCGTCAGGCTGCCTTCATCAGGTGTTTCAATCCCCACAAAGACATTATTGAATCCGGCCTTTACCATCAATTGCATCAGATTCGGATCATCCGCCAGGTTGATCGAAGCCTCGGTGGAAAATGCGCAACCGACCTTTCCCTTGCGCCACTCGATGAGGGCTGGCAATATTTCGCCCTTCAATACCTTTTTGTTCCCAATAAAATTGTCATCGACAAAGAAAATATTGCGCCTCCACCCCGTGGCATAGAGGGTATCCAGCTCAGCGATAATCTGAACAGCAGATTTGGTCCTGGGCACATGCCCCAACAAGGACGTGATATTGCAGAACTCGCAATTGAAGGGGCAGCCCCTGGAAAATTGGATGCTCATCGAGTCATACTGGTTCATCTCAACCAGGTCCCAGCGGGGAAGGGGTGTCTTTTTGATATCCGGAAACTCCTGGGTGGTGTACAGGTGCTGAGGGTGGCCCTGTTCCAGGTCAGCCAGAAATTGAGGAAGGGTGATTTCACCTTCATTCAACACAAAAGTGTCAACGCCAGTGAAATGTTGGTATTCCTGAGTGAATAACGGCCCCCCTGCCACCACCTTTACCCCCAGGTCATTACACCATTTAATGACCTCCAGCACTGATTTTTTTTGGACTACCATGGCGCTGAGGAAGACCATGTCAGCCCATTTCAAGTCATTGTCGGTCAGAGTCCGCACGTTCATATCAACCAGGCGTAAATGCCATGACTCAGGGAGCATGGCTGCTATCGTAATCAAGCCAAGCGGCTGCGAGCTGGCGCGTTTGTGGATAAATCGTAGGGCGTGGCGGAAACTCCAAAAAGTATCGGGAAATTCGGGGTAGACCATAAGAACATTCATGATAAGAAAATCCCTTTCATAGATACCTATCGATCTTGGTTGAATCAATGATTCCAATTTAGAAGTCTACCAAATACCCGCTTAAAATTCATGTGCCAGTGGTCATAAACCGCTGGCACAAAACAGGCTATTACCGTCACGGGTTCCAATGTGACCCCACCTCTCGGCAGCACGCGCTCGCTTATATTTTGGAAATCCCTACCCGATCCGATTCAGCCGTACATAGCGCTGGTAGGCATCATCCCAGACTTGCAAATGGTGCGGCTCATAAGTCCCGGCAACAAACGATTTTCGCACAATGGCCCGGCCTTCCCCAATAGAAGAAAGCTGGCCGGTAGCAACCGCCTGGACGATCAGGTTACCAATCGCCGTCGCTTCGGCCGGGCCGGCCACCACTACCTTCCCGGTGGCATCCGCAGCAAGCTGATTGAGCAAGGTATTTCTCGAGCCGCCTCCGATGATGTGGATCACCGGGATCGTGTGCCCCGCAAACCGGTCCAGGCTTTCAGCCACAATCCTGTACTCTAAAGCCAGGCTCTCAAGCGCGCAGCGGATAATCGCGCCGGGAGTTTCCGGCGCCATCTGCCCCGTCTGGCGGCAATAAGCCTGTATCCTTGCCGGCATATCCCCAGGCGACAGGAAGCGTTTATCCGAAGCCACCACCAGCGGCCCAAAGGCAGGCGCTTCTTCCGCCAGGCGCGTGAGATCATCATAGGAATAGTGCGTCCCTTCTTTCTCCCAATGACGGCGGCATTCCTGAACCAGCCATAATCCAGTGATATTTTTCAAAAAGCGGTAGGTGCCTGCCACCCCGCCTTCGTTGGTGAAGTCAGCCGCCAGGGACTCCGCCGTGATGATCGGGTGTTTGACCTCCATGCCCATCAGGGACCAGGTGCCTGAGCTGATATAAATGTAATCCGTTCCTTTAGCAGGAACGGCCGCCACCGCCGAACCGGTATCGTGGGTGGCAGGGGCAATCACCTGCAAGCGGCCCGCCCCACTATGTTCGGCCAACACCGGCCTTAAGTTGCCCAAGACCGTGCCCGGCTGGACGACTTCTTGCCAGATCGCCGTCGGGATTCCCAGTTTCTTGAGCATATCGTCCGCCCAACCGCCCGAGTCGGCCCGGTAGCATTGGGTCGTCGTGGCATTCGTGAACTCGGTCACCTTACATCCGCACATCCAAAAGTTGAACAGATCGGGCATCAGTAACAGCGAGTCTGCCATGGCCAACAGCGGAGAATGCGTCTCGGCCATCGACAACAACTGGTAGACCGTGTTGAGCTGCATAAACTGGATCCCCGTCGCCTGGTATATGTCAGCGCGCGGCACGCGGGCGAAAGCTCGCTCCATCATCCCCTCGGTGCGGTTATCCCGGTAATGCACGGGGTTCGATAACAGGGTATCATCTTTGGCCAACAAACCAAAATCTACACCCCAGGTATCCAGGCCGATACTGGTTAACTGCCCTGGGTATTGGGAAGCGGCTTTTTCCAGGCCTGCCTGGATCTCATACCAGATCCGGAGGACATCCCAATGCAGACTGTCGAGCAAACGTACCGGCCCATTGGTAAAACGGTGAATTTCTTGTAGCTGGAGTTTGTCCTGCCCATCGATCCAGCCTGTCACGGCCCGGCCGCTTTCTGCGCCCAGGTCAATCGCCAAAAAACACGGTGAATGCGATTGGGTCATAGGATTATTCAACGGCTCCCTGGATAAATTGGTTAATTTCATTTTACATCCAATTCGGCTGAGGTGCGCTGTGTGCTTTTTTTCTCTTCATAGTAAAATCATAAACGGATATAACCAAAAATTGGATTGGAGGCTAACTTATGAAAACTGTAACCCTGGGCGTCATTGTGGGTAATCGTGGTTTCTTCCCTGCTCACCTGTGCGAATCCGGGCGTAAAACCATCCTCAAAGTCCTGGAAGAAGAAGGCATCAGGGCCATTGCTCTGAGTCCCGAAGATACATCTTACGGCAGTATCGTCAGCGTGGCGGATGGGCAGAAATGCGCCGACCTGTTCAAAGCCCACCGGGATGAGATCGATGGCATCCTGATCACCCTGCCCAATTTCGGCGAAGAGCGCACGATCGCCAACGCGATCCGCTGGTCGGGCCTGGATGTGCCGGTGCTCGTGCATGCCTTTCCGGACGACCTGCAAAAGATGTTGATCACCGACCGGCGCGACTCATTCTGCGGGAAAATGTCCACTTGCAATAACCTGACCCAGTATGGGATCAAGTTTTCGTTGACCAGCCGCCATACGGTCGACCCGGAAAGCCAGAGCTTCCGAGATGATCTGCAACGGTTTGCCAGTGTATGCCGGGTGGTGCGCGGCCTGAAAGGCGCGCGGGTAGGTCTCATCGGCGCCCGGCCAGCCGCTTTCAACACGGTGCGTTTCAGCGAAAAGCTGCTTGAGCACAGCGGCATCAGCGTGGATACCCTGGATCTATCCGAGGTCTATGGGCGCACCAGGCGGATCAAAGCCGATGACCCCCGCCTCAAGGCCAAGCTTGAGGCGATTCACGGGTACGTCCCCACCCAGGGTGTGCCATCCGAAGCCACCCTGCGCATGGGCCGCCTGGGAGTGGTCATTGACGATTGGATGGCTGAAAATAACCTGCAGGCCAGCGCTTTGCAATGTTGGACTTCAATCGAAGAGTTTTACGGCATCGTGCCCTGCACGGTCATGAGCATGATGAGCAACGACCTGATGCCCAGCGCCTGTGAGACCGATATCTCTGGGCTGATCGGCATGATGGCCATGGCGCTGGCTTCCGGCAAACCCAGCGCGCTGGTGGATTGGAACAACAATTATAGCGACGACCCGGACAAG
>JAJYIW010000205.1 GCA_021789855.1 Chloroflexota bacterium | reverse complement strand
GCCAGACCCTCTATTTTGGCTCCAGCGGCGAGATCACCGCGCGCGTCCAGGCGGATGGCTCGCTGGATTACGGCGGGCAGCGTGGCTCTATCCACCAGATCGCCCACCTGATCCGCCAAGCCCCTTGCAACGGCTGGGAGGCCTGGTACTACCAGGATAAGGCCACCGGCGAGCGGGTGGTCATCGATGCGCTGCGCAAGCTGCTGCGCGAATCCAACTGATTTGCTGAGGAAAAATGACCGATCAACCCCCTGCTTTTGAGCCTTCTCGTTGGAGCCTGGCTGACCTTTTCCCTTCTCCCGATGGCCCGGAGATTGAAGCTGCCTTCAAAGACCTGGATGGTAAAATTTCTGAGTTCGAAGCTGGCCGGACGCTCCTGATAGATACCCTTCCTGCGGAGGCGTTCAACCGGCTCATGGAGCAGCTCCAGGCGATCTACCGGCTGGCGTACCGCCTGAACGCCTTTGCCGGCCTCTGGTTCAGCGAAAATACCCAAAACCAATCCGCCCAGACCCTGATGGCGCGCGTCGACCAGGTTGTGGCCGGCATGTCGAACCGCACCCTGTTCTTTACCCTGTGGTGGAAAAATCTCGCCGAGGCGCAGGCCGGGCGCTTGATGGCCGGCTCCGGCGATTTGCGCTACTGGCTGAAACAGATGCGCAACTTCAAGCCATACACCCTGACCGAGGCCGAAGAAAAGATTATCAACATCAAGGACCTGACCGGCGCCAGGGCCATGGAGACGCTGTACCAGTCGATCACCAACCGCTATACCTTCACCCTGGAAGTGGATGGAAGCCTTCAAGAGCTAACCCGCGGTGAATTGATGGTCTACGCCCGCCATCACGACCCGGCCATGCGCCAGAAAGCTTACCAGGAGCTGTACCGGGTTTATGGAAATGAAGCTCCCATCCTGGGTCAAATATACCAGTTTGTGGTCCGCGATTGGCACAATGAGAACATCGATTTGCGCCAATTTGACCAGGCCATCGCGCCGCGCAACCTGGGCAACGACATCCCCAACGAGGTGGTCGACCTGCTGCTGGCGGTGTGCCAGAAAAACGCGCCCCTCTTTCAGCGTTTCTTCCGCCTGAAAGCCCGTCTGCTGGGCATGGAAAAGCTGCGCCGGTATGACATTTATGCCCCGCTGGGAAAATCGGACAGCCGTTACACCTTCAACCAGTCGGTCGATCTGGTGATGGACGCTTTTAACCGCTTTGAGCCCCAGGTGGCCGAGCTGGCCAGGCGCGTTCTGGCGGCAGGTCACGTGGATAGCGAGGTGCGCAAAGGCAAACGCGGCGGCGCCTTTTGTATGACCGCCCTCCCAGACCTGACCCCCTGGGTCCTGCTCAATTTCCAGGGGCGCTCGGAGGACGTGGCCACCATGGCGCACGAGCTGGGCCACGCCGTCCATTCCCAGCTGGCCGCTCACCACAGCCTGCTGACCCAGCACCCCAGCCTGCCCCTGGCGGAAACCGCCTCCACTTTCGGAGAAATGATCTTGACCGATCATCTCCTGTCTCAAGAAAAAGACGGCCAGGTGCGGCGCGACCTGTTGTTCAGGCAGGTCGACGATGCGTATGCCACCATCCTCCGCCAGGCCTTTTTCGCCCTGTTCGAGCGCCAGGCCCACGCGATAATCCAGGCCGGCGCGTCGATCGACGCATTGTCCCAGGCTTACCTGGAAAACCTGTCAGCCCAATTTGGAGACGCGGTTGAAATTGGGGATGAGTTCCGTTGGGAATGGGTCTCCATTCCGCACATCTTCAACACCCCGTTTTATGTGTACGCCTATGCGTTCGGCCAGCTCCTGGTCCTCTCCCTTTACCAGCAGTACCTGATGGAAGGCGCGTCCTTCAAACCGCGCTACCTGAGCATCCTGTCTGCCGGTGGATCGATGGCCCCGGTCGATTTGCTGCTCCAGGCAGGCATCGACATCCGCCAGGAGCGCTTCTGGCAGGGCGGGTTTGACGTGATTCGTGGCCTGGTCGAGCAGCTCGAAGCGCTGGCGCCCGCGGCCGGACCGGCGCGGTAAACAGGCTTGATATATCAGAAGCAAAAAGCCAGGCGCTTACACTGAGAAGCGCCTGGCTTCTCACGCGCATTTATTCGACCGCGTCTTCCTCGTCCGGGACAACCGGCTCTTCTTCCTCTGTCCGCCGTTCCAACATCTGCATGCCAGATACGATCACTTTGGTAAAGAAACGTGTTTCCCCTTCGTGTTCGTAACGGTCGGTCTTCAGCCGGCCTTCCACATACACCAGGTTCCCTTTGTGCAGGTACTGCTGGCTGATTTCACCCAGGCGTCCCCAGGTTTCCAGGTTGAACCACTCCGTCGAATTTTTCGCTTCACCACTGGCATTTTTCCAGTGATGGTCGACCGCCAACGTATAGCTGCACACTTTTTTCCCGGTAGGGGTAAAGCGCGTCTCCGGATCTTTTCCCAACCGCCCGATGAGCTGCACTCGGTTTAGAGAAGGCATGTTTTTTCCTCCTGGTGAGCCGACCTTTTAATTGTGGTATATTTAGTTTAGACCAGAGTTTATCCCTGTCAAGTCAATGTTCGGGATGAGATCCCTATCCAACAGGAGCCCGCATAAAATGTATATTGCCATTGAAGGAGTGATCGGGGTGGGTAAAACAACCCTGGCCAGGCTTCTCCAGCCCTCATTCAACGCCGACCTTTTGCTCGAGGTCTTTGAAGAAAACCCCTTCTTGAGCGACTTTTACAGCGACCGCCAGCGGTACGCCTTCCAGACCCAGATTTTCTTCTTGCTCAGCCGCTACCACCAGCAGCACCAGTCGATCCCGGCCATCCTTGCGCAGGGACATTACCTGTTATCTGACTACACCTTTGATAAAGATTCGATCTTCGCGCAAATCAACCTGCAGGGCGACGAACTGGCCATGTATCACAGCGTCCATAAAGCGCTGGGGGAAAAGATACCTCTCCCTGATCTGGTGATCTATTTACGCGCCAGCCCTGATATTTTGATGCAACGTATTGCGCTACGCGATCGCCCTTATGAAAGAAAAATGGAGCATCGTTACATCGAACAGCTTAACCACGCGTACGATCAGTTTTTCTCCCGGCCAGACCTGGGCTTTCCTGTTATGATGATTGAAACCGGCCAGCTCAACATAGTCAGCCAGGTAGAGGATTTAAAATATATTGAAAACCGGATTCGCCAGGAACTCAAACTGGCGCCATTTCAACAAGTGCTTCCTATATAACCACCAGCGAGTCCTCTATGCGTATTACCCGCGAAACGCTCCTAAAACTTGCCAGAGAAATGGTCAACCAGCAGGTCCACGACCGGCATGACCTGGTATCGGTGTTTTTAATTGGCTCTTTGCTTTATGAGGATGCTCTGCTGGGGGGCTCGACCGACATCGACCTGGTTTTCATCCATGATCGGCAGCCGGAAGTGGAACGCGAAATCATTCGCCTCAGCCCTGAGATCACGTTTGACATGACGCACCAGCCTCAAACGGATTACAGCCAGCCGCGCCACCTGCGCCTGCACCCATGGATCGGCCCGGCGATCCGTGATAGCCATATCGTATTCCATGACACGCAGCATTGGTTCGAGTTTACCCAGGCCAGTGTGTCATCCCAGTTTTACCTGCCTGAAAATGTGTACGGGCGCGCTCGCCAGGAAGCAGACCGTGCCAGGCAAATCTGGCTGGATATCCAGGCCAACCCCGATCAGTTGGACATCGCTCGAAACTTTTACCTTAAAGCCATTGAGTCTGCTTCCAATGCGGCTGCCAGCCTGAGTGGATCGCCGCTCACCGAAAGACGCTTCCTGGTTAAATTCCCGGAAAGAGCCCAGGCGATCAACCAGCCCGGCCTGACCCAGGCTGTCCTGGCTTTGATCGGGGCGGATCAGATCGACGGCGAACAGGTTCAATCCTGGCTGCCAGCCTGGCGGGAAACCTACCAGGCCACAGCCGGCAGCCCAACCTGCTCAATCCGCTTAAAACCGGAGCGGCAACTGTATTATGAACATGCTATTCAAGCCCTGCTGGAAAGCCCGACCCCGGCTGCGGCAGTGTGGCCCTTGTTAACCACCTGGACCGAAGCCATGGTTTGCCAGCCCGTTGATGCGACCTTGCAAACGAGTTGGGCAACGGTCTGCCGGGCGCTGCACCTGGGGGCAGACGAATTCAGCCATAAACTGGAAGCGCTGGATGCCTACCTCGATAGAATAGATGAAATATTGGAAAACTGGGCCAAAAACAACGGCATTGGCTGAGGGGCAACCCCCACATGTATGCCTATACGCTTTGGCCCGGAAATTCTTTTACCCGTCTATTCCATGCTCAAAATGTGGATAAACCACTTAAATCTGTGGATAACTCTTGAAAAGTGTGGAAAACTCCACCTCTTTTCCCCATGATCTTTTTTTATCACCTGACTACACCCCCCATATATGGGGGGTGTAAAAAGAATCTCCCGATATGTAATCCTGCCATTTCCAGGTCATATAAACTGTAGATTTCGCCCTCTTTATGCACTTCCCGCCTGTGGATAAAGTATCAATCGCCTGGCAGGTTGAATCGGCTAGATGTAGGGGAAGAAGCAAGCCACCTCCATAGGGGTAGGGGACCTGGCTAATCCTGATCTTGTTTATCCACATATCCACAGACTCTACTACAACGATTAACATCTACTGATCAATATAAAGTAGAGAAATATACCTTCCACCTGGTTACTTCCGCAGCGAATCAAAGCAAACCTGGAAAAATAAAAACACGTGCTTGATTCTGACCATAAAATCCTGTACAATCTCTTTAGATATAGAACAGAGAACTTTGAAAATCGATTAATGCCCCGTTAATTCGAAGGAAGTTCATCGCATTGTATGTCTTTAGGAAGGGAGATAACAATGGATATCATTAAAGTTTCAGCGAACTCCCGGACGGCAGCCGTAGCAGGGGCGATTGCAGGTGTAATTCGGGAACATAAACATGCCGAAGTCCAGGCCATCGGAGCGGGGGCAGTTAATCAGGCCGTCAAGGCACTGGTGCTGGCAAAAGGTTACCTGGCGAATGATGGCATTAATGTCGTCTGCGTACCCGAATTTGTGGACGTTGACATCGAAGGGAAGGTTCGTACCGCGATAAAACTGGTGGTTGAACCACGATAATCATCGTCAGGTCCCTTTTATTTTTTTTACATTTCATGAGGGGTAAAGACCACCTCGTCTTTACCCGTTAATTTTTCCTGCACTTTGTTCACGATCAAATCGAGATGCCTTGCGTGAAGGACGTAATCCAGGTCATCCGCTGGCACGGTGAGGACAGGACAAAGTGTAAAACGGTTGATCCAATCTTCATAGAGCGCGTTCAGCTGTTTCAGGTAATCCGCGCTGATATTGAGCTCGTAGCTGCGGTTGCGAATAGCAATCCGATCTAAAAGGGTTTTCTCTGAAGCGCGCAGGTAGATCATCAGGTCGGGAGGAGCCAGCAGATCGCTCAGAACATGATAGAGCGACTGGTAGGTGGTGTAGTCCCGCTCACTGATGGCTCCTTGCAGGTACAGGTTGCGGGCGAAGACCTCGGCATCCTCATAAACACTGCGATCCTGGATGACAGAACCGGGGTAATTCAGCAGATCGTGGTGAATTCGCAGCCGGTGGGTTAAAAAGAACAATTGGGAATGGAAGGCCCAGGCGCGCATATCCTGGTAAAAGTCGACCAGATAAGGGTTTTGAGCAACCGGCTCAAAAAATGGTTGAAAATCTAACCGCTGGCAAAGCAATTTGACCAGGGTTGATTTTCCCACGCCAATATTGCCAGCGATGGCGATAAATTTTTTCATGTTTTCCCTCGGAAGGTCGGGCCAGCCTACTTGGGAATTTTGCCAGCCAGCTCCATATCGATGACCTGTTTGAACACATCGTAGGATTG
>JAJYIW010000204.1 GCA_021789855.1 Chloroflexota bacterium | reverse complement strand
CCTTGATAAAGATCGTTTGAATCGCCTGAAGGAGATCAAGCAGCAAGACCCTGAGCTACATATACTCATCTCCATAGGGGGATATAACGGCTCAGGCCGCTTTTCCGATATCGCGGCTGACCAGGATGCCCGGACTCGCTTTGTTGCCTCCTGTATCGCCTTGATGCAGGCTTTTAACCTGGATGGCGTCGACGTGGACTGGGAATACCCCGTCGCTGGCGGCCTGGCTGGGAACAGCCGGCGCCCGGAAGATAAGCAAAATTTTACTGCCCTCATGACAGAATTTCGCCGGCAGTTGGACCGCCAGGGCCAATCCGCTGGGAAGGCTTACCTGCTCAGCCTGGCAGCGCCGGCCGGGCCAGGCGAGATCCCACACTTCGATCTTCTTCAGCTCAGTTCTCTGGTGGATTGGATCACTTTGATGGCGTATGACTTCACCACCAGTTCCAGTCGCATCACCAATTTTAATGCCCCTCTATACCCAGTCTTAGCCGGGCCGGGCAATCCTCTTGACAATGTGGATTCTGCCGTTCAAACGTACCTCGCTTTGGGGGTCCCGGCTGTAAAATGTGTTTTGGGCGTTCCTTTTTACGGGCGAGCGTGGAAAGGAGTATCCTCCGATCAAAATGGCCTGTACCAGGCCAATTCGGGCCCATTTGTGGATCCTCAAACACCCCCTGGCACCTGGAGCGATAGCGGCGAAATTAGCTACCGGGCATTAAAGCAATATTACTTGAGCACCTGGCCTCGTTTTTGGCAGGATCAAGCCCAGGCGCCCTGGCTATACCAACCCGATAAGCGGGTATGGGTGACGTATGACGATCCTCAATCGCTGGGTGTTAAAGCCGATTATGCCCGGGCTAAACGACTCGGAGGAATGGCTATCTGGCAAATCAGCGCCGACGACAAAGACCATTCACTGGTCAATGCCATAACAACCCATCTGATTCCCTGAGGATTTGCTAAAGGTTTACAGGCTATTGAGGAATTGGGTGACCGCTGCCATGTACTGTGCGTAGTGATCGAACCGGATATGGTGGCTGGCGCCGGCGATATGGGCTTCGCGGATCAAAGGGTTGAGCTCTATCGCTTGCTGCACCATAGCTGGGGTGACGATGCCGTTTAGCTCAACATCCGCCGTCACCAATAAGGTCGGGCAGCGAATCTGGCGCACCTGATCTTGCCAATCCTGGTCCCAGATCGCGTCGTGAGCAGTGAAGAACATAGCATCCAGTTGTTGCTTTCCCTCGCACCAGTGCTGTAATACGTCTTCTGACCAGGTGGGATGCTCGACCCGGCTATCTGCAATGACATCATCCAGGGGCTGAGCCTGAAGCTGGTGAATCCAGGCGTCCATTACGCTGCCCTCGCTCAGCCCTCGGGGCTCAGGATGATCAGGGGCGGGTGTCCACCAGGCAGGATCTTCCAGGATTAAAGCGCGGGTGTTGTTTGGATAACGGGCGCCGTAGCCCGCCGCGACCAGGCCCCCCATGGAATGGCCGGCGATTATGGGAGCCTCCACGCCAAGGCGTTGGATCACCTCGTGCAGATCGTTGACCATGTCGATGGTTTCGCCGCGGGCGATGCGCACGGAATGGCCGTGTCCCCGTGCATCGGGCATGATTACATCATAACGCTCTTCCAGATCCAGGGCTGTAGCTCTCCAGCACAACCCGTTATCTGAAAAGCCGTGCACCAGCACCAACGCAGGCAGGCCAGGACTCCCCGCGCGGGTGACATGCAGCTGTTGTTGATTGACAGAGATATTATTTTGCTTCCAGGTTTTTACCATGAAAATATTATAGCTATTTTATCGGGTTTTAAGCAACCCGGCCGGGCGAATCAGGTCATTTTCTACTGGCGATGATCTTTACAGCCCTGGGTGATGATATAATAGCTTACACGAGTTAAGTAATAGTTACACTTAATTAGAAAGTGGACTGGCCGTCCAGAAGGCTCATGTGAGAACCCCTGAATTGCATACGATAACCGCGACTGAGATGCGCGCCATCAATCGTTCCGCGATTCTAGAATTGATCCGGACTGCAGGCCCTCTTTCGCGTACGGATATTGGGTCGCGTTTACAGGTGAGTCTTCCCACGGTGATGCGTATAGTCGATGACCTGGTGGAAGAGGGGCTGGCCCGGCCTTCCTCGATCCGTGAATGGACTGGCGGGCGCAAGCGTGCGCTGGTCGAATTTAATGGCAGCTCTCAGCTGGTCATTGGCTTAGATTTAGGCGGCACAAAACTTTATGGCGCAGTGGTCGACCTGGCCGGGCAAATACGCCATGAGATCACGCATGAACAGCACAAAACCCAGGCCGATGAATCTTTTTTGTTGATTGGCTCAATGATCGATGAATTGTTAGGGTGGGCTAACGGCCTGGGGATCAAGGTATTGGGTATCGGCGTAGGGGTCCCAGGGGTAGTCCAGCCGGCTTCCGGCCTGGTGGATCTGGCTCCCAGCCTGGATTGGTCTGGTTATCCGCTTACTCAGAAACTTGCCTCGCGTTTTCAATATCCTATTGTGATCGAGAACGATGTTAACCTCGCGGCATTGGGAGAGGCGTGGTTCGGGGCTGGAACGGCCAGGCAGAACCTGGTGCTGATCGCGATTGGCACGGGAATAGGTGCTGGCGTGGTCATTGATGGAGCTATTTTCCCCGGCGCTCATGCCATGGCAGGTGAAATTGGTTATCTTTTACCCGATCGGTCGAACCTGGGCCAATCTTTCCCGCGGTTTGGGGCTTTGGAATCGTTGGCCTCGGGAACCGGGATTGCCGCGCGAGCTCGCCAGGCTTCAAAAGGTCAAATACCGGATGAAGCCTTGGAGCGCCTGACGGCTGAAGACGTTTTTACGGCAGGCAGGAACGGTAAAGCCTGGGCCTTGCCTATCCTGGCTGACACCGTGGATTACCTGGCGCAAAGCATCGCGGCGATCAACCAGATTCTTGACCCTGAGCTGATCCTACTTGGCGGAGGTGTGGCTCGTTCGGCAGACCTCTTGATTGAGCCCATCTTGAATCGTTTACGAGGTACGCTTCCTCGCCTGCCGCGATTGGAAGCGTCTCGCCTCGGGGTTCGCGCTGGTGTGATGGGATCGATCATCCAGCTGCTCAGGGTCACTTCAAATCATTACCAGTTGCACAGGTTTGGAATTTAATGAATCCGAAAGGACATTTAACCAGGATATGTTGCCCACAAAGATAGTGGTGATTGGTGCTGGTAGCGCCAGTTTTGGCCTGAATACTTTGGGTGCATTGATGCGCTCACCTCGGCTCAGGGGGAGTGAGCTGGCCCTTGTCGATCAAAATGCGGATACACTGGCGAATGTTCACCGTCTGGCGGAACGCCTCAATCGCGAGTGGGATAGCCATATGAGCTTATCCAGTTTTACCCAACCGGAGGAGGCATTGCCCGGGGCAAAATTTGTCGTTTCTGCCATCGAAGTGCCCCCACGTGAAAAACTCTGGCGGTCTGATTTTGAAATCCCCTTGAAGTACGGGGTGCGCCAGCCTTATGCTGAAAATGGCGGCCCCGGCGGCTTTGCCCATGCGGCGCGAAATATTGGACCGGTTTTAGCGATTGCCCATGCCATGGAGAAGGCTTGTCCAGACGCCTGGTTTATCAACTTCACCAACCCGATGGTGCGCATAGTCGATGCTATTGCCCGCTATAGCGCCATCCGCCCGATTGGATTATGTCATCAAATTTATGCCGGCTATGGGATGATTGGGGTGCTTCTGGCTGATTATCTGGGGATTGAATTGCCCCCAGCTCCCTATAGCACCTTTGCTGACCCCAGGTACTCGACAACCATGCATATCATTTCACGCCGGGCTGCCAGGCTATTGGACATCAAAGCTGCCGGCACGAACCATTTTACCTGGATGTTGGATATCCGCGATATGCGGACAGGCGAGGATTTGTATCCGCTGGTTCGGGAACGCTGGGATAAGGCCGATCCTTCATTCGAACCTTTGACCCACCGGGTCTACGACGCATTCGGGTGGATGCCCATTCCTGGTGATAGTCACCTGTGCGAGTATCTTCCCTGGACTAACGATCCGGCTACCCGTCCATGGGAGAAGTACAACCTCAGCCTCTATGATTGGGAGCGGGCAGAAAAGAGCCGTGGCGAAGGGCACCGGCGAATGGCGAGGATGGGATCAGGCCAGGAAAGTGTCGAAGCATTAAAGGCTGCCGATAGCGAGGGGGCAGTTGAAATGATTGAAGCTATCGCCGGCGGGACGAACCATTATCACCTGGCAGTTGATTTACCGAATGATGGCTACATCACAAACCTACCCGCCGGTTCTATTGTGGAAACGCCGGGGCTGATCAGCGGTTTTGGCGCACGTGGTTTTGCCATGGGTGCGTTGCCCGAGCCTGTAGCCCAACTGGTGCGAGCGGAGTTAGCCCGCGTGCGTTTCTCCGTGGATGCCGCAGCTCTTGGCGACCGCCAGGCTGCCTTGCAGTGCTTGTTGCTCGATCCTGACATTTCCGATCTGGACACAGCCAGGGCGATTTTAGATGATTATCTGACCAGTTATCGCCAGTACCTGCCGCAATTTTGGCAGTAAAGTACAATGCCCATGTCTGAAATTATTTCCACTCCAGTAACACGCGCGTTAGATGGGCTTGGGATCCCCTACCGGGTATTCCGCCACAATGGCCCGGTCAATTCCGTCGAACAAGCGGCCAGTGAACGGGACATGGTTGTTGATCAAGTTGTACGAAGCATCGTGTTCCGCACCGGCCCAGGTCAATTTTGCATGGCTCTGGTGAGCGGTGAACGCCAGGTGTCCTGGCCGGCGCTGAGGCGGCTCCTGGGACAATCGCGCTTGACCATGGCCACCGCCGACGAAGTTCAACAGGCCACCGGGTACCGCCCAGGTGCGGTATCGCCGTTTGGTCTGCCTGCCCCTTTGCGCATCCTGGTGGATAACAGCGTGCTGAAACAACAACTCATTTCAATGGGTTCAGGGGTGCACTCTACCGCCGTCATTCTGACCGTACCGGACATGCTCAAAGCCCTGGGAGAATACGAGGTGGTGGATTTAACCGGAACTAGCTGAGCCCTTTTGCCCTATGGGTGCTCGCTGGCGTGGCGGTGGTTGTTTTTAAACCACCCATAAGGGTAAAACCAGGATAGGATTAACCAGGCGCCACCCACAGACCATCCTGCTAATATATCCGATGGATAATGGGCGCCGAGTACCAGCCGGCTAAAGCCAATGATCAGGATCATTAAGCTGGCTGCGACGAGAATCAAGGTGCGTTTTCGCCTGAACTTGATCTGCCGGATTAATAAGGTAGCTATCAAGCCGTATAATATAATCGACATCATCGCGTGCCCTGATGGGAAACTGTAATCAAGGGGGTGAACCCAGACGTTAGGGAAGTCGGGCCTGGGTCTCCGGAAGATAACTTTCAAGGTCAGATCCAGAAAACCACCCCCTCCGGCTGCCAGGACAAGTCTCGTGAGTAGGGCGTATTCCTTCTGTAAGAGAAATATAATACCCAGGTAGACCGTCAGAACCGAAATAAATATTTCATTTCCCGTCTGGGTTATGACCAGAAATAGGGTGGCCAATGCGGGGGTCATCCGATCTAAAAGCCAGATTTCAGCCTGCCGATCGAAAGTGACCACCGCCCCATGCTCGCTGATAGCAACTGCTAACAGTGAAAATAATACGATCAATAATGCGGCCGCTATCAGCAGGCTAATATTTTGTTGGCGCGTCTTTGATGCAGTCTTGCCTCTCATGGGAACAAGTGTATCATTGATTGGGAGGAATGAATCCGTATCTGGATAGGACAGCCTGGCCCTCGGGAGATAGAACGGCATCAACGAAAGCCTGCGCCAGGTCTGGGTGGGTGCTGTGTTTCAGGGTCGCAATCGG
The DNA here is from genome assembly GCA_021789855.1 of Chloroflexota bacterium. GTDB lineage: Bacteria > Chloroflexota > Anaerolineae > Anaerolineales > Anaerolineaceae > JAJYIW01. The sequence goes on along the minus strand of JAJYIW010000204.1, from coordinate 53 downwards.
ATAAGTGGCTATGATATTTAATGCCACGGGGATATCCAGCTCGGTTACTTTAG
>JAJYIW010000012.1 GCA_021789855.1 Chloroflexota bacterium | reverse complement strand
ACAGCCGAAGCCGTAAGATTGGGCCGAGTAGGTATCAGGGTGTAAAGGGGTCCAGGTACCTGCTCCCAGGTAATTCTGGTAGCGCATATTGTGTGTCCCAGGCACATATGAATAGTTCAGATCAGGCCCTGGTTTATCGAGAGTTCCCGGATCGATCACCCCATTTCGATTGGTATCAAAAGTGACATAGAAAAAGTCGTTGTTGTCCAAGGCAGTCTCACCGGTCATATCCAGCAGCACATACAGGCGATTGCTGTCATTGACCACGCTAATAAAGCCGTTAGTCAAGTTTACTTTCGTTCCATAATTCCACTCCCCCCATGCCAGGCTGCCATCCAGGGTGGGAGGTGTGTTAACAAAAATGGAATTGAGGGTGGTATCCGGCGAGGCGGGGCTGTTGGCCTGGGCCATCACCCACCCAACCGGGGGCGCCGCCGTCCAGACAAGCGAAAAGGCCATAAGGAGAAAAATCAATTTCTTGGTTTTCATGTGGGGGTCCTTTCTGAATAAACGGAAGGGAGAACGCCGGTAGGTTTCAGGTTATATTGGGATAGGATTGATCTTATCATAGCGATTCGTAGAATGTTTGTCAACAGGTTTTTTAATTTCGCTTTAATTATTTAACTATTTTTTAATCCTGCTCATTAAATCTGCGCAACGCCGGCGGGATAAAAAAAGAATTCCGCCTCCAAGGGGACGGAATTCTTGTGTGGGCCCGGCAGGGTTCGAACCTGCGACCAAGCGGTTATGAGCCGCGCGCTCTGCCACTGAGCTACGGGCCCGGCAGTGCGAGACCCTTTTATTTTACCCTTTGCCATCAGGCCGGTCAAGCGCTGCCCGGTGATAAAACCAGACCATCCAAAATTAGCCTTGCTTCCCTGTTGAATTTCTACGAGGTCATGATACAATAACGTAAGTACACCTGCTTGGCTGGAGAACTGTATCTATTCCTTGTTTTTGACAGCTGATATTTTAGGTCTGTTGAATAAAATCCGCTTGATCTTTTTCAGTGCTGTGGAGGATATCGAATATGGCTAAAAGTGTTGAAGAAGTCTTGAGCTTTATCCAGAAGGTTCCGCTATTTCAAGGACTGAACCATAGGCAACTTGAACATCTGGCAAAGCGCTTTATTGAGCGCAAATATGGGGTGGGCGAAGCCATCACAACCCAGGGGAAGGGCGGAGAGGGCTTTTTCATCCTGGTGTCCGGTAAGGCGGAGGCGGTCCGCCAAAAAGCGGATGGCGCCAAGTTGGTCGTCAACACGTTTGGCCCTGGCGATTTCATCGGTGAAATCGCCTTGCTCGATGACGGCCTTCGAACAGCTTCGGTCATTACCACAGAACCAACCGAATGCCTGGTGTTGATCCGTTGGGATTTCCTCTCCACGATCAAGGAAGACGCGGATATGGCGGTAGTGATATTGCAAGAAGTTGCCAGGCGGCTGCGTATCGTTTTAGACACCATGTAATCGTTCATCTTTGGCCGGCCGGTGGTTAAGCCAGGTGTGAGCCGGTTAACCGATCCTGTTTTGGTAGAAATATAACGACTGGATGTCCTGTTGGGGCCCAGTCGTTATTTGATTATGGCTTTTTCGAGCTTTCGCCTATAATCGTCTTGCACAGCAAAAGAAATTGAACCTGACATTAAAGACCGTGATAAACTTGCTGAGATGAAATGTCCTCATTGTGGTTTTGATAGTCCCGTGGGAATGCGGTTCTGCGGTATGTGTGGAACGCGCCTGAGCGTGGTCTGTTCTCATTGCGGTTATGAGAACCCGGGCGGGTACCGTTTTTGCGGAATGTGCGGCGCTTCTCTTAGCGAAGAAATGCCTGGAATGGAAGCGCCAGCTTCTACCGCGCCCATCCGCCAACCGGCTGCACCGCTGCCGTCCCGGGCCGAAGAAGCGCCGCCTATGCCCAGCCCCACTGAAATAAAGCTGGAAGGCGAGCGTCGCGTCGTGACCGTGATCCTGACCGACCTGATCGGCTCGACCAACCTGTTGGAACGCGTGGGTACGGAAGCCTGGGTCGAGATGATGAACCGCATCCTTCACATCCTCGAATCGGAAATATACCGGTTCGGTGGGGAAGTGGACCAATTCCGCGGGGATGGCCTGGTGGCTTTCTTTGGCGCCTCGACCCCCCATGAAGATGACGCCGAACGTGCGGTGCATGCGGCCCTTTCCATGCAGCGGGCGATGAAGTTATATGGCAGGGATTTGATTAAAGAAGAAGATATCAACCTGCAACTGCGGGTTGGGGTGAACACGGGTGAGGTGATCATCGCCAATGTGGGCGACCGCCGCCGCCACAGCGAAGATACCGCCATGGGCGTGGCCGTCGCGATTGCCGCGCGAATGGAAACAGCGGCAGAGCCAGGCACCGTTCTGGTGACCGACGATACCTACCACCTGGCTGAAAGCCAGTTCAAATGGCTCCCCCTGGGTGAAATCATGGTCAAGGGCATCAGCCACCCTATTGCGGTTTACCGGCCGGAAGCCCCAATCTTGTTGGATGAGCAGGGCCATCATGTCGAGTCCATCGGCTATTCGATTCCCCTGATTGACCGCGAGGAAGAATTTAAGACGATTAAAGAATGCATTGAAGACCTGCTGGACGGGCGGGGCAGAATCATCACCCTGACTGGCGATAAAGGCATGGGGAAGTCTTTCCTTATCAATGAGGTGCAGCAATACTTCGCTCGCCAGGTTTCCCTGCTGGCTGAGGCCCAAAGCCCGGATATTCCCACCAATCCAACCATCACCTGGCTGAAGGGACGTTGCCGCTCTTATGACCAATCCTGGCCTTATTCAATGTGGATCGATCTGCTGATGGGCTGGATTGGCATTCACCAGGATGAACCCAAGGAAACCACTCGCGACCGGCTTTACTTGAAGTCGAAAGAGCTGTGGGGGAGCCATGTGGCAGAGTATTATCCTTACCTGGCTGCATTTTTACCCCTTCCCCTGGAAGATGAATTTAATGACCGGGTGATGCACCTGGATGGCGAAGCCCTGCGCCAGCAATTCTTCCTGACCATCCGGAACTGGCTTGAGCAGGTGGCTCACCAGGGCCCGTTGGTGGTGGTTTTTTCGGATATGCAATCGGTTGACGCTTCGTCCCTGGGCTTGCTGAAGCATTGCCTTCCGCTGGTTGATAGCGAGGCGTTGATTTTCTTGCTCGTTCTTCGCCCAGACCGTACTTCTTTAGCCTGGGATTTTCGCCATTATATTGAGACCGAATATCCGCACCGTGTCGTATCATTGTCTATCATGCCGCTATCAGAGGCGCAGAGCAGCGCCTATATCGACCTGCGCTTAGGCCCCGCCGTGTTACCTGAAGAGACGCGTGCGTTGCTCATTAAAACAGCGGAAGGCAACCCCTATTACATTCAGGAATTGATCCACGCGCTGATTATCGATGGCGTCCTGGTTCAGGAAAGCGAATCTGGCCAATGGCGGGTAACCCGCACCGTTACTTCCCTCGATTTGCCGGGGAGTCTGCAAAGGCTGCTTCTGGCGCGGATTGGCCAGCTCTCGCCGGAAGAACGGTTTACGCTTCAGATCGCGGCGATCACCGGTCCCACCTTCTGGTTTAACGTGCTCCAGGCGCTGGCCGGCAACGATTTCCCTCTCCGGGCCTGCCTGACTGCCTTGCAGCGCGACCAGTTGATCGATGAAATAGGCCGGATTCCGGAGTTGGGGATGCAGTACATGTTTAAATCCACCCTGATCCGGGACGCCGCCTACGAGAGCGTCTTGATCAACCAGCGCTCCTCTTACCACTTAAAAGTGGCCGAGTACCTGGAAAGCCTGTTCAACCCGGATGATCTGTCTCAATACTTTGGGATTTTAGCTTACCACTACCAGGGCGCTGGCGAGCCTAAAAAGGAGTTGTTCTATACCCTCCAGGCAGGCGAGCAGGCGATGCGGATTTATGCCAACGCCGAAGCCAATGATCGCTTCACCCACGCCCTGGAATTGCTCAATCGCCTGGAAGCTCAGACGAATGACGCGGATCAGGTGTACGCGATGGCCTCTCAACGCTTTGAGATACTCAACCAGCGCAGGGAGGTATTGGACTTGCTGGGTGATTTCAAAGCCTCCGAAGTTGACGCCGCGGCCTTATTGCAATTGGCGCAACAGATGCTCGATGATCCGGTATGGATGGTAGACGCGCTATTACAGCAACCGGGCGTGGTGGGCTGGCACAGTCGCGAAGAGCTGAAAGCGGGCATTCCCCTGGCCCACCAGGCCCTCGAGCTGGCCCAAAAAATCGGCGACCGGCGGCGGGAAGGTCTATGCCTGATGGCCATTTGCCGGCAATTGCTGTTTGAAAATGATCCGTCCATCCTGGAAGTTGGCGAACGCGCGATTGCCCTGGCTCAGCAAATTGGAGACAAATCCATGGAGGTCAACCTGTTAATTGCGATGGGCAATTACCAGGTCTGGAGTAACCAGCCTGAGAAGGGAACACCTTACCTGGGGGAAGCCCTTTCTGCATCCAGGGAGCTGAATGATAAACGGCACGAGATGTCCCTGCTGTCATTGATGGGCCTGGAAGAAGAGCGGACGGGCAATTATTATCACTGCCTGACCGAATTTTATCAGAAACGCCTCCAAATGAGCCGCGAGATTGGCGATCACCCCATAGAGGGGGACGCGTTAATGACCTGCGGCTATGTGGTGGGAATATACCTGGGCGATTATGATGCCGGCTTGCTGCTGATGGAAGAGAGCCTGCGCATCTTGAATGGAACCGAAAGAGAAGGATTGATCCTGGTGAAGATGGCTCAGATCCAAACCGAACAGGGGGCTCTTAATGATGCCCAAAGCACCCTGGATCGCCTGGAAAAATATAACGAGATCAATTTCCTGGATATGTGGGTGGCAGGTTACCAGCTTGTCCTGACCCAATACCTGGTGGCCCGGGGTCGCCAGGCCGATCTTTACGCTGCCATGGAGCATGCGAAGCAGGTGATCCAGCTCTCTGATGATCACCCTGAGCTATCCCTGCAGTACCGGATGGCGGCTTATTGCCAGCTTGCCCTGATTCACTTGAAGCTGGCTATCCTGACCGATCCTCAGCCAGAGCACCAGCAGCATGTTCAGCAGACGCTTGAATGCTCACAGGCAGCGATGGAGCTGTATAACCGCTTCGGGTATGCTCAAATTATCGAATGTGTGAGCGAGGAAATCTTATACTACCACAGCCTGGCGCTTGAGGCGAACCATCAAAATGAGCAGGCCGTCCAGTACCTGGAAAAAGCTTATGATGAGATGATGCGTAAGGTGGAATTGATCCCGGCGGACAGCGTTTACCGGGAGACTTATAATTCAATCCCATTGCACCGCCAGATGGTGGAAGCCTACCGCCAACACATGGGCCTGGTTGAAGAAGAACAGGCGTAAATCAGAAAACTTCCTGCCTTGTTTCCTTGATGAGAGTATAATCAGGGCGTTTGCGCGCGCGTGGCCTATCGTTGAAAGGATATCTCGGAGAGGAGCAAAAAGATGGGAAAACCTGTCAGGACAGCCATCATAGGCAGTGGAGGAATGGCTCGCTATCATATCCGTCAGATGTTGAAGCAGGCGGATACCACTCAAATTGCGGCTATTTGTGAGCCTTCAGAGAAAAGTTACGCTGCGGCAGCCGAAATATTCAGACAAGCCGGGCTGGAGCCGCCGCCCAACCAGCCCGATCTGGATCGATTGCTGAAAGATACCCCCCTGGATACCGCTTTCATCATCACGCCGCACGTTTACCACCATGCCCAGACCCTGGCCTGCCTGGAAAAAGGGCTGGACGTCTTGCTTGAAAAGCCTATGGTGATGAATGCGTCTGAAGCGCGCAGCTTGATCGAAACGCGCGACCGCACCGGCAAGCTACTGGTCGTGGCATTCCCGGGCAGCCTGTCTCCTCAAATCCGTACTGCGGTTCAGATGCTTCGGAGTGGTCAAGTTGGCCGGTTGCTCAGCATCTCTGCGACAGTCTGGCAAGATTGGGGCCCTGGCACCGTGGGCACCTGGCGCCAACAGCCAGAAATCGCTGGCGGTGGCTTTTTGTTCGACACTGGCGCGCACATGCTCAATACGGTGGTGGACCTGGCGGGAGAGGATTTTGTTGAGGTTGCAGCCTGGATGGACAACTTTGGACGGCCGGTGGAGACCCTGGCAGCGGTCATTGGGCGATTGAAATCGGGCGCTCTGGTCACGTTGCATGGCTGTGGCGAAGCTATCCCCTCGTGCAATTCGGATATCCGAGTCTTTTGCTCCAAAGCCATCCTCCAAACCGGCATCTGGGGTGAAACGCTCAAGCTCCAGCGCGCTGGCTCGCGCGTGGCGCGCAAGGTGCAGGTGCCGGCCTCGTTGGGCGTATGGGAACAATTCCTGGCAGTGCGCAGCGGTGAGCTGGCTAACCCCTGCCCCCCCGAAGTGGGATTGCGCATGGCCAAATTGTATGATGCGATTAAGAAATCCGCCGGTCAGCAAGGTCAACCGGTAGAATGTTGATCACCTTTTTTTAAGGAGTATACCAATGTCTGCTTTACCTCGTGTCACCGTATGGAATGAAGGACGTCATGAAAAAAGCCACGCTGAAGTGGCCAGGGTCTATCCCAAGGGGATTCATGGCACGATTGCTGAAGGTCTGGCCAGCCATGGCCTGACCGTCCGAACTGCGACTCTGGATGAGCCAGAGCACGGGCTGACCCAGGACGTTTTAGCGCAAACGGACGTATTGTTCTGGTGGGGGCACATGGCTCATGGGGAAGTCCGGGATGAGATTGTCGAGAGGGTCTATGAGCGCGTGATGGAAGGTGGGATGGGCCTGATCGTATTGCACTCCGGTCATTTTTCCAAAATCTTCAAGAAATTGATGGGCACGGGCTGTAACCTGAAATGGCGAGAGATTGGCGAGAAAGAACGCCTGTGGGTGGTTAATCCTGGCCATCCCATCGTGGCTGGCATTGGGGAATACCTTGAGCTGGAGCACGAAGAGATGTATGGTGAGCATTTCGACATCCCGGCGCCAGATGAGCTGGTGTTTGTGAGCTGGTTCCAGGGAGGTGAGGTGTTCCGCAGCGGGTGCTGCTATTATCGCGGCCGCGGTAAGGTCTTCTATTTCCGCCCAGGACACGAGACCTACCCGACGTATTACCAGCCAGACGTCATCAAGGTGCTGTATAACGCCGCCTTATGGGCTGCCCCGGTGGGGGGGCCTGAAGTCAAGCGTGGCCATTTCCCCCAGCCGATGGAGAAGTTCTAATCGATCGCTGAGGGTCTAATCTTAATCGAAAGCCGGGCAAGACGATCGTCGTCTTGCCCGGCTTTCGATTCTTAACCCAATTCCTGAGCGGGCGACGGGATTCGGACCCGCGAATATCAGCTTGGAAGGCTGATGCCTTACCACTTGGCGACGCCCGCATCATCAGCTCGATAGGGTTATTTTACCTGATTTTATGGGTCTATGCAACGGCAGGCTCTTATCGAACATCAGCCCATAAGAGCTCCCAAAATGGAGTCGAATTAATGTGTAATTTTTCACAAACCGTGGTATAATAGAAATGAATACAGGCCTCACCGAAGCACTTTTAAACAGAGTTATTAAAAGAGTAAGGAGATGAGGTGATGGATTCGGGCCAATGGCGGAGAGTGGATCCAGTTTGTTGTGGACCTTACTATATACCGATTGTGCGGATGAGAGTTCCTAAAGAAGATTGGGCTTACGGAGGGATTCCGACCAGGCCTCGGGGTGTTGAATTTCGCTATCCCTCTAGCGTCCACTTTTTTGAGAAGATCGATTTCATCATCAATGCGCCCTACCGTTCATCGCGGCCATATCCTGCCCGGCGCTCCGGTTAGCGTGCTAATGCTCTTCTCCGCCAATCAATCGTTGGGCAAGAACGTGCAGCTCATTGCTGTTCACGCTATCCATATCATTCCTGGAACGGAACCAGAGGTCCAGTAATTCTAGCGGGGTAAGGCTGGCTACAGCCTGATCCTGGGGAAGCCGCGAGCGGACTTCGCTGCGCGCGCGCTTGACCAGGTGAAATTCAAAGGCAGCCTGGGCGGCTTCGCGCAGGGGAGCTTCGTCTATCATCGCTTCCCATTCTCGGGGATAATCTACCACCAGGCGCAAAATGGCGCCTTCGATCTGGCTTTCCGTGGGCAAGGCGTTCCACAAGGTCTCGTTAATGGTTTCCTGGGAAGTCAGGGTGACATGCCGGTCAATAAAGAGCCTGGTACCCTCAAGTTTTCGCCATTCCACCTGGGTTTTACCGCGCTCCACTTGCGCGATAATAAAATAGCGGTCATCCTCAATCTCGCTGAAATCGACCCGCTCGATCGATCCGGGGTAGATCACGGGGGGATGACCGTCCGGGTTTAAATTCTGAGGCTTATGGATGTGCCCCATCGCGACATAATCCATGCGCGGGTCGCGCACCAGCCCGCCTGGCAGCACCAGGTCGCTGCCCAGCATGATCGTGCGCTCATACCCGTACTGGGCGCCCTGGATGGAGGCGTGAGCGGTCAGCACCAGGGGCAGGCCGGGGTTGGCCTGATCGATCCAGAGGCGCACCAGGCTGGTCAGGCGCCCTTCCAGCTCCTGGTAGATACGGCTGGTGTCATCGCCCGATAACCCCAGGGATGCCATCAAGGCTGAGCGCGAGACCCAGGGCAGGGCGATCAACTGTAAGGGCAACCCTTCCAGCTCGGCCGGGGTCAAAAAGCTGGGCCTGGCCAGCAAGTGGACGTGCGGCACCTCGAGGGTGTCGAACTCCTGGATAGCAGTCGCCCGCCCGCTGGCAGGTGAGATGTCGTGGTTGCCGATCAGCAGCAAGGTGGGGATGCCGGCGCGTGAAAGGCGGATGATCCGCCGGCCCCATTCCCGCTGGTAGGTGGGCGCCGGGGTGCGATCTTTGTAAGCATCACCGGCGAAGATCACCAGGTCCACCTTTTCACCAATAGCGGTGTCGATGATGGTATCCAGCGATTTGAGAAAATCTAGCACCCGCATCGGCAGCCCGCTCTCGGGATCGTGGCGGCCATAATTGGCCATATCAATGTGGGCATCGGCAAAATGCAGCAGCTTGAGCATATCAGTTGCTGACTCCTAAGGCTTTTAACCCATCCAGGGCGGGCTGAAAACCGGGGTGCCATTTGAGGGCCGTGTGGTAATCGTCGATGGCCGCGGAATCATCGCCCAGCATGGCTTCGGCTCGCGCGCGCCATACCCAGCTTTCTTCAATGGCGGGCTCGGTCGTCGAGTTGATCGTCTGGGTCGCCAGGTTGATCACGTCCTGGAGCCGGCCTGTGAAAAAGTAGGCAAAATAGGGGCCGGTCTGGTACCATACCATGCGATAAGGGCGTTGCTTTTCCGGGATCGTGGGGTAAATTTTATAGGCTTCGTCATACGCCGAGGCGGCGCCGCTATAATCTTGCAGGTCAACCAGGCTGGAGCCCAGGTTATACCAGGCAAAGAACAGGTCTCGCCCCTTCAATGTCTGGATCTCAGTCTGGGCTTTCTGCTCGGCATAATGGTAATTGGCCTGTTCATCCGCCTGGGGCCCGAGGATAGACATCACCTCACTCTCCCGATCGGGTGGATAAACGACAATGTAGGTGAAGTTGAAAGCTCGCCAGTTGCTTTCCATATCGGCGTAGGTGATGCCGTTGGCTGGCTGGACATAGGAGTCCTGGACGGCGAAGCGCGAGGTCGAATCATCGTAGCCGTTGACCACCTCGTAATGCCCCATCCAGCCGTCGAAGCTGACGCCTTCAAACCCTTTTTCTACGATCACCGGGAAACCGCCGGCGATCAAGGCTTTCAGCAAGTTGATATCGCCGCCCACGCGAACCACGCTTTTAAAGGTGGTTTTATCCGCCACGTAACTGGCCATTTCGTAGGGCATCACATTTTTGTCGCGCGTGTTGGGCTTCAGGTAAGCGGCCGTATCCATCTGGTCGCCTTTCCATTTCCAATAGGACAGGGCCATAGCCAGGTTAGCCGGGCCACAGTTATTCCATTTCTGGTACTCGTGAACGATCCCATTCAGCACCACTTTCGCCGGGATAGGCGTGGGGATCGCCGTGGGCAAGGGGGTGGGACTGGGTAAAGAGGTGGGGGTAGGGGTGCCATGGGCTGATTGGGGGGTGAGAGCGGCCGGCGTGAGGGTCGGGGAAGGAGTAGCTGTCCAGGCGGCGATGGTTTCTTTGACAATGGCGGCCACCTGGTTTTGCGGCACAAAGACGGCTTTTTCCGGCGGGGCGATGATCTCCTGGATGCGGGAAGTCAGCTCTTCGGCATGATAGGCCAGCCGGTCGTGAAGCGATGGCATGTTGTATAGAACCAGGCCAGAAGTTGCCAGTACGGCCAGGCCGACGAGAATCCATACCAGTATTTTTCGCATGGCTCGATTATAACACCGGCATGGTTGGGGCTACTTTTTAGGGGTGTACACCTCGGTCTCAGCGTAGATGGCGGTCACCTGGTAATCCGAGAGGATGGCTGCGCGTAACAGGGGAGTCCAGCGCTCGGTAAAGCTGTTCCAGTTAGGTGGATCGTAAATTAAGATGGCAGGGAATTTCTTATCGACGATATCCTGGGCCATTTTCTGATCGTCCCAAATGCCAGCGTCTTTGAGCTGTTTGAACTCAAAAGGCTGCATATACACCGTCTGGCCTGCCAGCGGGATCAACCCCATGTACTCATCGGCCAGGACCGGGCCCTTCGCGTCTTTGACGATCTGGTACAGTTGAGCCACTTCGTCCTGGTGCCTGAATTTATAGGTAAAGCCCTTCAGGAAATCTCGATTCATCCAATGGGTCATTGAGCCGATCTGGGTGGCCAGCAAGGCGATCAAGATGGCGGTAGCCCAGCGGTAATTCTTCGGGGGCCAGGCGATGAAAGCTCCGGCGACCAATCCGAAGGCGGCTGAGAGCTCATACAGGTAGTTGATCGATGAACCGTCTTTACCAATGGTGATCGTCTCAATGATTGCGCCCACCAGGTAAGCGCTCACTAACGCCCAGGTGGCTGGGCGGATCTTCCCCAGGAACCGGATGAAATACCCGCCGAGACCCAGCAAGATGAAGAGTCCGCTGCCGTACATCAGCAGCGGCAGGTGGGAAAACAGGCCGTTAAAGGTATTTTTGACCGTTTCCCAGGAGAACTTGCTTTGGGTCGCTGTGATGATATTGAAGTAAAAACTGCCGCGGGTGGTTAACATCAGTAAGCCAAAGATGACCACGCCTGCGCCAGCCACGAGCCCGGCCAGTTGAAACGCGCGTTTGTATGCTTTTTGGCTCAATAGCCAGACGAAGGCAGCCAGGGGAGCGGAAAGCGCATAGGACTGCTTGGTGTAAGCCGCTGCGACCAGGAGGGCGGCTGCAGCGATCAAGCCGCCGCGCCCTTTCGGCCAGCGCACCACGATAAATAGCCCGGCCAGGCTCAGGCCCAGCGCCAGTTGATCCACGCGGATGAAGGGCGCCCAGAGGATAATATGCGGCATACACAGCATGGTCAGCCCGCCGATTACGCCAGCAACCCAATTCCTGGTCAACGTGTGGAGGATCAAAGCGATAAAGACACCCGCAGCCAGTATACTGATCAGGTTGATCAACCGCCCATACCAGAAGGCTGTGCCGAAGATCCATACGAAGGGCGCCTGGATGAGTGGATAAAGGGGCGGGTAATTGGCGATGGTGTAGGGGGCTGTTTGGGTGGTGCTCGAGGTGAAGTAGATCGGCTGAAAATGAGCCAGGCGGTTGACCTGATCGAGAATCTGGCCTTCACCATAATCCAGTGTGTAAGGAAAACGCAGGCCATCGATATAATATTGGATGGCGATCTGTTGGGCGAAGAAAAATTGCACGGCCAGGTAAATGCCTGCCGCGGCGATCATCAGCCAGGGAAACCACTTTTTAATAAAATTCCACATAAGGCGCTCTTTTCTATAGGGTAGAGGGTATGAAGGCTGGCTTGCCTTACTCTTCTGATTCTAATCCCGATCGGGCTTTACCTGGAATAGTGACCCTGGTTCCTTCGACCACCGGGCAGCCCTGGCGCCTTCGGATTAAAAAAAGGCACCTCCCGGATTCCGTTCCAGGAGGTGCCTTGATCAATTCTATCTTCTCTCAGGCTTCTTTGAATTCGCCTTCGACTACTTCGCCTTCGTCGTTGCGAGAACCATCAGGCCCCGATCCATTCCCGCCTGGCTCGCTGGCGGATGGGCCCTGGTTATAGGCTTGCTGACCCACCGCGCTCAGTGCGCTTTGCACCGATTCAGTCAAGCTGCGGATCCGGCTCAAGTCATTGCCCTGGGCAGCCTGGCGCAGCTCCTTGACCTTACCTTCGATGTTACTGCGTGTGCTGGACTGGACTTTGTCGCCCAGGTCTTTCAGTGCCTTTTCTGCCTGGTAAGCCACGTTTTCGGCGTTGTTGTGTGCTTCCGCCAGCTCTTTGCGCTGGGCATCCGCGGCCTGGTTCTGGCGCGCCTCGTTAACCATGCGATCAATCTCGCCCTTGTTCAGGTTGGTCGAGGCGGTGATCGTCACCTTTTGTTCCTTAGAAGTGGCCTTGTCTTTTGCTGTGACGTTCAGGATGCCGTTGGCGTCGATATCAAAGGTCACCTCAATTTGCGGTAAACCGCGCATCGCTGACGGGATGCCATCCAGGCGGAAACGACCCAGGCTCATGTTGTCGCTGGCCATAGGGCGTTCACCTTGTAGCACGTGAACATCGACGGCGGTCTGGTTGTCCTCGGCGGTTGAGAAAACCTCCGTCTTGCGTACCGGGATGGTGGTGTTGCGCTCGATCAAGGGGGTCATGACCCCACCCATGGTCTCCACACCTAGCGACAGCGGGGTAACATCGAGCAGCAGGATGTCTTTGACCTCGCCGGTTAGAACGCCAGACTGGATCGCGGCGCCGACTGCTACCACCTCATCCGGGTTGACGCCCTTGCAAGGCTCTTTGTTCACCAGCGAACGCACCAGGTTCTGCACCATGGGCATACGGGTTGAGCCTCCTACCAGCACCACTTCATCGATCTGCGAAGTGGTCAGGCCAGCATCTTTAACAGCCGCCTCGAAGGGACCGCGGCAGCGTTGCAACAGGTCGGTCGTCATTTGTTCGAATTTCGCCCGGTTGAGCTTCAAGCTCAAATGGCGCGGGCCCGAAGCGTCAGCCGTGATGAAGGGCAGGCTGATCTCGGTTTCCAGCATGCTGGATAGCTCGATCTTGGCTTTCTCGGCGGCTTCGCGTAAGCGTTGGAGCGCCTGGCGATCCTTGCGGAGATCGATGCCCTGTTCCCGCTGGAATTCATCTGCAGCCCAGTTCACCACGCGTTCGTCCCAGTCATCGCCGCCCAGGTGCGTATCGCCGTTGGTGGCCTTCACTTCGACCACGCCTTCGCCTACTTCCAGAAGGCTGACATCAAAAGTACCGCCGCCCAGGTCAAACACCAGGATAGTCTCGTTCTTCTTCTTATCCAACCCGTACGCCAGCGCAGAAGCGGTCGGTTCGTTGATGATGCGTTGGACCTCGAGGCCGGCGATCTTTCCTGCGTCTTTGGTCGCCTGGCGCTGGCTGTCGTTGAAATAGGCCGGGACAGTGATCACCGCCTGCGTCACCGGCTCGCCAAGGTAGGCTTCGGCGTCTGCCTTGAGCTTTGCCAGGATCATGGCGGAGATTTCCTGTGGGCTGTAATCGCGCCCATTCAACGGGATGTGCACACGCGCGTCGCCGGTAGGCCCCTTAATCACGCTATAGGGCACCATCTTGCGCTCAGTCGCCACCTCATCAAAACGGCGGCCCATGAAACGCTTAATGGAGAACACGGTATTCTCGGCGTTAATGACCGCCTGGCGCTTGGCGGGGATGCCCACGATCCGATCGTTATTTTTGGTAAAGGCCACCACCGAGGGTAATAGCCTTGAGCCTTCCGCTGTCGTGATCACCACCGGTTCGCCGCCTTCCATGACGGCTACTACGCTATTGGTCGTTCCTAAGTCAATTCCAACTACTTTGCTCATAACTCACTCCTTGTGAAGCTTCGCTGAGCACTCTTAACGCTGAATGATGATCCACCGGGCTCAGTAAGCCTTGCCTTAAATCTTTTATTGGAGATAGCATACCCCGGCAGTGCTAGAAAATCGTTAACGAAGCATTTTAAAAGAGTTAATCCGCGCCAGTCTGAAAGCCATCCAGGGCCTAATCCGGTTATTCTGCCGGTAGCGCCGTTGCACGGTGTTGCCTGTACAATCCCGTAACCGATATGGGCAATTCCAGCGATAACAGGACTATAATCAAGGAAGAGAAACAGGAGGTTGGATCATGCGATCCAGGTCTGCATTCAGGGTCTTCACCAGTTTAGTCCTGGCGGGTTTTCTTTTATTGGGCCAGTTATTTTTGATCGTGCGCGTAGGCCTGGCGCAGTCCCAGGCGCCGCAGGCGATCGTCTTGACGTTTGACGGGCCGCTCACGTCAGCCATGGTCGAATATCTTAACCGTGGCCTGCAAACGGCTGAACAGCGCCAGGCAGAAATGGTCATTATCCAGCTCAATACGCCGGGTGGGTCCATCGATCTGCTCAACACCATGGTGCAGAGCATTCGCGCCAGCCGCATCCCGGTGATCGTTTACGTTTCACCACGCGGGGCGATGGCGGCCAGCGCGGGAACCGTGTTGACCCTGGCCGGCCATGCTGCAGCCATGGCCCCTGAAACCACCATCGGTGCAGCCAGCCCGGTCGGTTCGCAAGGCCAGGACCTCTCCTCCACGGAGGCAACGAAGACCAAGGAAATGCTTAAGGCAACCGTGCGCACCCTGGCAGCGCATCGGAGCTCACAGGCGATCAGCCTGGCGGAAAACACCATCGATAACGCGGCAGCGGTTTCTGCTACGGAGGCCAAGCAGGCCGGCCTGGTCGACTTTATCGCCACAGACCTGAATGATTTGCTGCGCCAGCTCAATGGCTTTGAGGTGCAAACTGTGGCTGGCTCAGTCCGTTTGAACACGGTCAACATCGCCGTCGTTCCCCTTAATCCATCCCTGATTGAGCAATTGTTGACTCTGCTTACGGATCCAAATATCGTTTTCATCTTGCTGGCGGTAGGCGCTCAGGCTTTATTGATCGAGTTGGCCAGCCCGGGGGGGTGGATCGCTGGTTTTGTCGGCGTGACTTGCCTGGCGCTGGCGGTTTATGGGCTGGGAATATTGCCGGTGAACTGGTTCGGCTTTGTCTTCCTGGTAACGGCTTTTATCCTGTTTATCCTGGATATCAAGGCAGCGACGCACGGCGCGCTGACAGCGGCCGGGCTGGTTAGTTTTGTGGTGGGTGCGCTGGTGCTGTTTAATTCACCGGGTGTGCCGTCTTTTCAGCGGGTTTCTGTCCCCCTGGTGATCGCCACGGGTGTAGTGTTGGCCTTGTTCTTTTTCGCTATCATCACGGTGGCATTGCGCGCCCAACGGAAGCCGGTGCTGACCGGAGTAGAAGCCATTGGCCAGATGGCTGGCCAGATGGGTGTCGCGCGGAGCGATCTAAACCCGAAGGGTACCGTTCAGGTGGGGAGTGAGCTGTGGACAGCGGAGCTGGTCGAAGGGCCAGAGGCCCTGCCGCGGGGCAGTGCGGTGGTGGTCGTGGGGCGCGAGGGCAACCGAGTTAAAGTTAAGCCAGCCTGATACCCTGGCTATTTCATTTTCCGGATGCGATAGAGAATCTCTTCCAGGATTTTACGATTGAAGCTGATTAAATCGGCTACCAGGCCAATCAACAGGATCTGGAAACCGACGATCAACAGCACGGCCGATAGGACGACCGATTGGATATGCCCTGCGCCCAATCCCTGGGAGTAAAAGTAGAGATAACGCACCGAGCCGATACCCCCGAGCAGCAGGAAAACCAGGCTGACTAGCGTAAAGACGCGCAAGGGGCGATACATGGTGTAGGCTCGCAGGATGGTGACGCTGGAATGAGCCACATAATCGAAGATTCCGCGCATCAGGCGAGAAGGGCGAGTTTTAGGATTAGTGCGGATCGGAATATAACGGACGCGAGTCTTATGCGAGCCGGCCTGGATTAGCGTCTCAAGGGTGTAAGAATAATCGCTCAAAACGATGGTTCGGAGAGCCGCTTCACGGGTGATGGCGCGGAACCCGCTGGTGGCATCAGGAATCGCCAGGCCGGCTGCTTTCCCCACGATCTGGCTTCCGACAGTCTGCAAGAGCCTTTTGACAGGCGAAAATTCCGCCTGGCCAGCCACGCCCCGGTCGCCGATGACCATCTCGGCCTTGCCGTCCAGGATGGGCTGGATCAGGGCCGGGATGTCCTCGGGATGGTACTGGTTGTCCGCGTCGGTATTGACGATGATATCCGCCCCCAGTTCCAGGCTGGCGTTCAGCCCGGCAGCAAAAGCAGCCGCCAGGCCGGCGTGGTGAGGCAGGCAGACGATGTGATCGGCGCCGCTGGCGCGGGCGGCCTCCACCGTCTGGTCGTCGCTGCCGTCATCGACGACCAGGATTTCAACCTGGTCGATCCCATGCACCTGCCGCGGGAGCAGGCGAACCGTCCCTGGCAGCGTTTCTGCTTCATTGAAACATGGGATCTGGATAATCAGTTTCAAGGCATGTTATAACGGTTCGATCACATCGATCGTATCGGTTGAATTATCTTCTTTATCTGAGGCCGTTGGCTCGGGGATACCTTTGATCGCGGGCTCGTATAGCTGCGTCATATACTCTTTCACCATACGGCGCATGCTGAATTGGGGCGCCAGGGTGCGAATGGACTCTTTGATCCGGCCGATCCACTCCCCGGGCAGGTTATCCGCGCTGCGATTGGTGTAATACAACGGGATGATCTCGTTTTCGAGCGTGTCATACAGGCTTTCGGCGTCGGACGCGTCCTGGACGTTCGGATCGGGATCCTGCGTATCGTCGCCGATGGCCCAGCCGTTATAACCGTTAAAACCTTCTCGCCACCAGCCATCTAAAACGGAGAAATTGAGCGCGCCGTTGAGCGCCGCCTTTTCCCCGGATGTGCCCGAGGCTTCCATCGGGCGGCGAGGGGTATTGAGCCAGACGTCCACGCCCTGAACCATGTAACGGGCGATGTTCATATCGTAATCTTCCAGGAATACCAGGCGACCGCCATTTTTAGCATTCTTGACTGAGCGGTATACATCCTGAATCAACCGTTTGCCCGGCTCATCGTCAGGGTGCGCTTTTCCGGTGAAGATAATTTGCACGGGCATATTCGGCCGGTTGAGCAACTTAATTAAGCGATCATAATCACGCATGATAAGACTGGCGCGTTTGTAAGTGGCAAAACGCCGGCCGAACCCGATGGTGAGTGCGTAAGGATCAAGCAGCACGCCGGCGGCAACGACCTGTACCGGGTGCACCATGGTCGTTAACCACTGCGCGCGGGCCCGCTCGTTCATATACGAGACAAGCTTCCGTTTCAGGTGTCGCCGGATGGTCCAAAGCTCCACATCGGGAATTGCCTCAACCTGTTGCCAGACATTGGGGTCATCGATGTTTTCCAGCCAATCGGCTCCCAGGTAGCGGTCATAGAGCAGGCGCATGCGCCTTGCTAACCAGGTGCCGGTGTGGACGCCGTTGGTAATGTGGGTGATCGGCACATCATCGACGTTTCGGTCGGGCCATAAGAAAGACCATATTTTGCGTGAAACCTGGCCATGGAGCTCGGAAACCCCGTTGCAATAATTGGAGAGGCGCAGGGCCAGCACCGGCATACTGAATACTTCGCCGCCCCACGGCTGGGTTTTCCGAGCCAGGTCAATAAATTGATCGCGCGTCAATTCCAGTTCTGGCCAGAGCTGGGAGAAGTATTTGTCGATCAGCCAGAGGGGGAACTCATCATTCCCGGCGGGGACAATGGTGTGGGTCGTAAAGATATTGCTGGCGCGTACCTGCGCGGAAGCTTCTTCAAATGTATAGCCCTGCGCTACCAGCTCACGCGAGCGTTCCAGGGTGAGAAAAGCAGAATGGCCCTCGTTCATGTGCCAGGCGGCAGGGTGGTGGCCTAATACTCTCAAGGCTCGGACGCCGCCGATACCCAGCAGGACTTCCTGGGAAATGCGCAAATCCAGGTCACTGGTGTACAGGCGGGCTGTAAGCAGGCGGTCATCAGGACTGTTTTCCTCAACGTTGGAATCCAGCAGGTACAGGGGAATCCGTCCCACGGTAATTTCCCACAAGCGTACCTGCACAATCCGCCCTGGGAGAGGAACTGCAATGGTCAGGTGAGCTCCCTTTTCGTTGTATAGAGGGATGACCGGCAGGTCATCCAGTTGCAGGTGCATATTACGGGCTTCCTGCCACCCATCTTCGGTGATATGCTGCGAGAAGTATCCTTCAGTGTACAAAAAGCCGACCGCTACCAGGGGCAAGCCCAGATCACTGGCTTCTTTCAAATGATCGCCAGACAGGATGCCCAGGCCGCCGGCGTATACCGGCAACGATTCGTGCAGGCCAAACTCAAACGAAAAATATGCGATCTGAGTTCCATTTCCATGGGGATAATTACGCTGGTACCACGTGTCATCCCCTTTTAAATAATTCTCAAAATTGCGGATGACCCGGTCGTAAGTATCCAGGAAATACCGGTCGTTGGTCACGGCATTTAAATGAGCGCGTTCAACCTTTCGCATAAAGGCAACCGGGTTGTGATAAACGCGCTCCCATAAATCTCGGTCGATATTAATAAACAGGCGCTGTGTATCCGGGTTCCAGACCCACCATTGATTGTAAACGAGCTTGCTTAATTGGCCGATGCGCCTGGGCAGGCTGAAATGATTAGGGATTTCCCTAATGATTTTTTCCATAAATTTAACTCTCTATAAGCATTTGATAAAAAGTAATACGTGACAAAATAACAGGTTGATTTTACCCAAAAAATATTGATATTGACAAAGTGTAATAATACCACAAAGGCCAAAATTCGTGAATTCGCCTTTTATTTAAAAAGTTTCCGTCACCTTAGTCAGTCCTTCGGGATGATCCGGGTCAAGGCGTTTGACCGTGGTCAGCGTCATGGCAAAGACCTGCCCGGGCAGGATAGTCAACAATGGGGAAAGCCACTCAGCCACGCCGGCCGGGATGGGCAATGCTATTTCCCCCCGCTTGAGCATGTCTGGCCGGTCCGATACGAGGATCAGCTCTGATTTGAGCTCGATCAGGCGATCTACCAGGCTGGCGAGATCGGAGGCGGTTTCCCCACTTGGGGCAATAGCAATCACCGGGAAATTGTTTTTAACGATGGCGATCGGGCCGTGGCGGAAGTCGGCTGATGAATAGGGCTCGGCGACCACGCCCGTCAGCTCTTTGATTTTTAAAGCGAATTCAAACGCCGTGGCGTAGTTGTAGCCGCGCCCGATCACGGCGCAGTGATCCATATAACGGTATCGTTCTACCCGTTCGAGCAGTGGCGCCATTCCCTCCAGCGTTTCTTGCATCAGGGGCGGGATGCGCCGTAATTGCTCCAGGCGTTGGTGATCTTCTTCCAGCGCAACCGAAAACAACGCCAGGGCGGCCAGGGAGGCAGTGTAGGTCTTGGTAGCGGCAACAGCTTTTTCTGGGCCTGCGTGGAGGATGATGGCGCTCGAAGCAGCCTTAGCCAGGGGTGAAGTGGAGTCATTGGTGATCGCCAGGGTGGGTTGCCCCTGGCGCCGGGCTTCAGCCAGCACCGCCACAATATCCGGGGATTGTCCTGATTGTGATATGCCGATCACCAGCATCCGCTTCAGCCGGGGTGGTTGGTTATAAAGGGTGAACAGGGATGGCGTCGCCAGGCCAACCGGCAGGCGGTTATGCGCCCCAAACAGGTATTGGGCATAACGCGCGGCATTATCGGATGTGCCCCGGGCGGCAATGAGGATGCTGTCAAAGGAGCCTCGTAAGGCCGCTGTGTCCTTCTCGACGGAGGCGCCTTCGCGTTCCAGCAGTCGTTGGATCACCCCAGGCTGTTCGTATATTTCTTCGTGCAGGATAGAGGTCATACCGGTTATTATACCCCCCCATAACTGAGGCAGAGATGATATTGGCACCCACGCCGGCGCTTTTTAGCTGGCGTTGCGGCGTGTTTTATGGGCAGGCCGCCTGGAGTCTGGCCTGGAGCTGCGGTATGCCGGCGCAGTAATACCGATGATCCGGCACAGGCGCTGGTCTAGCATGCGGCTGAGAATGCGCGGGTCGATTTCTTCGAGCTTGTTGGCGGTCGTAATGACGGTGGGCAGCTCGGCGTTATACCGGTAATTGAACAACTGGTACAGCTTCTCACGCGCCCAGGGGGTGGCGGACTGGGTGCCCAGGTCATCCAGGATCAGCAGGCGGTCATTCTTAATGTCTTCGAAGCGCCGATCATAAGAGGTGCCGCTGGCGGGATTAAAAGTGGCTCGCAGGTGATCCAGCAGATCGGGCACCACCACAAAGAGAGGGGGAAGCCCTAATCCTGCGCGATGGTTAGCGATGGCAGCCGCCAGGTGGGTCTTGCCCACCCCATAGGAGCCGCTGAAAACAAGCCAGCCGGATGGGTTCTCAGCGAAGTCTCTGGCGGCTTCAAAGGCATTTTTCAGGCTTTTTAAATCCTCTAAAGTCAGTCCTTCACCCTGGCGCAGGCTGAAGTTGCCAAAAGTGCGCTGCGCATGCAGGCTGAGCGAGGATAGCTCCGGATGACCGGTGTCATCCTGGGGATTGCGAAAATCTGGCGCCAGGATCGCTACATGGGTGACCAGCGCCGGGTCGGAGATGCGCGAACGGATGCGCTCTTCGATCTCATCCAACGCCTGGTTGCTGGTGATAATGGTGGGAAGCCGGCTGATGTAGCGGTAGTTGAGAATTTGAAAGAGTTTCTCCTGGGCCCAGGCCGTTGCGTTCTGGGTGCCAAAATCATCCAGGATCAGCAAGGTGGTCTGGCGAATCTCGTCGAAGCGTTCCTCGTAGGACACGTCGCTGTTTCCGTAGGTATAGCGCAGCCAGTCCAGCAGGTCGGGCACCGTAAGAAACAGAGTGGGCACGCCCAGGCTGACAGCGAAGTTGGCTACGGCAGCGGCAAGGTGGGTCTTCCCACAACCAAACGTGCCGGTCAGGAAGAGCCAGCCATTTAAAGAGGATGCGAACTGCCGCGCGTGATTAAAGGCCTGCTCCAGGGAGTTGGACTGGTAATCGCCCATGCCGGGCAGTCCACGCGGCCGGAAGGACTCAAAGGTTTTGTCCCCAAGCGCCTCCAGGTTGCTGAGGCGGTACAGGCGCTGCCGGGTGGCCTGGATGGCCTGTCCCTGGGCGCACGTGCACAGCGTTAGCCGGCCAAAATCCGGGTGGCCGATCGGCAGGTCTCGCCGCACAAAGCCCACGCCGTGGCAAATGGGGCAATTGGGGTCGCCTAAAGTAGATTTGACGGGCGCTTCAGGCTGCGACTCAGTGTTCGATAAATTCTGCGTACGGGCCTTCGATGTATCGGCGGCGATCTTTTTGAGTGTCTCCTCGATTTTGCTCATCGCGTCCTTCTTCCTGCCAGGACCGGAGGATGGCCTGGACGTAACGCCAACGGCGGATGTTGTTCTCAACCGCAATGCGCATAGCATCCGCGATCCAGCCGGCCGGGTAACGGTTTTCAGCATCTACCAATTCATCCCGCATCAGCGGGGTAATGGGGCCGATATTCTCTTCGTAAAGGCGAAAAATGTTAGGCCGTTCTACCTCCAGCGTGATGGGTTGGTCAGCCTCTCCGCTCGGCCGCCATTCTCCTCGCCGGATTGCCGCCACAGCCGCCTGGCCCTTGGGGGAATTGATAAAGTAATAGCTCTCTGCTCCGTTTTCCAGGGCTACCTCGGCTTTTAAAAGGCTGCCACGAGCGACGGCGCGCAGCAGGGCATCATCCAGGCTCTTCTCTGGCTCGGGGCCCAGGCCTTGCATAAAGCGCCGGTCGGCGCAGAAATCGGAACGGCGCAGGTAGCGGAATGAGCCCTCTGCCTGCTCCAGGAACCACAGGCAATAGATGGTCACCTTAAGCTCGGCCAGGTCATCAATGCTGGGCAGCAATTCGCTGAAAAAAGGGCCTGGCAGGCGCGTGAAATGCACTTTCCCGCTGGGAAAGCCTTTGAAAGGGGTGGGAGGGTGCGAGGTTGCTGCCATTAGACGATAGTGGCCGCGTTTTCAAAGCGGGCCAGGTTATTGATAAAGACCAGCTCGATCCCGGGATGGGTAGGGCCGTTGCGGTGTTTGGCGACAATGAGCTCTGCCAGGTTAGCCCTGGGGTTGTCCTTTTCCTGGAAGTCTGGCCGGTTGATGAACATGACAATATCCGAATCTTGCTCCAGGCTGCCCGATTCGCGCAGATCGGATAATTGCGGCCTTTTGTCGGCGCGCATTTCGACTGCACGCGAGAGCTGGGCGGCTGCCAGCACGGGCACATTCAATTCGCGCGCCAGAACCTTTAAATTTCGGGAGATATAGGACACTTCCTGAACGCGGTTATCGCTGCGCACATCACCGCTCATCAGTTGGAGGTAATCCACGATAATCAGGTCAAGCTGGTATTCGAGGTGCAGGCGGCGGCACTTCGTGCGGAGCTGCAGCGGGGTAATCGCTGGGGTATCGTCCAGGAAGATTCGGGTGGCGCTGAGCGATTCAATCGCCTGGGTGAACAGGGGCCATTCGTCGTCGGTCAGCTTACCGCTGCGCAGGCGTTGGGAGTCGATCCGCGTCTCCTGGGAGATCAGGCGCTGGACCAGCTGTTCATTGGACATTTCAAGTGAGAAGATCGCCACATGTTTCTTGTGTTTTTGCGCTGCGTTTTTAGCTACGCCGAGCAGGAAGCCGGTCTTTCCGGTTCCTGGCCGCCCGGCGATGATGAGAAAATCTGACTTTTGCAAGCCTCCTAACAGCTTATCCAGGTCGATCAGGCCCGTCGGTACCCCGTAAATTTCATCGGTCCGCTGCGATAGCTCATCGATGTGGTCATAATAGTCGCTGAGCACTTTCTGGATGGTCTGGAGGTCATGCCTGATCCGGCGCTCGCTTAAGCCGAAAATGGATTTCTCTGCTTCGTCGATGATGGTATTAACGCTTTGCTCACGATTGTAGGCCAGGCGGGCAATCTCGTTGGCTGAAGTCAGCATCCTGCGGCGGAGAGAATTATCCTCAATAATGTGGGCGTAAGCCTCCGCGTTGAGGGAGCTTGGAACCTGGTTGACCAGGGCAGTCAGGTAAGCGGCCCCGCCCACTTCGGCCAGGTGTCCCGCCTGATCCAGTTCCTCTGAAACAGTCAAAATGTCGATAGGGTTGCGTTTTTCGTGCAGGCGAATGAAAGCTTCCCATATCCAGCGATTGCGGATGATATAAAAATCATCTGGCATGAGGAATTGAGCCACATCGTAATAGGCTTCCGGGTTGATTAAAACCGAACCTACCACAGCTTCTTCCGCCTCACGGCTGTGGGGAACTACCTGCGCATCCAGGGTTGGGGATTCTTGAACAGTAAATTCATCGCTCATAAAAGCTCTCGCTCAGTCTTTACAGCTTTTGGGTCACCCACATCGCTTACGTTATCCTTAGAAAAAAAACCGGGGATGCCAGCCTGTACCTCCGGCCTGCCCCGGCGCCACGACCACCGCGTTATCTCTTTGGTTAAAATGCTGTTGGGTGTGGTGTGTGAACCCCATTCGCTTTTCCAGCTTGAAAGGGTGGCTACGTCTTTTTCAGGTTGTCGTCCTCATCAGAGTCGTTGTCGTCCGTTGAATCATCGGTCGTTGAATCGTCTGTAGATGTGTTTAAGTCATCCAGGTTAAGCTTGTCGAGAAAATCCTCAAAGACGGAAAGACGCCCTTCGGAGGTTTCCGAGGTAGGCGCAGCGCTGGTAGGTGGGTTTGAGCCCTGGGTACTGCTCTCGGCTTCCTGGGTTTCTTGTTCCGGGATGATGCCTGCGGTATCCATCACTTCTTTAGCAACCAGGATGGGCACGTGGGCGCGCACGGCCAACGCCAGGGCATCGGAAGGCCGGCTGTCGATCTCGATGATGCGACCGTTGGTTTCTACCAGTAAGTTTCCGTAAAACACGTCTTCACGCAGCGAAACGACTTCGACCCGGATCAGCTTGCCATTCAATGCATGCATGATGTTTTTTAATAAATCGTGGGTAAGCGGGCGGGCTACTTCTACTTCTTGTAACGCGTAAGTGATCGATTCCGCTTCATACGGGCCTATCCATATCGGTAAATATCGATCGGTACCGGTTTCCCTCAGGATTACGATCCGTTGTTGATTTGTCAGGCTGACCCGGACGCTATCAATAACCACTTCTACCATTTTTGCCATACCAACTTCCTTACATCATTAATGCCAGGTGACGGCATGTCATGAGCCTTGTGTTTTTGATTCTAACACGGGGAGAGATAGGATGCAACTAAAACAACCTTTCATATTTAGCGCATTAAACCCCGCGCAAGCGCTTGCTCCTCCAATACGCCAATTATATGATAGAAAACCTGGGAAAGCCTGGATTCGGCCGATCGATCCACGACCTTTTTAGAGTATAATACAAAAACACCTTAGGATTGCCAGGGATTGGTAAACAAACGCAGTTGATACGATACGGATAGAGGCAACCTGGTTTTACCTCGATTTTCCAGGAATATGGTAATCCAGTCATAGATATCTCACTTTTACCTTGACTGCCAGAAACCCCCTGCTTATATAACTATCTTTATATAACTGGGGTTCATGGTGATAGATATTATGCCCCTTAAATAAGCGAGGATAATTAACCTGAATTAAATGGTTTCACACCTGGCTGTTTTCTGAGGTAAGCACGGGATCAAGAGAAAGATGGCGACCAAAATTTTATTGATCGAAGGAACAAGGGCAGATCATCTTTCCTTTTCTAATGGGTTAACGAAAAAAGGATACCAGGTAGAAAGTGTGCCGAATGGCACGGCGGCGATGTCGCGTCTGATGGAAGTCGACCCTGACCTGGTTGTCGTTGACGCAGCTTCCCTCAGGACGAGTGGAAAAAGGATTTGCCAGACGATCCGGAGAGAGCTGGATGGTTTACCTATCATCCTTCTGGTGAACAAGGCCCAGGAACCCACCGAAAAGGTGGAGGCTGATGTGGTATTAACGCTGCCCTTCACGGTGCAGAAATTGATCAACCGCTTTCGACCGTTGATGCCCCCGAAGGAAGAAGATATCATCCACATCGGGCCAATCCGGCTTAACCTGCGACAGAAGCAAGTCCGTTGCCTGGGCAAAAAGGTGCGCCTCACACCTCGCCAGGTGGCGCTTTTACGTTTACTGATGGAGCACCAAGGTGAAGTGGTGGAAAGGGAGACCCTCTTTAAGCAGGTATGGGAAACCCAATATACGGAAGATACGCGCACATTAGATGTGCATATTAGCTGGTTACGTCACGCTATCGAGTCGGATCCGCGCCACCCCCGTTTCTTAAAGACGGTGCGTGGGGTAGGCTACCGATTGGATATTTAAACGCTCCCTGGGATTTATCCCTCTCGTCCTGGAATCCCCTACGGCAAAGAAGCATACCATATCTGGTTTCCATACGCCAAAAACACACTGCGATCCATCCCCACAGTGAAAGCCGTGGCTTTATCCGAGGTTAAGCTAGCGATTGTGGCCGGCGGTAGGCTTAACAGGTTCTGTAAGTTTAACCGCAGGCTTAAGTGATAGATGCTGCCAGGTTCAGCCGAGAGGAGATAGATCGAAGGATCGGGGGGTTCTGTAAACAGGATCTGGGTGAGTTGGCTATCCTTAAAGGTCACCGGGTTGGGATCACGGCCTGCGCGCGGGTCGGTATAATGGGCCGGATTATTACAGCGGGTCGGTACCGTGCTCATCTGGCTTGACGTGCACATGCTCATGTGTCCATCGGTATGGAGCAGGTAAATATCCTGTCCATTGACTGCCAGGTCAATGACATCCTTCAGGCTAAAAGGTGGGTTATTAAAGTAGAGGTGAGGCGAATCGTTGAAGGTGCCGTTCGTGCTGGGATAGACTTCCACGGCATTATTGGCCGGATCCAGAACATAGAGCGTGTCCGAATCGTAAACAAAAGAGGTGATTTTGCCCCAGGGGTAGACCGGGGCAGGGAGAGCTACCGCCAGGGCTGCCTGGTTAGGGATGCAATAGAGCAAATTACCACTTTGATCGATCCCCAGGATCGTGGCTTTGAAAGGATTATTGACCGGTAATGGTAAGATGCTCACCAGGGGAGTCACCGTCAAAGAAGCGGTTGCGTTGGTTTTCCCAGGGCCGCAGACAAAACTGGGGTCCACTTCATAACCGCGCCCGGTTAATACGGCCCGAATAACCCGGCCCTGGCTGGCGTCCAACATGTATAAATCGCCGGATGTGGCTACCATGTGCGTCACCTGGACGCTCTTGTCCAGTCCACCGACAATGGCGTTCTGAAAATTCAACCGGATAATACCGTCTATGCTGTCAAGAGAAGATTGAGCCTGGGTGCGCAAGGCTCGTGTGTCATTGGTGGTCTGGTAGGCTTCCGCTGTGCTCAGCAAAGTCAGGGTTTGCTCCCAGGTCTGGTGAAGCACGGCAGGATCGCTCTGGTTCGTGGTTTCATTAGCGGTTGCCTGAGCGCGCGCGAAGGCTGCCTGGTAAAGCTCAGATTGCCCTTTCTTGATGTACACGACCATGGTTACTGCGACAATGATGAGAGGAACCGCGATCGCGATAAAGATCATGGCGCTCGTGGATAATCCCTGGCTGGGCTTAGGGGGAACCGGAAGGGTCTGCGCCAGCGTGGTTTGAACGGTACGGGTGCCGCGCTTGAATAGACTTTGCAGGTGGTCCCAGCCCGATGCTGCGAGCTGGATCAGGGCATTCGGTTGCCGCGGTCGTTTCATCTCCTGGATAAGCGGTTCGCCGGTTGAAGCCGTGGAGGGCGTTTGAGAAGTGACGCCAGCGCCCGGACTGGGCCGGCCGGCCGGCCGGCTGGAGGAGACAGGTGGCTGGTGGGTCGCGTTGGGCAGCTTGCCAGGCGCAGGGGATCCAGACGATGGTGGGGGTGGGGTTTGCCCGGTTGTGACTTTGGCCGGTGGAGTCCGGCCGGGTTCGATCGTTGATGAGCCGGCAGGTTGGCGCTGAGGAGCAGCCGGGGGCAGGTTAGCCGTGGGGCCAGCCGGGACTCGCCGGGCTTGCCCGCTGCTCTGGGCGGTGACGCTGGCAGGGCTACCCTGCGCGGTTTCGCGCACGGGTGCAGCCGCCAGGTTTTTGAGAAAGTTAATCCGGCCATTGCCGGGAGATAATTGGATGAGTACGGCGTTTAAATTTGGCTGGGCCGGCGTTAAAAGCTTGCGCCTGATCGATTCCAGGGTCTGGTTCCCTGGACTGGCCAGGGACGTACTCCATTGGAACGGCGGCTCAGCGCAGAGGATCAGATATTTCGAGGTAGAGGCATCGGCCTGGTAGAAACGGATGGCAGGTGTGCGGCTTAAGCCAAGGCCTTTTCCTGCCAGTTGGGGGTCTGTGACATGTTCAACGGTTGGGCCGCCGAGAATGAAGGCATGGGTAGGCCCACATTGAGCCAACAAGATCTGGTCATTGTGTGTGATGATCAGGTTGATCAACCCGACTGCCTGGCGGCCCGCGCTGGTGACTTGCAGGTTACGATCCAATAGATATTGGTTGATGGCTTCTACCGTGGCGCGCAAACTGGCTGTCACCGAGCCGCCGGTCTGGTAATAGGTCTGTGATAATTGCTCAAGCAATTGTTTCTGCCCGGCCGGCGATAGAGGAGCTGATCCTTGCAGGTTGAGCAAGGCGACCAGTTGATCCCCAGCCCTGCCACGGGCAACCCGGCGGGGCGCCTGGGTGGCAATCAATTCTGGCATGCTGGCTTGTTCCTGGCCGTCTTGATAATTGAGGGGAAGCAGATTGAGATCGAACACGAATTTTCCTGGATTTGTATGATTAGGTATAAAATTTATTATACAGTTAAACTCTGGCCGCAAAGAATGAATCGTTGGAAAGGTATAATCGCTTCAATGGACTATTCACTGATAACTTCGCTAGAAGAATTCGATCGGATGAAGGACGAATGGAACGCCTTGCATGAGGTGAGTGCAATTCGTGTGCCATTTTTAAAATTTGAATACATGAGAATATGGTGGCAGACACGCGGAGGGGGCGAATGGCCGCAATCGACGTTAGCGTTGGTCACCGGACGTAAAAATGGCCAACTGGTGGGGATCGCTCCCTTGTTCTTCAGCCTCAACCGCGACCAGATTCCTTCATTGTTACTCATCGGAAGCATAGAAGTTTCAGATTACCTGGATGTGATCGCCAGGGAAGCGGACATTTCTGAGTTCCTCGAAGGTTTATTTGCTTTTCTTAATGCTCCTGGTTTTGGCTCCGGTTCGGAGCTCACCACGTGGCAGGTTCTGGACTGGTATAACCTGCTGGACAGCTCGCCGACCCTGGCCGCTTTACCTGAAACGGCCCGGCGGATGGGATGGACATTCCAGGAGGAAGTATTACAGCATTCGCCCTATATCCGCCTGCCGGGCGATTGGGAGACTTACCTGGCGGGAATTGATAAGAAGCAAAGGCATGAAATCCGGCGAAAAATGCGCCGGATTGAGGAAAGCCAGGTGCCGGTTCGCTGGTACATTGTCGATGATCTGGCCAGCCTCGATCAGGAGGCGCAGGCTTTTCTTGCCCTGATGGCGCAGGATGGGGATAAGTCCAGGTTTCTGACGCCTCCCATGAAAGAACACATGTTTAATGTGATCCATTGCGCATCAGACCAGGATTGCCTGCAACTGGCATTCCTTGAGGTGAATGGCGAAAAAGCAGCGGGCTATCTCAGTTTCATCTATCTTAACCGGGTGTGGGTGTATAACTCTGGCATCGATCTCCAGTACCAGGAATATTCCCCGGGGTGGGTGCTATTGAGCTATCTTTTGAAGTTCGCCAACGAAAAGCATATCGAAGAATTCGACTTTATGCGCGGAGACGAGGATTATAAATATAAGTTTGGCGGGGTCGATCGCTTTGTCAAACGGGCGATCATTCGCCGGTAGAAGGGTTAGAGGTGGGTAAATCCAGCCCCTGGCAAATGTGGAAGCTCTCTATCACCATCTAAAATGGAGGG
>JAJYIW010000203.1 GCA_021789855.1 Chloroflexota bacterium | reverse complement strand
TGGAATACCGGGCCTCGTTCCTTGAAGACTCACCCGGCCACCTATACGGTGGTAGATGGCGATACGATCTATTCTATCGCCTGCGCCTTTGGGGATGCGGATCCCAACGCCATTATCGCGGCGAATAACCTGAAGAGCCCTTATACTCTCACCGCCGGGCAAACGCTGCAGATCCCTTGATGCTCGCCGGCTGAGTCAGACAACGGCTGATTATCTGTATTACTATCAATCACCCTGACATCCCCCGACTTTGCTGTCGGGAGATGTCTTTTTTTGTTAACCGTGGAGGAATCCCTCGTGACATCTTTCAAGATTTTGGAAACCGAAATGATTTACCATGGACATGCTTTTGATGTAGCGCGGGTGCGGGTCAACCTGCCGGATGGGAACCAAAAAACGTATGACCTCGTGCAGCACCGGCCCTCGGTAACCATCGTGCCGATTGACGATGCAGGTGCGATGGTTTTCGTCAGCCAGTACCGCATTGGCGCCGATAAACTTCTCCTGGAGCTGCCGGCCGGTAACCTTGAGCCTGCTGAAGAAACAGCCACAGGCGCCGGGCGTGAATTGAGGGAAGAGATCGGCATGGCGGCTCGCCAGCTCGTCCCCATTGGTGGAACCTATCTGAGCCCAGGTTATTCGACGGAGTGGATGACCTTTTTCATGGCCAGCGGGCTTTATCCTGCTCCATTGCCGTCCGACCCGGATGAATTTCTCCAGGTCGTGGCTATCCCGGTGGCTGAAGCCTACCGGCGCGCCGCTGCAGGGGACATCCAGGATGGGAAGACGTTGACCGCAATGCTGTTGGCCCGGCCGCACCTGGAAGCTTATTTTTGAATATGACAGGTCACAGGTTAATTCCATGACCTATATAACTTACTGATCCCTATGTCGAGGGATATACTAATAGTTTGAATGGTTGAATAGCCTGCTGGCTGTATTTGACCAGGATCATTGTCTTTTTTGACTCCATAAAAGCAGTGTCGCTTTTTATTTCAAGATAGGAGAAGCATTAAATGACACGTAAAATTTTGACTATCGATGGCAATGAAGCCGTGGCAAACGTGGCTTACCGCCTGAGCGAAGTGATTGCCATCTACCCGATCACCCCTTCATCTAACATGGGAGAGTATTCCGATGCCTGGGCTGCCGCTGGTCGTAAAAACCTGTGGGGCACCGTACCGACCGTGATGGAAATGCAATCCGAAGGGGGAGCGGCGGGGGCGGTCCACGGAGCGCTGCAAACTGGCTCGCTCACCACCACGTTTACGGCGTCTCAGGGGTTGCTGTTAATGATCCCTAACATGTATAAGATCGCCGGTGAGCTCACCTCCACCGTTTTCCACGTTTCCGCTCGCGCCCTGGCCGCCCAGGCCCTCTCGATCTTCGGCGACCATAGCGACGTGATGGGCGCTCGCTCAACCGGCTTTGCCATGCTCGCTTCCAACTCCGTTCAGGAAGCGCATGACATGGCCCTGATTGCCCAGGCCTCCACCCTGAAATCGCGGGTGCCCTTCCTGCATTTCTTCGATGGCTTTCGCACCTCGCATGAGATTAACAAGATTGAAGAGCTGACCAATGACGATCTGCGGGCCATGATCGATGAGGAGCTGGTGCGGCAGCATCGCGCTCGCGCCTTGTCCCCCGATCACCCCGTGCTGCGCGGCAGTGCCCAGAATCCGGATGTCACCTTCCAGGGGCGCGAAACGGTCAACCAGTTTTATGACCGAACCCCTGCTATCGTCCAGGCAGCCATGGATCAGTTTGCCGTGCTCGCCGGACGCCAGTATCACCTGTTCGACTACGCAGGCGCGCCGGACGCTGACCGGGTCATCGTCATCATCGGCTCAGGCGCCGAGACCGCCGAGCAGACCGCGGCTTACCTGAATGCTCACGGGCAGAAAACCGGCGTGGTCAAAGTTCACCTGTATCGCCCCTTCTCCGTCGCAAATTTCATTAAAGCTCTGCCAGCAACCGTCAAAGCAATTGCCGTCCTCGACCGCACCAAGGAAGTGGGCGCCACGGGTGAGCCTCTCTTCCAGGACGTGGTCGCCGCGGTTGAAGAGAGCCTGGCGAACGGCACCGCGCCCTTTAAAAAATCGCCTACCCTCATTGGCGGCCGTTATGGCCTGGCCTCGAAAGAATTTACCCCGGCCATGGTCAAGGCCGTATATGAAGAGTTGCTCAAGGCCGATCCCATCAAGCATTTCACCGTAGGCATCATCGACGACGTCACCCATTCCAGCCTGGATTTCGATCCCACCTTCGACATCGAAGATCCAACCACGGTGCAATGCGTCTTCTTCGGCCTGGGCTCCGATGGCACCGTCGGCGCCAACCACAATTCCATTCGAATTATCGGCGGTGAGACCGATAACTACGCCCAGGGCTATTTCGTGTACGACTCGAAAAAATCTGGCACTGTCACCATCTCCCACCTGCGCTTTGGGCCCAAGCCCATCCATGCGCCTTACCTGATCACCGCGGCTAATTTTGTCGCCTGCCACCAGTTCTCCTTTATGGAGCGGGTGGATATGCTCAAATATGCCAAGCCAGGCGGGGTGTTCCTGCTCAACAGTATTTACGGCACGGATGAAGTCTGGGATCACTTGCCGGTGGAAGCTCAAACCGACATCATTAGCAAGAAACTTCGCTTCTACGTCATTAACGCCTACGAGGTGGCCAATGCCACCGGCATGGGCGGCCGCATTAACACCGTCATGCAGACCTGCTTCTTCGCCATCAGCGGCGTCCTACCCCGCGAACAGGCCATTGAGAAAATCAAGGAAAGCATCCGGAAGACCTATGGGAAACGCGGTGAAGCCGTGGTCCAGATGAACTTCGCCGCCGTGGATCAGGCCCTGTCGAACCTGTATGAAGTCAAAGTACCGTCTGCTGTCACGGCCACCACCTACCGGCGCGCGCCCATCCCGGCTGAAGCGCCCAAGTTTGTGCGCGAAGTCCTGGGAAAAATGGTGGCCTTCGATGGCGATAATGTAACAGTCGGTGAGATGCCCATCGACGGCACCTTCCCCACCGGAACGGCCAAATGGGAAAAGCGCAACATTGCGCTTGAAATCCCGGTCTGGGAGCCCAGCCTGTGCATCCAGTGTGGTAAATGCGTCATGGTCTGCCCCCATGCGGTCATCCGCCAGAAAATTTTCGACCCAGCCCTCCTGGCCGGCGCACCTGAAACCTTTAAATCGCTGGATGCTAAATTCAAAGAGTTCCCTGGGACGAAATATTCTATCCAGGTAGCTCCTGAGGACTGCACCGGCTGCGCCTTATGCGTCGAAGCCTGCCCCGCGAAAGATAAGACCCAGGCTGGCCGGAAAGCCCTGAATATGGCCGATCAGCCGCCTCTGCGTGAACCGGAAAGCAAAAACTGGGATTTCTTCCTCAGCCTGCCCGAAGTGGACCGCACGACTTTCTCATTTGCCAGTATCAAGAACTCCCAGCTCCTCCAGCCCCTGTTCGAGTTTTCCGGCGCCTGCTCAGGCTGTGGAGAGACCCCTTATATCAAGCTGATGACGCAACTGTTTGGCGATCGGACGGTGATTGCCAATGCCACCGGCTGCACCTCCATCTACGGCGGCAACCTGCCCACCACCCCCTACACCCAAAACCCGGACGGCCGCGGTCCTGCCTGGTCCAACTCCCTCTTTGAAGATAACGCCGAATTCGGCCTGGGCATGCGCCTGACCATCGACAAACAGAACGAGTTCGCCCACGAGCTGTTGCCTGTTTTTTCCGCTCAACTCGGTGAGGAGCTGGTCAATAGCCTGTTGACCGCCGACCAGTCCGGCGAAGCCGGCGTTAAAGACCAGCGAGAACGAGTTAACCTCCTCAAGCAACGCCTGGCAACGGTGGAAGATCCCCGCGCCAGGATGCTGATCAGCATCGCAGACAACCTGGTCAAGAAGAGCGTATGGATCGTGGGCGGTGATGGCTGGGCCTACGACATCGGCTATGGCGGCCTGGATCACGTGTTGGCCTCTGGGCGCAACGTCAACGTCCTGGTGCTCGATACGGAGCTCTATTCCAATACCGGTGGGCAATCTTCCAAGTCCACTCCTCGCGCCGCGGTCGGCCGCTTTGCCGCCAGGGGCAAAAACCTGCCCAAGAAGGACCTGGGCCTGATCGCCATGGCTTATGGCTACGTCTATGTGGCCAATGTAGCCATGGGCGCCAGCGACCAGCAAACCCTCCGCGCTTTCATCGAGGCCGATGCATACGATGGCCCTTCGCTGATCATCGCCTACAGCCATTGCATCAACCACGGCATCGATATGCGCAAGGGACTGGAGCAGCAACGCCTGGCCGTTCAATCCGGCGTCTGGCCGCTTTACCGGTACAACCCCGCCCTGGCGGATGAAGGCAAGAATCCTCTGTTGATCGACTCGAGGGATCCGAATATCCCGGTCGAAGACTATGCCTACAATGAAACCCGTTATCGCATGCTGACGCAGAGCGACGAAGCCCGGGCTGAGATGCTGATGCACCTGGCTAAGAAAGACGTAGCCAGTCGCTGGAGCCTCTATAAGCAGATGGCAGCGCTCCATTACGATGCTGATAAAAAATAACCTGTAGACCCCAGAACTGGCCGAGTCATTGGGCGTCATAGCTCGATACCATCCGACCAGTCCTCTTTTTGAGGAGAGCATAAAATGGCAGATCTAAGCACCACCTATTTGGGATTGTCGTTAAAGAACCCTCTTGTGGCGTCCGCTTCGCCTTTATCTAAAAAGTTGGAGGGCATTCGCCGGCTGGAAGATGCCGGGGTTTCCGCCGTGGTCATGTATTCCTTGTTTGAGGAGCAGATCACACATGAGAGCCTTGAGCTGGATCATTTCCTTAACCAGGGCACCTACACCTACGCCGAGTCCCTCACCCATTTTCCCGAGATGGAAAGCTACAATATCGGCCCTGATAAATATGTCGAGCTGATTCAGAGCGCCAAGCAAGCCGTAAGCATCCCCATCATCGGCAGCCTGAACGGCATTTCTGCCGGAGGCTGGGTGGATTACGCGCGCAAGATACAGGAAGCTGGAGCAGACGCTCTCGAGCTTAACACCTATTATGTCGTGACGGATGATCAGTTGACCCCTGCCGAGCTGGAAAACGCTTTTATAGACCTGGTCAAGGAAATTCATTCGAAAGTTCATATTCCTCTGGCGGTTAAGCTCAGCCCATTCTTCACCTCGCTGCCCAACCTGGCCAGGCGGCTGGTAGAAGCAGGTGCCAGTGGCCTGGTGCTGTTCAATCGCTTCATCCAACCCGACCTGGATATTGAGACTCTGGATGTAGTTCCCAATTTGAAGCTGAGCACCTCTGAAGAGCTGCGCCTGCCTCTGCGCTGGATCGCCATTTTGTATGGGCGCGTGCAGGCCGACCTGGCCCTGACCAGTGGTGTGCATACCGGCAAGGATGCGCTCAAAGCCATTATGGCCGGCGCGAATGTCGCCATGACCACTTCCGAAATACTCGCCAAAGGCCCTGCCGCGGCAGGCAAAATCCTATCCGAAATGCAGGACTGGATGAAAGAATATGAATACGATTCCATTCAGCAGATGCGCGGCAGCATGAGCCAGAAAGCCGTGGCCGAACCGGCTGCCTTTGAGCGGGGTAACTACATGGAGGCGCTGAGGAGCTACGATAACCGCTTGCCGTAAAGAAAGATTAAACAGCGAAGGCGCGAAGAACGCCAAGATATGATATTAGTAAAGGCGCTCCATGAATAAAACTTCAGGGAGCGCCTTTATTTGTATAGGGTATGCAGCTTTTAACACGCCATCATTTGGCGATAATACCAACCTTTTTGCGGGTTCGAGGATAGTATATATAGAGGATCCCCAAACCATCGAAAAGCCTTTCGTGGACGAACACTAAGCCATTGCTCTACTCAAACGCGGCGACCCGGCGGGATTGGAGGCATTGGTCAGGCTGTACCCGCTTCAGGCGATACGCGCCGCAGTGTTGAT
>JAJYIW010000202.1 GCA_021789855.1 Chloroflexota bacterium | reverse complement strand
AAATCACTTCGGCGACCACGCCGCCTACAAACAATTCTCCGCCCATCGCAAAAAAGCCAGCCCACAGGTGGGTGATGGCAAAATCAACCCGGGTTACCAGGGGCCCACTAATGCTCAAGGAGCGGTCAAATAAAAAGACCGGGATATAGAACGCGGATAAAATAAACGCGGAGATAATCGGATGCCGGAGCAACTGGAAGATGAATGTGCGGTAGCGCTGGCGGATCATGAGCGAGAAAAGCAAAGCCACGCCCATGAACTCAAGCGGAGTAAACAGGGTATGGGTATCCAGCAGGCCTAATAACAACCCTGTGAGCGCACCGATAACGACGGAAGGGAATACCCCTACCAGGCCACTGGCTAACATCCAGGTGATCGCGCTTAAAAACATCAGCGCCGGATCCCGCGGAACCTCTGGCCGTTCAGGGGCAGGCAGGGCATGGGGTGAAGTAAAACGAACCCCCAAGAACGGCACCGTTAATATCACGCCGATCAACAATGAGGCAAGAATCAGCCATTGCCAGCGCGTCAGGCCTTTTCTAACATCACCCCAAAAAGCCACCCCCAGGATAATGGCAACCAAAAAGACTCCCCACCCCATCCAGGCAAATAGATCATTGGGGAGGTTATAAAAAAAAGGCGGGATAAGCGGTGTGAGTATACCTGGCATTACAGATGACCCGTTGCATCAAACATGCCTGATCAGCCGCGGTGCAATCATTCCATTAACCCTGGCGTAAAAAGATGGTGAGCATGAAGGCTGTAAGATTATTCCAATTATACTGGAAACCAGCGATTACCGGTCAAATAAGGCCAGGACCCGGTGAAAGACCTCTTCAGACGTGAGGCCATCTGAATTAATCCGCACGGCATCTTCCGCTGGCAGGAGAGGCGCCACTTTTCGAGTCGAGTCAATGGCATCCCGGCGTCGCATCGCTGCCAGGATCTCCTCATAGGAAAGGGTTTCACCCTGGGCCTGGTTTTCCTTAAACCGGCGCATGGCGCGCTCTTCCACGGAAGCATCCAGATAAATCTTCAATTCAGCGTCCGGAAAAATCACGGTCCCAATATCTCGCCCGGCCATCACCACCCGCTTACGCTGCCCAATTTGCCGCTGTTTCAGAGTCATGGCCTGGCGAACGCCTGGGTACGCCGCCACCACGGAGACGCTGGCCTCGATCTCCGGCCGGCGGATCTCACGGGTGACATCCTGCCCATCCACCCACACATCGTTCACCCGTCCATCTATGACTGATGGCGACCTGACATCAATGTCCACCTGGTTAGCCAGATCCGTTACCGCTTTTTCGTCGGCCACATCGACCTGGTTATGCAGGGCCGCCCAGGTCACGGCGCGATACATTTCTCCTGTATCCAGGTAAAAATAACCCAACTTTCTCGCCAGACGATAAGCGAGCGTGGTTTTGCCCGAGCCAGCCGGGCCGTCGATAGCAATAATATGGGGCCTGAACAATAGCGTCTCCTGGTTGATTTACGGATTCGGGTTTTGGGACGTGCCCTGGTTGCTGCCTGGAAATTGATCCGATCGCACCCATAAAATAATAGCCGTCTTGGTGGTCGGTGTGGTTTGGTACACTATCCAATGCAAAAAGTCGCCGGCGAGCATTTGAGACCAATTCGGTTGCTCATACCAGGTCAACGCCTCGCCACGATAGGAAGCTGACAGGGCTGGCTCCTGCGCCTTGGGCGTGATCACGATGGCCGGGGCGGTAGCGCTGGATAAATGACCTGTAAATTGGACGCCGGTGTAATTCCTGAGCAGCCATTGCAGCGACGGCGAGGGCACCCCAACCACCTGGACACCCAGGTCATCCACCACCCCGGTATTCCACCGGGAGAAATCATTGACGGTCTGCAGCACTAAATTAGCATGGGGCTCGCTTGCGCCGCGTAGCCACAGGCTCGAAACAAAGGCATCCCGGTAGCCACCCGCTCCACTGGCGACCGATACCAGGTAGAGGATCAATGCGGCCGAGCTGCCCCATACCAGGCCAAAACGAACCACGCGCGAGGACCATCCCCAGCCAATTAAGATGCTGGTCAAGAGGGTTAAAAGCAGCGCGCCTAAGATAAACCCGGCGTATAGCCCCGTGGTCGAGGGGCTAGCCAGGTTCATGACCATGGATTCCAGGTTAAGCCAGATAAACCCGGCCATGACGATGACCAGCAAGGCCTGGCCTACTGCCGGTATGAGCTCTTTGGGAGATATATCCAGGTGACGAGAGGCTTCACGCGCTGCCAGGCCCCACAACGGGAGTAAGACCCACGCCAGATCGCTGACCTGGCGAGAGGGGTACACGAGAATGGCGAATAAAGAGACCCCTGCAATCATTGATAACAAGCGGTCGACGGCATCCAGGTGGCGCCAACCCCGCACGGCCCCCCAAAGGCCAAGGATGAGCGCCAGGGGTTGGTACACGGCCAATGCCAGCAAGATGGTGGCCAGTGGAACACCATCGGGGGTTATCCACCCGGCCAAAAAACTATGCAGCCCTTCGAAAATCCCACTTAATCCCTGCGGGTAAACAAAGAAAAGGCTTCCAACGAGCACAAGGGTCCCCACGGCAAAATAGAGCAGCCGGGCCAGCGAAGTGCGATGCGATGGGGCAGAAGGTTCTGCCGATCCAGCTCCCTGGGCGGTTTCCAGCTCGCGCGCCCCGTCCACCCAACGTCGAGAAATGAGCCACCCGCCGCCCAGCCCGATCGCCCCCAGCCAAAAACTGGGCCCGCCCAACAACCCCAGCCCCAGGAGAATACCAGCCAGGGCCCACGACCCAGCAGCGCTCAGGCTCAGCCCCAACCATAGACCTACCACCGCCAGGATTGGACTGCCCACCTGCCTGGAAAGCGCCAGCAGGCCAGGATCGAACGCCAGGGCAAATGCCATGATCATTGCAGGTAATTTACCCAGGCGCTTCCTCCATATCCATGGGATGATCACGACCAGGCTGCCGAACAAGGCCGGCCACAGCCTCGCCAGGAACTGGTTGCCTGAGCCAAACAGGAAGAAAAGAATACTGGTTAACAGGACATAGCCCGGCTGGCTCCCCATTAATGGATGGGCTCCTCGACTAATGTTCAGCGCCTGAAGCGCATAACTGGCCTCGTAATCGGTCAGCATGGTATTCCCCAGGGAAGCCAGGCGCACGAATAAGGCCAGGCAAAAGGCGATCAGGTATAAAAGGGGCTCATTCAAAGGCTTACGAGGTTTCATGGTAATCCATTCCCGGATGTCTGGGCGGTCAGGCTTGAACTGACCTGGTAAATAACGACCGATCCTTGTGTAAATACGGTTTCCAGGTGGCTCTTGAATAACGCGTCGTTGACCCGGTAATCGCTCCGCTCCAGAGCGCCAACGTAAATATAGCGCACATTATACTTCTTGATGATCTGTAAAGCCTGCTGCCAATCCGTCGTGCGGTATAGCGTCTCGACATCCACCACCCGGTTGCCGATCTCGTTAACCGGCAGTGAGTTGCCACGCCATTGGCTTTCGTGGCCGGTCCACCCGATGATGGTGGGGTCGCCAGAATATTCCGATATACGGGAATAGTCGGTATAGCTACTGGCCTGGTTGATTGCCTCGACCACCACTCCTTCAGGCTGACTGCGCAACCACTGAACCGCCGCCAGCTCGTCGGGATTCAGGGTAGCCGTTCCATCCAGGGTCAACCCACCGGGCGGCGCAAAATGGTCGGTCTTATCCCACAGGCTGAACGCCGGATAGAGCAGCCCGATGGCCAGAAGCAGCACCAGGCCCACCTGGAACAGCCGGCTCCACCAGCCTTTTAAGACGATCAGCAAAAAAGCTGCACTGAAAGCTGCCGCCAGGCCCCACACCATCCAGGTTTGAAAATAAAACTTGAAAATGGTATTGATGCGATAACCAAACTGGTCGCGTAAATAAATAAATTCCGGGATGAGAGTCAACAAGCTGCCCAGGAAAATTAACAATAAGACAAAGCCAATTGAGTCCGGCTTTTCTCCAGCCACTGTGATTTCAGCGCCCTCTGGCTTTTCCTTCCACTGGGCCTTAAGCAGGGCCGCGATCAAGAACAGGATGACGCCCAGGGTCAACCAGGTTCCTGGCGCCAGCAACCGCTGAATTAAGGAATCTTTCACCAGCGCGCCAATGCCTGCCTGGGTGGCGCCCTGCACAGATAAGAAAAGATCACCCATGCCGGGAATGAAGCTCGCGACTATCCCCAGGCCATAAGAAAATATCAGCAAGCCCAGGATCAGCCCGCTGGCAACGAACAGGCCAAATTTCAAATCCAGCGAATGCCCGCCTCTTCGCCACAGGTACAAGAGGAGCAGCCCGATCGGGATCAACAAGGTGGCAAACATCACCCAGAAATAGACGCCCCGGGTGAAAAAAATCATACTGGGGATAATTCCACCCGCCTGAGAGGCAAAACCCACGTAAAAAGGCAGGTAAAGGACAGCGCCGACCACCCCTACAGCAATGCCCAGGATCACAAACTCGCCCACCCAACGCCACGACCAGCCCTCTTTCTTATACTGCAGCAACGCATAAGCGGAACAAAACAGGAGCACATAGATGGGAAAATCCCACGTATTCAGGAACGCCAGGCCGCCCAGGATCAACGCCCCCGATAAAAATGTTTCCAACCTGATCGGTATCCTGAACCAGCCCCCCAGGGACACCTGGCCTTCGGCCCCGCGATAGAACACATTCAAGGCCAGGCCGATGGCTAGCAAAGCAAACGGCATGACCAGCACATGCGGATGCAAATCGCTTAAAAGGTAAGAGAAGAAGGGGAATTCATCGATAATTTCCCTGGGTTGGTGATCAAGCGTGAAATCTTGCAGCACGCGTGAAGCGCGCCACCACAGGATACCGCCGGGACGGTTAGGCATCCAGGTCAAGGGCAGCGCGGGAGGTTGGTTCAGTTCCTGGATATCCAGCCAGCTCCAAAAGGTCGATGTCCATTGGCCATTGGGCGCCTGCTGCCAGAAGATACCTCGCGCGTGAAGCACTTCCAGGATGCCATCCAGATTGCTGACCAGCAGGACGAAGATCGGGCCAAACAAGCTGGCCAGCAAATGGCGCCCCTCTTGTTTTTCCGGAACCTCGGCGCTCTGCCCGGCGGTAGCCTCACTGTTGCGCTTAAGGCGTAAGCCTTGCAGCAGGTTGAACAGGATAGAAAAACAGCCCGCAGCGGTCAGGGCAAACCAGGACGCCGCCGCCAGGTTAAAGCCCACCGCCGACGGAATAGAGGTGAACTTAATCAGCATGGCTACCAGAACGTAGCCAAAATAGTAATAGGAAATAGCGTAACCTGACAGCCAGGGATCATGGGGAGGGAAAGTGGGCGACCGCAGGATGGCGTTGATAAAAGCCATCTCCATGGGCTTTTCCGTGCCATAGATTTCAGGATTCAAGGCCCGGATCCAGGTCCACAGGCCAAATGCCACCAGAAAGACGACCTCGCTGGTGATCACCAGTTTCCGGTGCTGTTTCAGCCAGGCCCATATCGCTCTGAACCGGCCGTTCCAACCAGCCCAGAGAGTCAGGGCCAGCACCAATAATAAAGCGGTCAAAAGTCCGGCCGCGTCATTTTGTAACATGCCCAGGGACGCCAGCAGCCAGAAAAGGTAACCCCACACCAGGAGACCAAAGGCGCGCGACAGGTTGTATCCCCGGTCGGGTAAAGCCGGGAAGAGATGGTGAACGATTGGGAAAGCCAGCCAGCCGATGGCGCTGACGCTGAGATACCAGGAGAGAAACGCGATCATGGCTTCCTTTCACCCATCACGGGGCCACCTGATAGATGGTCGTATCTTGATCATGATAAACCTGGTTCCATAGTTTTCCATTCAGGCTGGGGAACTTGGCTAAACCCGGCCCGGGGTAATCATTTTCTTCAAGCTGCCCCACGATGATATAACGAACATTATATTTTTTCAAGAACGCTTCGGCAGCCTGGGCGTCCGTGGTGGTGTAAAACTG
>JAJYIW010000201.1 GCA_021789855.1 Chloroflexota bacterium | reverse complement strand
ACGTAATATTGCCAGCCCACGTAAAATTGCACCACCGTGGCCGGGATAAGCATGATCAGCATGTCATACGGCGTGGCGATCAGGCCAAAGTCCCGCGCCATGCTGTAGATCACCAGGGGCACGGTAAAAATGAGGCCGGTGATCAGCAAATGCCGCTGGTGGTCCACCTCCCTGGCGCGCAGGGTGGCTTCCGCGTCTTCCATCGTCTCAGAGCCGCTGGCCTGCACCACGTTGTAGCCGGCCTTGCGGATCACCTGGATCAGCTCGGCCAGGCTGGTCATGCCGGGAATAAATTCGAGCGATAAGCGCTCGGTGCCGTAGCTGACGGCGGCCGCCAGCACGCCGTTTTGCCCCTTGATCAGCTTTTCCAGCGCCAGGGCGTCGGTTGCGTCGTGCATGCCGGTGACCGGCAGGTCGGTCTTGCCGATGGCAACGCCGTAGCCCACTTTTTCGATGCGGGCGATGATGGCGTTTTCGTCCAGCTCCGCCGGGTTGAACGAGATGGTGAGTTTTTCGCTGGCCAGGTTGACGTTGGCGACGTCGACGCCCGGCAGCTTGCGCACGTTACGCTCGATGGTGGCAGCGCAATTGGCGCAGGTCATCCCCGTGACGGGCATGGTGATGTTTTTGAGTTCGGCCATAGTGCTCCTTTTATTTTGATTATTGTAATCTAATTCATAGATAAAAGGTGCGCTTTATAATCTTTTCTAATAAAACTCATACACACAGGATGATGATCATCCTGTTCTCTTTAATCTTATTCTTAGGTATAATAATAACGTTCCGAGCATTACTTTTTGAGTCGAAAGGGGAATATTATGTTCTTTCGACGACACAGATTCGATAAGGAGAAAACCATGAAACAAAAGTCGTCCCGCCTTGTCATGATTCTATTTGCTGTCATGACCATCGTTGGCATGCTGTTGAGCGCCTGCTCAGCGCCTGCCACCACCGCCCCTGCTGCCACCACGGCCCCCGCAGCGGGCGCTACAGCCACGTCTGCCCCTGCCGCGGGTGGAACTGGCCTCCAGGTAGGCATCGTCCTGCCGACCAAGAGTGAGCCGCGCTGGATCCAGGATCAAACCCGCTTCCAGGATGCCCTTAAAAAGGCCGGCTTTTCCGTGGAAGTCCTCT
Source organism: Chloroflexota bacterium (assembly GCA_021789855.1). Lineage (GTDB taxonomy): Bacteria > Chloroflexota > Anaerolineae > Anaerolineales > Anaerolineaceae > JAJYIW01. The sequence continues at coordinate 4,898 of JAJYIW010000201.1, read as the reverse complement.
TCAGCGAAGGCTCATCCGCCACTGAGAAGACCAACGTGGAATCGCTGCTGACCAAGGGCATCAAAGTCCTGATCATTTGCCCGCAGGACGCCGTTGCCGCCGCCGCAGCAGCGGATGAAGCGCATGCCGCTGGCGTCAAAGTCATCTCGTACGACCGCCTGATCCGCGGCACCACCTCCGTCGATTACTACGTGACCTTCGATAGTATGGCGGTGGGCGCCCAGCAGGCCCAGTACCTCATTGACCATGCCACGGGCAAGGGCAATCCGCTGTACCTGTACGCTGGCGCTGCGACCGACAACAATGCCTTCATCTTCTTCGAAGGCTCCTGGGAAAAACTGCAGCCGAAAATCGCCGATGGCACGTTCGTGATCAAGAACTCCAGCCAGGCAGTTTCCCTCCAGGCCAACCCCAAGCTGACCCGCGACCAGGAAGCCCAGATCATCGGCCAAATCACGACCAACTGGGACTTCGCTACTGCCAAGACCCTGGCAGAAGCTAACCTGACCGCCGCCACCACAGCCGATAAGGGCACGGTCTATATCCTGGCTCCGAACGATGGCACCGCTCGCTCGATCGCGGATACCTTCGCCGCGGATAAGGACGTCAAGAAGTACTATGTCACCGGGCAGGATGCTGAAAAGGCTTCCGTCCAGTACATCATCGACGGCAAGCAATCGATGACCGTCTTCAAGGACGTGCGCACCCTCGTCCAGACCGCTATCGATGCCTCCATCGCCCTGCTGAAGGGGCAACCCCTCACCACCAGCGGCACCTATAACAATGGCAAAGCCGACATCCCGGCCCTGCAGTCCCCGGTGATCACGGTCGACAAGGCCAACGTTAAGGCAGTGCTGATCGACTCGGGCTACTACAAAGCCAGTGACTTCACCGGCCTGCAATAACCTGTAATTTTCTATGGAAGCAGGAATAGAGACGGCTCAGGCCGTCCCTATTCCTGCAATTTGTTTGATCATTGCCAGACTTTTCATTTCTTGAGAATGGAGCGAAGATGAACCCTCCGATATTAGAGATGAAAAATATTACCAAGGAATTTCCTGGCGTGAGAGCCCTCAGCAATGTGAGCTTTCAGGTGGCTGAAGGCGAGATTCACTGCCTGGTGGGTGAAAATGGCGCCGGGAAGTCGACCTTAATGAAGGTGTTGAGCGGTGTTTACCCGCACGGTAGTTATACCGGGGACATCGTTTTTAACGGGCAGGTGCAGCAGTTTGGGGGTATCCACGATAGCGAAGATGTGGGGATTGCTATTATTTACCAGGAGCTGGCGCTGATTCCTGAGCTGACTGTGTATGAAAACATCTACCTGGGCCATGAAATTGAGCAGCGGGGCCTGGTTAACTGGAACGAAACCATCCGACAGGCCACCGAGATGTTGAAGAAAGTCAGGCTGGATGTCAATCCCACCACCCCGATTAAGGATCTGGGGGTGGGTAAGCAGCAATTGGTCGAAATTGCCAAGGCGATGAGTAAAAACGTCAAATTATTGATCCTGGATGAGCCTACCGCCGCCTTGAACGAGGATGACAGCGAAAACCTGCTGACGTTGCTGCGCGACCTTAAACAGCATGGCGTGACCTGCATCATGATTTCGCATAAGCTGAAAGAGGTGATCGAGATTGCGGATACGGTCACCGTTTTGCGCGATGGCCAGACAATTTGCACCCTGGATGCCCACAAGGGCGAGGTGACCGAAGGGGTGCTGATTAAAAATATGGTCGGGCGTGAAATTAATAATATCTATCCCGAGAGAGAGCGCATGGCGTTCAAGACGGCGGCTGCCTCGATTGAAAAGGCCAAAGCAGCCGGGGTTAAGGTGATTTCGTACGACCGGTTGATCACCAATACGCCAGCGGTGGATTATTACGTGACCTTTGACAGCCTGTCGGTTGGCGCGCACCAGGGTCGCTACCTGGTGGATCACGCTTCCGGCATAGGCAACCCGCTCTATCTCTACGCCGGCGCTGCGACCGACCCCAACGCTTTTCTTTTCTTTGAAGGCGCCTGGGGGGTTTTGCAGCCCAAAATTAAAGATGGCACGTTTGTGATCAAAAACTCAAGCCGCGCTGTGGCCCTCCAGGACAATGCCACCCTGACGCGTGACGGGCAAAGGGCCATCTTTAACCAGGTGGGCACCAATTGGGACGTCAATACGGCCCGAAACCTGGCGGTGTTCCACCTGTCTGCCGCGCAACCAGAGGATAAGGGCCACGTCTTTGTCCTCGCCCCCAATGACGGCATTGCCCGCGCAATTGCGGATGTGTTTGCCGCCGACCCCGACGTCAAGAGCACCGTCATCACCGGCCAGGACGCGGAAAAAGCTTCCGCCAGCTATATCCTGGATGGGAAGCAGTCGATGACCGTGTTCAAGGATGTGCGCGCCCTGGTGCAAACCACGGTCGACGGGGCGGTGGCCTTGCTCAAGGGCCAGGCGTTGTCTCCCCAGGGCGCTTATTATAATGGCGCGGTCGATGTGCCGGTGCTCCGGACGCCCGTGGTTACCCTCGACAAGGGCAATATCAAGGCCACGTTGATCGACTCGGGCTATTACCAGGAGCAAGACATTCCGGCGGCGGCCAACCCGCCTGCGCCTCCAGGCAAGGTCGATATCGGCGTCATCCTGCCCACCAGCGATGAGCCGCGCTGGCTGCAGGATCAATCCCGCTTCCAGAATGCGCTCAAAGCATCGGGCTACAGCTTTGAAATTCTCTTCAGCCAGGGAGATCCCGTCCGGGAAAGAGCTCATATTGACTCCCTGCTGTCCAGGGGCATGAAAGTGTTGGTGATTTGCCCGCAGGGCAGCGGCGAGGTGGTGCTCGAAGTTAAACATTGGAATGCGTACAGCTCCGTGATGGGAAGGGACATTCTTAAGGACGTTAACTTCAACGTGAAGAAGGGCGAGATCGTTGGGTTTGCCGGGCTGATGGGCGCCGGGCGCACCGAGCTGGCTTTGAGCATCTTCGGGAACCCCGATGGGTACCGCGTCAACGGCGAGATGTACGTCAATGGTAAAAAGGTTCATTTCGCCCTGCCTGAGGACGCCATCAATGCCGGCCTGGCTTACGTGACCGAAGACCGCAAAGGCGACGGTCTGATCCTGATCCAGGACGTCAAACAGAACATCACCCTGGCCAACCTGAAATCGCTGGCCAAACGCGGTGTGGTGAATGATAACGAAGAAGTAAAAGTTGCCAACGAGTACAAGGCCTCCCTCAATATTAAAACTCCCAGCATTGAACAAACCGTTGGCAATTTGAGCGGCGGCAACCAGCAAAAGGTCTCCCTGGCCAAATGGCTGTTTGCTAAACCGGGAATTTTGATCCTGGATGAACCCACCCGCGGGATTGACGTCGGCGCGAAATATGAAATTTATACCATCATGAACCGGTTGGTGCAGGAAGGGATGAGCATCATCATGATATCGTCTGAATTGCCCGAAATCCTGGGTATGAGTGATCGGGTCTACGTTGTCTCGGGTGGAAAGATCACGGGCGAGCTGCCGATTGAGGAAGCTTCCCAGGAAGCTATCATGAAACTGGCGGTTAATTATTAAGGAGGCGAGGATGGAAGTGTCATCTCAAGTTTCAACTCAGGCGTCATTTTTTGAAAACCTGGTCAAAGTACTGCGGAAAAACATCCGTGAATACGGCATGTATATCGCTTTGGTCGTGATCATGCTGTTTTTCACCCTCGCCACCAAGGGAACGTTTATCTCTCCGCGCAACATTAGCGACCTGATCAACCAGATGGGATACATCGCTGTGATAGCAGTGGGCATGACCCTGGTGATCGTCATCCGCCACATCGACCTGTCAGTGGGTTTCCTGGCGGGTTTCCTGGGGGCTATCGCGGCTATCCTGATGGTCACGCTGAACGTGCCCTGGTACCTGGCCATCGTGGCGGTGCTCGCGCTGGGGGTGCTGGCCGGAGTCCTGAACGGCTTCCTGGTAGCGACGGTGGGGATTCCCGCTTTCGTCGCTACACTGGCCGGCTGGCTGGCGTACCGGGGCGCTCTGCAGGCGTCCCTGGCCGGCACCGGGACGATCATCATTCCCAATGATACCTTCAACGCCATCAGCAACGGCTTTATTCCCGACATTTTACCTGCCGGCCATCACTTTCTCTCCGGGGTGCATTCTTTAACCCTGCTCCTGGGCCTGGCAGCCATCATCTATTTCATCTTCAGCGCCATCCGAGACCGCAAAACCAAGCAGGCCTATCACTTTGAGGTCCTCACGAATGATATGTTCATCGTTGAGCTGGTGTTTATCTCCATCGTCATCGGCGGTATCACCTGGATATTGGCCGGCTACAATGGCTTATCCTGGACGGCGGTGGTGGTGCTGGCGGTGGTGATCATCTTCAATTTCATCACCAACCAGACGGTGCTGGGCCGGCACATCTATGCGGTCGGTGGAAACCCGGAAGCCGCAGCCTTGAGCGGCATCAATGTGAAGCGCATCACCTACCTGGTTTTTATCTTCATGGGGCTGCTGACGGCCCTGGGGGGCATCCTGATTGCCTCCCGTTTCCGCTCGGCCACACCCACGGCGGGCACACTGCTGGAATTGGACGCCATCGCCGCGGCTTACGTGGGCGGTGTGTCCGCGGCTGGCGGCGTGGGCAAGGTGACCGGCTCCATCATCGGCGCCCTGGTGATGGCTTCGCTGGTGAACGGCATGGCGTTGATGGGCGTGGATCAATCGGTGCAATACCTGGTGCGGGCGGCGGTGCTGGCGCTGGCCGTCATCTTTGATGTGTTGACCCGCAAGCAAGCGCGCTGATATACCGTCAAAAGTGGGTGGCTGGTAAAGGCTGCCTGCTGGCATAGGCCCGGGAAAGAGCATGGGCGGGGTGAGGCTCGCCCTTCACTGCCCCAT
>JAJYIW010000200.1 GCA_021789855.1 Chloroflexota bacterium | reverse complement strand
GTAAACCGCCGTGTATGGCATGGCGGCGATATTGAAAGAATGGGCTGCCTGGATCTCGGCATCGATGGTTTTGATGGAATGCGGTATGTTCGACCACAGGTCGGTGTAAGGTTCCGCGTCCGTCAGCAGCTGCTCATGCCGGTACATCCAATCGTAGAATTGAAGGCCGTTGATATGATAACGCGCTAAAATCTGCATGGTATCCGCCAGCCCAGACCGGTTGGGGGTGAAATCGACCATAAAGCCGTAGCGCGGGTTCTGAGTCCAGCGATTCAGGACGTCAAAAGCAGTGGATGCGGTGGCCAGGGGCGTGCCCTGAGGGGTTGACACTTGAAAGTCGATGCCGTACCCCGCGGGGGATGTTTCGGGCGGCTGATAACTGAAATGAACCGATAGGTCATGCCCATCCAGCGTTTGGGTCTGGTCTTCCTGGTGGATGTTTTGGGCCAGGTGCGTCACCACCATCCGGATGGATACCTGGCTGGGCTTTTCGACGCTCGATTTCAAGACCAGCTGGACATGGACGGTTTCGCCGGGGTGGTAAAAGGCTTTATCCAGATTGATTTGGTCGATCTTGAGAGAATTCACGGTGATTATCTCCGTTGGGCGAATATTAGATGAAGGGACAGCGCAGCTAGAACTTACGAGCGCGAACAAGAAGATTGGGGGCAGCCAGAACAGCCAAAATTTCATATTATCCTTTGAAAGCGCCAGTCGTCAGGCCGCCAACGAAGTAGCGCTGCATACTGAAGAAGAACAGAAATACCGGCACCAGGGCAATCAACGAAGCCGCGAAAACCAGCCCCCACTGCGTTCCATGCTGTCCCTGGAAAAGCGCAATCGCGATGGGCAAGGTGCGCTTGGCCGGATCGTCGATAAAGGTCAGCGCCATCACAAACTCGTCCCAGAACCCCATGAACGAGAAGATGCTTACCGTAGCGAGCGCCGGCGTCGAGAGGGGGAGGATGATGGTGCCGAAGATGGTCAGATAGTTCCCACCGTCAATCAACACAGCCTCTTCCAATTCGTGGGGGATCTGCTCGAAAAATCCCCGGAGAAGGAACATATTGAGCGATAGCCCGGTGGCTACGTAGATAAGTATCAAGCCCCACAGGCTGTTGCGCAGGTTGAGGGCTTTCATTAATATAAACTGGGGCACGATGGCGATGATGGATGGAACCATCATGACCAATAGGAAGGTGAAGAAGATGGCTTCTTTCCCGGGAAATTTAAACCGGGCGAAAGCATAGGCCGCCATCGCCGAGAAAAGCACGACAAAGAAGGTCGCCGTCACAGCGACCAGGGAGGAGTTCAGAAAATATCTCTGGAAATTGTTGGCGTTCCAGGCCTGGATGAAATTTTCGAACGATGCGTCTTTGGGGAACAGCTCTGGCGGGATCTCGATGACAAACAGGTTCGGTTTAAATGCGGACGAGATCATCCAAACAAACGGGAACAGCATGACCAATCCACCCAACGACAAGATCAAGTGGATTGGGAATTTTCGTATGAAGGGCTTGAAGCGAAACATGCCAGGCCTCCTATACCAGTTCCTGCGGCCGGCGCAGGAACTTCATCTGTAAACTGCTGGCGGTGACAATAATGGCCGCCAGGATGAAGGAGAGCGCCGCGCTGTAGCCGAAGTCGAGGAAATCGAAAGCCTGGTGATACATGTAGCTCAGCATCACCTCGGTTTGTTGCATGGGCCCGCCATTGGTGATCAGATACACCTGGATGAAAACATTAAATGCGCCAATCAATAACATGACCAGGGTGAAGACAACGGTGGGGCCGATCAGGGGCAGGGTCACCTGCCAGAAACGAGACCAGGCAGTGGCACCATCGATCGCGGCTGCCTCCTCAAGCTCGTGTGGGATGGCATCCAGGGCGGCCAGGTAAATAATCATCGACCAGCCAATCCCCTTCCAGATACCCAGGGTCCAGATAGCTACCATGGCAGTGTTCGCCTGCTGGAGCCAGGCGATCGGGTCCTGGATCAGATGGAATACGTCCACCAAAAAATAATTGATGATTCCATCCGGGCTTTGAAAAAGATAACGGAAAAGCAGCGACACAATCACCCATGAGGTGATGACGGGGATGTAGTAGATGGTCCGGTACAACATTTTGCCTTTTGCCAGGCTGTTGATAAGCAGCGCGACGCCCATCGCCAGGATGATCTGGCCAGGAACGGTCACCAGGGCATAGAGGACCGTATTCTTCATGGCATAACCCACGACCGGATCGGAAAAAGCCTGAATGTAGTTATCCAGGCCGACGAATACGCTGGGTCTCGTAGGCATCACGGACCAGTGGTAAAAACTGATCTGAAAACCCTTCAACAGAGGGTAGACCAGGAAGACGAGGAAAAGCAGAGACGCCGGCAGAAGAAATAGATAAGGGACAATCAGGCGTTGGGTGCGTAACGATATTCTCATCGAAAAATCTCCACCATCAAAAGGGCACGGCAGGTTGGAGTGCTATGTTCAGCAAATGGGGTACCCCGCCGTGCCCTAGGGAAGATTGGGTGTTCCGTCGATAGGCCGATGAAATCATTGAACCATGGTCGGCGGAACACTCGTCAGGCGCTGTGATTATTGAGTTTTGGGAAAGAGCGCATCGATCTTCGTAGCGGCGGCGTCCAATCCAGCCTGAGGCGTCACCGTCCCGTTCAAAATGGCCGTGCCTGCGTCTGATAAAATTTGCTCCATCTTCGTCCAGAAGGGAACCGGGGTGCGCGCCTGGGCATTGCTGAGCTGCTGCAGGAAGATGCCGAAGTAAGCTGGCATCTTGGCCAGGTTATCGCTTGAGCTGGTGGCTTTGAGGACAGGCATCTGGCCGACGGATGCCATTTTCAGCTGGGTGTCCATGGAGAGCATGAAGCGGATAAACTCTTCGGCAGCAGCTTTATTCTTACTCTGCTGGAACACGGCGATGTCTTCACCGCCAACGACCGAGATAGAGCCGCCTTTTCCAGCGGGCATCAAGGCCATTCCGTATTTCACGTTCGGGAATTGTTTTTCGAAGGAGGGCGGGAACCAGGGGCCTTCCAGGATCATCGCAATCTGCCCTTTACCGAGGCCGCCCCAGGTATCGACGCCGCCGCCTTTGATACCCGGATGCAGGTAGCCTTTATCCAGCATGTCCTTAAGGAACTGATAAGCAGCCACCGTATTAGGCCCGTTCAACGCGCCCGAGGCCTTGGTGAGTTTAGCATCGGTCATGGCACCGCCAAAGGACCAGATCCAGGGATCGACAGCCCAGCCATAGGTGCCACCGTCGGCAAAGCAGTAGGTGTTCGGCCCAAGGGCTTTAATTTTCGCGCAGTCAGCCAGGAATTCATCGATGGTCGCCGGGGGATTCGCAATCCCGGCTTTAGAGAACACGTCTTTGTTATAAACCAGGACGCGGGTGTTGGTGTCCAGCGGCAGACCGTAATAGTGACCGTTCAAGAAAGTGGTCGATAAAGGTCCTGGGAACACGGCATCTTTGTAGGTGCCAAAATCGGACATGTCTGTATCAAGCGCGGTCAGCGCACCCATATCCGCAAATTCAGGGACCCAGATGATGTCGAGGCGGGCCAGGTCTGGGGCTGTTCCCCCGGCCATGGCGGTGATGAGCTTCTGGTGGAACTGATCATAGGGGATATCGACATCCTGGACTTTGATATTCGGGTGAGAGGCTTCGAAGGCCGGGATAACAGTTTTTTCCAAGAAAGGTGTTTCGGTATCGGTATTATACCCATGCCAGAAAGTCAGCGTGACCGGACCGGCTGGCTGAGGGGTAGCGGTGACCACCGAGTTGACTTCCTGGGTCACGACAGAGGTCACCACAGAAGTGACCATCTGGGTCTGGATTTGTGCGGGCTGGGTGACCACCTGGGTAACCACGGATGGGCTGCAAGCGCTCATAGCGATGGCTAACAGTAAAACGATAGACAGCAGCGTGAGGAACCGAGAATGTGAAGTCATTTTCTCCTCCAATATAGAAATATTAGGTGAATAAATGTGGGCGCTCTATGGGAACGCCCTCGTGTCAGAAGCAAACAGGAAGCACGGGACAGACAGAATTATCGAATGGGGCTCAAGTCAGAGAAAAAACCTCCTTTACATTTATTTTATATGTCCTGAATCAGTGAGAGTGACTTTTAATCTCAATGGTGGTTTCTTAATTTCATTCAGTGACCTAACAAACCTACCGATAAGGATTAACCTCCGGCCTTCGACATTCCCCGATATACCGGGGATTCGAACAATTCGCTTAACACCAGAGTGGCCGCTCCACGTGCCCAGGCATCGTCACCCCAGGGGTCGATCTTTATTTCCAGGTCGTTGATCAGGGTTGCCAGGGTATACTGGCGGACCGATTCAAACATGGGGTTAAAGAGCCAAAGGCCCGCCCGAGTTCCTTCACCACTGATGATGATCCGCTCAGGGTTGAGAACATTGGCCAGGTTCGCCACGCTTCGACCCAGGATTTCTCCAGCCTTCCTGAAGATCTCGATGGCGCCCATATCCCCTGCGTTGGCCAGGGCAACCAATTCCTCGGGCGTATGGGCTTCTGCACTGATATCACCTCGCTTCCAGGCTTCGGCCGCCTGGTTAAGTAAGCCAAGATCGCCCACAAAGGTCTCCAGGCAGCCTCTTTTACCGCATTCACACATCGGCCCATCCGGATCGACCACGGTATGCCCCAGCTCACCGGCTCCCCCACCGGCGCCCCGATAGAACTGGCCGTTCACCACAATGCCCATGCCAACGCCTCGACCGATGGTCACCGTAATAAAATTATTGGCGACCTGCCCAGAGCCAAACCATTTTTCCGCCTGGGTCAAGGTATTCACATCGTTATCAATATAAACCAGCGTCTTTAACTGTTTTTGAAGCATTTCCCGCAGGGGCACATCATGCCAGTGATAAATTGGGCTCTCACGCAGAAGCCCGCGACGCGCATCGATGATCCCCGCCATGCCCAGACCGACACCGAGGAGCTGCTTTTTAAATATTCCACTCTCTGAAATCAAACGGGCGATCAGGTTGGTGAGGCTTTTGACCACGCTCGCGGGCGCATGGTCCAGGATAGGCTCGATCTGCTTAGCAATCACGACGGCTTCCAGGTCCGTCATCGCCGCGATCGCCTGGGTTTCGGTCAGTTTGATCCCAATGACAAAACCGCCGTGAGGGTTAATCACCAGCAGGATGGGAGGCCGGCCGCTTTTTGAATCGCCGGTTTCCTTCTCTACCACCAGGTTTTGCAAGATCAATTCGGCGGAGATGGCCGAAACGGTGGCCGGGCTCAACCCGGTCTGGCGAGCGATCTCAGCCCGGGCGATAGGCCCATGATTCTTGATGATGGTCAGAACAGTCGAGCGGTTGATCGCCCGGATCAGGTCGCGGTTACCCAGAGGATTAGTGGTCATGGCCTTTACTTTATTCAGCGAATAAATAAATTATAGGCCATTTAACCGCTTTGTCAAGAGGCTTTTAGGAGGGGATACAACCTTTAGGCAGCATGGGACGCCGGCAGCTTCAACGGTTAAGCTGCCAAGACCGCCCACCTGCTATGGCTCATGGGCATCATCGCGACGACTCAAATCCCCGCTCAGGAGGTCGCGATTTTTTCGCCAGGTTGGGAAATTAATCTTTCAAGAAGGGCAGCACCGCCTGGAGGAATCCGGCCGGAACTTCGCGCTGTGACCAGTGGCCGGCGCCGGGAAGGACGTGAAGCTGGGAGCCAGGAGCCAGGCGGTGGGCTTCTTCGGCGCAGGCCAGCGGCACGGCGGCGTCTTCGCCGCCATGCACAATCAGCGTGGGCGCTTTGAGCTCGCCCAGCCGGTCGAGGTACACCGTGCGCAGGCCATTCATAGACACCTCGTCGCGCTGGAAGCGGGTGAAGGCGCGCCCGGCAAAGGGCTTGCGGGCTTCATCATAGATGGCGTCGATGAGGGCGGGGGAGATAGCCTTCGGGTTGTGGAAGATGTTGCTCAGCGACCAGCGCGCCATGCCCCGGCTCGACCGCACCATCGCCCAGGTGCTCTCCATCACACCGGGCGTCTTGACCGATAGCCAGCTC
>JAJYIW010000199.1 GCA_021789855.1 Chloroflexota bacterium | reverse complement strand
GGGGTTTTTCGATAAACAGGTGGCAGCCGGCTCGAGCGGCCTGGATAGCCACTGAAATGTGCAGGCTGGTGGGATTGCATATGAAGGCAGCCTGCGGATACTGGGCGAGGGCGGTCTCCAGATCAGAATACGCCTGGATGCCGTACTTTGTGTTCAGGTCGCTGCCTTCCTCCACCTTTAGACTATCGGTTAAAACCGGGGACTGGCGGCGCGCCCGGTAAGCGATCAGCTCAATTTCACTACCATAGAGGGCTCGCAGGTTGCGCACGTGGCGTTGGCCAATACCACCCAGCCCCACCATTAGAATCTTCACGAAAGACCTCTCTTTATGGGGTCGTCTATACTTTCTAATCGGTCGCTCACGAACTGGCGGTGCCGGCGAGCGATCCCGAGGTAATCAGGACCGAAGGCAGTTTGTAAAATAACCGGATTCTGATATCCTGTCGCTGTCACAACTTTGAAGAAGTCATCAAAGTTCGCTGACCCTTCGCCTAGCAATACGGTTGATCCCCCCCGTTTGCGATCTTTAACATGAATCCCAACCAGACGGGGAGCTAGAATCTTAACATCCTCAGCGATATCATGGCCCAGGGCGGCATGATTACCTGTGTCATAGTAGATCCCCAGGCTGGCACTTTCACCATCTTCTACCAGTGATAGATATTCAGACGCGGATAGCTCAGTTTCCAGGCCCAGGCTGATGCCTTCTTGAGCGGCCATGGTTAAGGGTTCCTGGAGTGCATCAAGGAGCTGTTCCTTCTCCTCTGGCGTGCGAATCTCGCTGACTTCAAGAACGGGTACCAGGATAGTCCGAATCCCGACTCGAGCGGTATTTTGGATTAATTGGTTCAGCACGCGGATACTTTCCTGGCGTTCGTCTTTTGTGACCCGGAAAAATGGATGGGGCATAAAATAATCCGCGCAGCAGCTCATCACCTGCGTGCCGGTTTTGGCGATCTGCTCTCGGATGGCCTGGATGCCTTCCTTTTGCCAGATCGGGTTTTGCTCGTAGCGATCGGCTTCAAATAGCCACTCGATCAGGTCGATCTGGCACGCCCGGGCGTTGATAAATTCCTGCTGCCACGCAGTCCAGGGGAACGCCTGCAAGCGATAGGATACTGGCGGCGACAACCGGCCCTGCATGATGCCGATCGGGTTCATACGGTTACCCTTTGACCCGGCGCAGCTTCTGCAGGATGGGCAGCTCACTGGGATAGACCTGCTTATTCCCATCGCCCATGGCGATCTCCACCGCGCGGATGTCTTTCACCAGGCGGGTGATGCCCTGCGGCTCGACCGAGGCGGCCTGGTCGCTGCCCCACATGGCCCGGTCAAGGGTGATGTGCCGCTCGACAAAGCAAGCTCCCAGCACGGCCGCGGCGAGGGAGGTGTAAAGACCCACCTCGTGCCCCGAGTAGCCGATGGGGATGTCATAGCGCTCGATCAGGAAGGGGATCACTTTAAGGTTCAATTCTTCCAGTTTCGAGGGATACGTGCTGGTGCAGTGCAGCATCACCAGGTTTTCTTTCCCGAGGACGTCGACAGCGTGGTCAATTTCGTCCAGGGTGCTCATGCCGGTGGACAGGATAATGGGTTTGCCCTTGGTGCGATGGTACCTGAGCAGGTGGTCATCGGTCAGGCTGGCGGAGGCGATTTTATAACAGCAAGGATCGAACTGCTCAATGAAATTGACCGAGGCTTCATCCCAACAAGAGGCAAACCATAGGATGCCGCGCTGGCGGCAGTAGCGGTCGATTTCGGCGTAGCCTTCCTGGCCGAACTCCAGGCCGCGCTTCAAATCCCCGTTGGTGGGGCCGAAAGGATTTTCCCGAGGTCGAGCCAGCTCTTCGGGGGTGTAGACCACGTCCACCGTTCGTTTTTGAAATTTAACCGCGTTGGCCCCCGCTGCTACGGCCGCATCGATGAGCTTTTTGGCGATCTCAACGTCCCCGTTGTGGTTGATGCCAATCTCGGCAACGATAAAACAAGGATAGCCCGGGCCCACCCACTGCGGCCCAATTTTAACCGGTTGCATAAATATTATTCTCCTGGTTGTGCTTATTTTCTATCGGCCAACGCATTAATTGTAATGCATAAATGCCGGGTGAGTTCAAGATGACAATTTTTTAATCATCTCAAGCATTGATGACCCAGTACAGGCGGTTATACAGGCCCTGGGCCAGGTGATGCACCCAGGGATGGCGGTACAGCCTCCGGGCCAGGTTCCCACTCGACTCAGCCCGGGCAACCGCGAAGTTTCCTAAACCCATTTGGCGCGCCTGTTCTGCAATCGAGCCGCCGATCAGGTTTCCCATTAATTGGGCCACCCGCCGAGATGTGGATAACCGTAAATAGCCCAACCGGTCCACCGCCAGGTCAACCTCGCGCATTTTCCCCATCAGCCGCCCGCTCCATTCATCCGGCAATGCTTCCAGGATGACCTGGCGAGGGGCGACGAATTGGGCATGGTGAGCCGAGGCCAGGCAGGTGACGCCCTGGTAACGAATTTGAACATCTTCCAATGAAGCGGTCTCGGCCTGGTATTGCTCCCAGGTCCGCCCGGAGTCGGCTACGTAATCCCTCTCCCATTCTTCGGGGATGAGCTTACCGCGCGTCACCTCGACGCCCGGCTGCTGGATAAAAGTGTTGACCGATTCAAGCCCCTCGACCACCTGGGTGCGGATGTAAATGCCCGTCACCATGCCCACTTTGGGATAGGTATCGATAATTTCCAGGTGCGCTTCCAGCCAGCCGGGCTGGAAAAGAATATCGTCATCGGAATAAGCCACAATTTCGCCGGGGGCAGCGCGGAACAGGATCTGGAACGCGCCGATTTTGCCGATATTTTGACTGGAAAGGAGCAGGTATTGAATTTTACCGGAGGCGTGCAGCTCGCGTAAATAATCCACCACCTCGGTGCAGCTTCCATTATCAAAAACGAGCAGGTCGTAGGGCTGGCGGGTGTTGGCGATCAGGCTGGACAGGCTTAAGCGCAAGACGTCAAACCGGTGGCTGAAGTAGCCTGAAAAATTGGGAATATGGGTCAGGACCGCCACCGTGACCCTGGCGGGGCGGTAGTCAGTGACCTGGCTGCGGGATGGGTTCATTCCAACTCTGGGCATGCATTCTCCTCAAAGGGGCTTTAACTCTGGGCCTTCCGGGATGATAATTTCCAGGCAAGCCAGCCGCGAAACTCCTGAAAAGCTTTCATGGGGTGAAAAATAGAGTAAGCAAACTGGCCGAGCAGCGCTGATTTCAGGCGGATCAGGGGAAAAATTTCAGCCTCGCGCAGAGTTTTCTTCCAGGTAAACGACGCAGGCGAAAGCTGGCCGTGTTTCATCACAAAATTGGCGTCGCTCAGGCTGAAGATAGCCCGTTTCCCACCCGCCAGGGCGGCATTGTGATTGGATTCGGGCAGGTGATAGTGTGGCTGCCCGCCCGGCAAATGGCTGTAATCGTGGTCTTGATGGATCGCAGTGATGGCCTGGCTGGCATCGATCACGCGCCAGCCCTGCTTACGCGCGGCGTAAATCATCCAGTTATCCCACCCCGCACGCCCCACTGCAAACGGCGGGAGATCGGTAAAACAATCCCTGGGGTAGATGAAATAATCGCTGCCGGACGGAGGGTGCAGGCGGCCAGATTGCGCTACGCGCCGCTGAAGGGTCTGATCCCACCCCGGGCCAAATGACACCGGCTCCCGGACGTCCAGATCCCAGCGCTGGCCCACGATGAGAAAAGGGCGTGGCTGGGCGCTGGCCAGGCGGGCGGCGGCCAGGAAATCGGGCAGGATCATGACATCCGCATTGACATAGGCCAGGAGCGGGCTTGGGCTGGCCGTGCGGGCCAGCTCAAAAATGGAGCTGATTAACGGCGTGCCCTTCTCGTTGCAGGCCACGCCTGGCAGTTGCAGGATAGAGATCTCCTGAGCCAGCTCAGCCATGCCGGCTTCATGGCCTACCAGGATGACCTGGACATCGGCGCCCAGGGCGCACCAGCTCTGGATCGCATTGCGTTGGATCAGGCTAATATGGGGGTTGGTGAAGGGCTTGGGCGCCGTGAAAAGGGTGAGGGTGGCCAAGGCTTACACTGCCTTCCAGGCCCGGGAGGGCGCCAGGCGTGTGATCAGGCGGCGGCAGGCCAGCCCGGTCTGGCGTTTCAGATGGACGCCGGCTTCCCGGTGAATGGGCTGGGGAGTCGATGGAGAGGCGGTAGCCGGCCTGGCCAGGAGAGTCAAATAAAGCGGCAGCAGGTCCGAGCGGGGCTGCCCATGTTTGGCCAGCCTGACCACCGTGAAACCGGCTTGCTCTACCATGGCCGATAACGTGGCCGGGCTGAAGGAGGTCAAATGCGCCACCTCAAACGAGTCGTGGCAGTACAAATTGGGCACTTCCAGCATCAGCCAGCCACCGGTAGCCATCCAGCGCGACCGCAGCGAGATCAGGGTTTGCAGCGGATCCGGCAGGTGTTCCAGGACGTGGATCAGGCTGACCAGGTCGAACTGCTTTTCATTCTCGCCCGGCAGGTCGACCAGGGCGGGGTAGACGGTGATTCCGTGGTTTTGGGCATAAGCCCGGTGGGCTTCATCTAGCTCAATGCCCGTAGCGCGGTCGCCGAATTGAGACTTGAAGGTGTTGAGCAGGATACCGGTTGAGCAGCCGATATCCAGGTGGGCTTGGAGCTGCGCCACCCCCTGGCGGCGCACGAGGTCCAGCAGGTGGTTGGCGCGCGCCGTTTGGACGGCCAGGTCTTCCGCGCGGGGTTCTTTAACCTGGTGATACAGGTCGCGGTACTCTTCCGCGTAAAAATGGGCCAGTTGTTCTTCGGACATGCGCGGGGAAAGGAAGACCAGGCCGCAGGCCTGGCACAGGCGGTTGGTTAATTCGTATCCGTGCAAGACGCGTGTATCAAAAAGGGTATGGCGCGGGCTCCCGCACAGAGGGCAGGCGGCCACTGGCTGCTGGAGGGTGATCGGCATGGCAAGATTATAACATCCCTTTAAGACTGGCTTAATCCGGGCCGGGCAGCTTACTCCTTCAAATGCTTATGGTGGACGGCGGCATTAATCTGACTCAGTGCTGGCTGGTTTTCAACCAGGGCCAGGACTTCTTCCCAGGAAAAGTCCATCCTGGGGCTGAACTGCGCCGCAATCCGGCGGATCGCCTCCAGGTCTTCGGCGGTATCGACCGTCCAGCGCAGATGACCGTAATCCGGGGTGTGGTCGATGACGCGAATGCGGAAGCGCCCTTCCTGGTCGTAAAAATAGGGCATGACGTGCTCGCGCTCAAACGGCTCCTTGGCTTCTTTCCAGGCTCTTTCGAGAGCCTGAAAGGTGACGATCTCGATGTCCAGGCCGATGGGGAATGTGCGTTTCCAGGGCGGAGGCAGGCGGTCAGCCATGAAATCCAGGCTCGAACCGGAGAATTCGGCCAGCATGGCATCGATCAGCCCGGGGTCCATGAATGGGCAATCGGCGGTAAGGCGAACGATCACGCTGGCATTGACCTGCCGGGCGGCCTGGTAGTAGCGGTCGAGCACATCGTTCAGGCTGCCGCGGGTGACCGGGTAGCCCTGCTGGCGGCAAAAAGCTTCGATGTCGTCGTCGGAAGGGTCGGTGGTGGTGGCCACGACCACGCCATCCAGTCGCCTGGCCAGGCGTGTCCGCTCGACCACCCAGGCCAACATGGGTATGCCCTGGATATCTTTCAGTACTTTACCGGGCAGGCGGGTTGAGCTCATCCGCGCCTGGATGATAGCGACGCTTTTCGATGGGAAGCCAGGATGATCTTTGGGATGATGGAGGGGGGATGGTTTCATGGATAAGGATACTTAATCATGAGGAGAGGGATTTATTTTTTTTTAGGGTTTGATATAAATGGCTGTGTCCGAAACGCCTTTGCTGGTCCACAGGCAACGCCAGGTTTGGGTAGCGGCCATAAAATCGGCCCAAGCCGGGCTGGCCGGCCCTTGGGCTGGTGTGCGGGCCAGGGGCGCGATAGAGCGGCTGGGCAGGTAGCGGTGAGCGTCATCGAGGATGATCAGCCCCCCTGGCGCCAGCTTGTCCAGCGCAGCGTTAGCACAGGCGT
>JAJYIW010000011.1 GCA_021789855.1 Chloroflexota bacterium | reverse complement strand
TGGGATCTTCCAGGTCGGCAGCGGCTGCCAGCGTTTCCATCACGTGCACCACCACCGGGCGAGCTGCCTCGAGGATTTTCCCCCACTCAGCCGGGTCGCGGTTCACCACTTCATCGGGGTCCACCCCAGGTGGCAAAGTGGTTACACGTAAATCTGCCTGCAACCGCGCTTCATGGCGCAGCAATCCCCTGGCGTCAAAGGCCATCTCATCGCTGCGATCCATCGCCGACCGGGCCAGTTCCAGGCCACGCAAGGTGGCCTTCTCACCGGCTGCATCCGCATCCAGGGCCAGGACGATGCGCCGGGTAAAATGCTTGAGCAGGCGGAGCTGGTCCTCCGTTAACGCTGTGCCCATCGGCGATACCGTATTCGCGTATCCTCCCTGGTGCAGGGCGATCACATCCAGGTAACCTTCAACGATGACCACCTGATCCTGGGCCCGGATGGGTTTACGCGCCAGGTCTAACCCATACAACAAGCGTCCTTTATCAAATAGCGGCGTCTGGGGTGAATTCAAAAATTTTGGGACATCGTTTGGGTCCAAAATGCGCGCTCCAAACCCGGCGATATGCCCTGCGCCGTCCCGAATGGGAAACATGATGCGATGGCGAAAACGATCATAGATACCGCCCATTTCGCGCTCTGTCACCACGCCGGCCTGGAGGAGTTCGTCAGGGGTGTAGCCTTTGCTCGTCAGGTAGCTCATAGCTGCCTCCCAGGCCTGAGGAGCGTAACCCAGGCCAAAGGACTCGATCGCACCCTCTTGAATCCCGCGCTTATGGAGATACTCCAATGCCACCATGCCGGCTGGCGTATGCAAAAGCTGGTGGCGATAAAAGGTAGCCACATCTTCAAGCAAAGTACGCAGGCGGTCATATTCTTCTTCCGCCTGGCGGGTCTCAGGGGTCTTCGGCTTGAGCTCGATCCCGGCGCGATCCGCCAAAGTCTTAAGCGCGGTGGAAAAGTCCCAACCTTCTTTTTTCATCACAAAGCCAAACACATCCCCCCCTTCGTTGCACTGCCCAAAGCAACGCCAGGTACCCGAGTCAGGGAAGACGACAAAAGAGGGGGTGCGCGTGTTGGCATGGAAGGGACAAAAACCGGTATAGTTTTTACCTGAACGGCGCAACTTTACCGTTTCAGATACCACATCCACGATATCCACACGAGCCTTTATTTCATCGATAACAGACATAGTTTTATAAAGCCCCGACTAAAACCAAATAAACGAGATTCTGGCGGCTGCATATTAGCTGAAATATCACATTTAAATTATGGTATAAAAGAATAACGACCTGGGCCTCCATGAACATGGAATGGGTTTCGATAACTGAAATCACATTATAGATTGGATTGGTAGGATTTGTAAAGGAATCCATTCTCAAAGTATGGACAAGGTATTTTCTGACCCTGGGAAAATGGATGTCATGCCTGTGAACAAACCCAAGCTCCTCCTTCTTCTGCTCCTGGTCATGAGTCTCACAGCCTGTGGTTTGGGGAAACCCCCAGCGACGCAGGCGCCCGGCGCAACCGCCGAGCGAACGTTGGCGCCGGTGGTTGTTCCCGCCACACCCACGGCCAGCCCCACAGCCACGCCCCCGCCGGCCACGCTTACCCCGCTTCCAGCCACGCCGACTTCGCCTCCCGTGCCCAGCCCAACCGGGACCTTTACCCTTACGCCCGTACCCCAGCCCCCTGTGTGGGTACGCAATCCCACCGATCAAACCCTGGTCAAAGTCGACCCGGCAACCGATACCATCCAGGCCAGGGTCCCGCTGGAAGGTGGAGTATCTATCCTCGCCGCCACCTCGACCGCTTTATGGGCCGCTAATGACACCACTTTGTATAAACTCTCGCCAGAAGACGGGACGGTCATCGCAAAAACTGCCCTCTCTCACCCACCTGTCACGATCGCGGTCGGAACCAGTGCGGTCTGGCTGGGCCTGATGGTGCTGCCCAAAAACCTTCGCCCCGGCACTGAGTACTCGCCCTCAGGCCAGGTCGCCAGGATCGACCCTGACAGCCTGGCAATCAGCAACACCGTAGACCTGGACTGCGCCCCTAAATCCATAGGCTATGCAAACGCCAGCGTTTGGGTTACCTCAGGCTGCTTCGACCAGTCAGCAGTGGACGAGATCGACCCAAAGACCCTGGCCGTCACCGCCCTCACCAACCCACCCGGCCAGCCGGCTAATCCTGACAGGTGGCCAGCCGGCACCGGCGGCATTTTAGTTGCCTCGCCCACGGCCGTTTGGATGGTCTCAACCGATGGCAGCACCGTCTCCCGGGTAGACCCTGCCAGTCACAAGATTCTCCAGCAAAGCGATGTGTTAGGCCCTTACAACACGGTACCGGTCGGGATGGCCTATGCCGCCGGCCAGGTTTGGCTGGCTTTGCCCGATGGAAAGATATTGGGGCTGGATCCCTCCACCCTGGCTTTGATCACCTCACTCGATCTGCAAAGACTGTTGCCCACCGTGGATTTCGCTGCCAGCCCTGGCGCCCTGTGGGTTAACGATCCCACCCATGCCATCCTTACCCGCATCGACCCGGCGGCCAAAGCTGTGACCGGCAGCCTCTCTACGGGTAGCCCTTCCCCCACTCCAACCCCGTAGCCGGCCCAGGGCTCAGCCCCCATCGCCCCCTTCAGCCTGCTCCTCTGCCTGGCCATAAGGGTGCCGCACCTCGCGTAAAAAAGCTGGCGTGTTTAAATTGCGTTCTAACAGGAACGTTATATAACTGTTCAATAAAGTTTCCATCTCCAACATCACCGGGGGCGCGATGCGCGCCCGGCTGGCTTCGAGGTAATTACTGCGCTGAAAATGCCGCATAAATTTGAGCGCCAGCATAGAAACCGGCCTGGCCGCCAGCTGGCCAGCGCCGCAGGTGGGGCAAAGAATACCCCCTGCCAGGTTGGAAAAAAACTGGGCCTCTGCTTTAATCTCGCGCTGGCAATTCACGCAATGGAACAATTCGGGGCGGTAGCCCACCAGGTCTAGCATCTGAATTTCGGCGTAACGCACGACCAGCCAGGGCTCAGGCTCTCGCGCTAACCGGGCCAGGGTATCGGTCAGCAGGCTGTACAAAAGCGGGGTGCTACCTTCTTCATACGTGAAGCGATCCAATAACTCGACCACGTAGGCGGCATAACCGGTGCGGAGCAGGTCTTCGCGAATGGCCTGATAAGCCTCGACCGTTTCGGCTTGCGTCACGATGGGAAAATCGCGCCCGCGAGCCAGGTACAGGTGCACCCGGGTAAACGGCTCCAGGTGTCCGGCTTTCCGCGAACGAATCTTCCGGACTCCCTTAGCGATCACCCGCAGTTTCCCCATCTCACGGCTGTACACCACCAGAATCCGATCCGCCTCACCCCAATCGTTGTGACGCAGGACTACCCCTTCGGCATGAAATGACCGGTCAAGCCTGGGCACGCATTTGCTACCTTTCAGGCAAATCTTTAGGCCCAAATGCGCCGGGAAGCAGAGCCCCCAGCGTGACTTCCTGGTTGATATGCCCCTGGTGATCCGCGATCAGTACGACCGTCTCCAGGCCAAATTCAGCCAGCACCTGGCGGCAGGCGCCGCAGGGCGTTCCACCATTCTCGGTGACGACCGCAATCGCCTCAAAGTGGCGCTCGCCTTCAGACACGGCTTTGAACACCGCCACCCGCTCGGCGCAGATGCCTGTGGGATAAGCTGCATTTTCAATATTGACGCCGTCATAAATGCGGCCGGACGCGGTGAGCAGCGCTGCGCCGACCTGGTAATGGGAATACGGCGCATAGGCCCACTGGCGCGCCTGGATAGCCGTTTCAACCAGGCGCTGGCGTATTTCATCCGTTATCATGGCTATCTTCTATCTCCTTTTCTTCCGCCGGCTGGTTCCGCCTGGCGCGTACCTTGCGGATCCGCCGGCCGATGACCTGATCAACAATCAGCGTCAGGCCTTCATCTTCCAGCACAACCTGTTCTCCCCCCGTTGGGATGCGCCCAATTTGCCCATAGATAAACCCGCCCAGGGTATCCGCCACATCTTTGGTCAAATGGGAGCCCATCACCTCGTTAAAATCATCCAGGTCAATCTTTCCCAGGAAAATAAACTCGCCGGGCGCGACCTGCTGGTATAGCAGCTCTTCGCTCTGGTCATATTCATCACGGATTTCACCTACGATCTCTTCGACAATGTCTTCCAGGGCAACCAGGCCAGCCACACCGCCGTATTCATCAACCACCACCGCCAGGTGCACCCGGCGGGATTGCATCTCAGTGAGCAGTTCATCGACTTTTTTTGCTTCAGGGACAAAGTAGGCCGGGCGGATTAAATCGCGCAGGGAGACTGCTTTGTTTTCTCCCTGGCGTACCTTCAGTAAGTCCTTCGCATACAATATACCCACCATGTTGTCGATGGTCTCTTCATAGACCGGCACCCGCGAATGGCCTGATCGGGCCAGGGCGTCCACGGCTTCGTCCAGGGTTGTGGAGACATCCAGGGCCAGAATATCGATGCGCGGCACCATAATCTCTCGAGCCAGCGTTTCCCCAAAATGGAAAATAGAGAAAATCATCTCGCGCTCGCCTTTTTCCAGGCTGCCCTCCGGTTGGCCTACTTCTACCCAGTTCTTCAAATCCTCTTCGGTGACCGCATGCATGGTTTGGGGTTGATTTTTGCTAAAGCCGCCCAGAGAGAACAGGATCAAGGTGAAGGGCGTGAGGAACCAATCCAACAAGCCGCCCAGGGGGGCGAAACGTAGGACGGCTTCTTCCGGTGCGCGTAAAACGATACGCTCCACACTAAATTCCATGGCCATCAACAAGGTTGCACTCAAGGCCATCCACCCGATGATCCCCCAGGTCGAGCTGGCTATCGACACTGCCAGGATCAGCTTCAACCCCACACCTGCCAGGGTTAAGTGAAACACCGTCATAGCCAGGCGCAGGCTGATGCGCAAACGAGGCCGGTCTATCACCTTCATGGCCCGGTCGACCGATCTTTCATGCGCTTCACGTAAATTGAGCAGGAAAGGCAGGCGTGCGTTAATCAAGCTGGCCCGGATGGCCATAAATAGCAGGTCAAGGAGCAACAACAAACCAAAGACAACCCAGGTAATGACCATTGCTAAAATATTACCACAAGTCCTGGATTAAAAATTACCACCGGTGCAAATCAAGGGAAGCGAATGCCATGATTTATACCGGCGGAATTCATGAGCTGGGGCACCTGGATTCGAACCAAGATCCACAGATCCAAAGTCTGGTGTGCTGCCATTGCACCATGCCCCAAAGGGTTTTTACCCTACCAACGGTAAGAACCGCCCCGATTATAATCCCAATCACAACCTTCTGGCAACCCGCGGAGTGCCCGGTAAAACAATGCTCTCGGTTTGCTACAATTTTTCCTGATCGGGTGGGATCAAGCCCATTTCACGCGCCTGGTCATAAGATAAGGTATCGGGTCTTGAAGGCTTGGGCGATGTTGGGTGGTCAACGGCTTTTTCCCAAAAAGAATCGGCGATCTCGTCGGTTCCGTGCTGGCCCTTCAGGTCGATAGCTATTTTTTGATCAGGTATTACGTCTGGCCCCGGCTCGGGTTTATCAGGCAACCTATCCTGGCCGGTGGACGCGTCATTCAGAGAAGAAGCCGGCTCACGGGCTGCTTCGGCCGGTGGAATATTTAGCTGGAATGCCTCCTGGTCGCTTTTCAGGTTGAGCATTCCTGTTTTCCCACTATGCCGGCGCACACCGGGTGTAAAACTTTTCTCCCGGAGTAACCCCAATAAACTACCCCGCGCGCGAGTGATCTCGTCAAAAGCAATCGCCATGGCCACCCGCGTGGGGCTATGGCGGAGAGCGATCACCAGCGCCACAGAAGCGCTTAAGGACGTGGCCAATAAATCAATTTGAGCACCACTAAAAGCCAGGGTCACTTCCGTATCCGGCTGGCCGAGAGCCTGGGGCAATTTTTGCCCCGCCCCAATAGCTTTCATCAGCACCCCCAGGCTATCCGGCCCTTTCATCGCAGATTCCAGGCTGCCTTCCTGGATCAAGATATGCCCCTGGTCATCTACCAGCCCGGCAGCCTGGGCGTTTAATACCTGTTTGAGCTGGCCGATTTGTTCCTGTAAGCGCCGGGGCAAATCGGCCGATGGGGTTTTCGTTCCGGCGGAAAGCGGTGCCGTCTTTTTCAGATCCAATAAACGATCCACAGCGCTCAAAAACTCGGCCATCGAAAGAGGTTTACGGAAAAAGAAATCTGCCCCCGCTTCAATCGACTGCTGTTGCAAAGTGGGATCATCCACGCCAGAGATCTGGATTACCTTAACCGCTTTATGCCGCTGGCGAATCCGACGCGTCAATTCAATCCCAGAGATACCGGGCAGGCGAATATCGCTGATGATCAGGTCAATCGGGCCATGGGTAGCTTCCAGCAGGCCCTCTTCAGCAGAAGGCACCACATGGACGACCATCTGGTCGCTCAAAGTGGCCAGGGCAGCTTGCAGCATTCTTCCAATCTCCGCCACGTCATCCACGATCAGAACATTTTTCCGAGCCATAACTGCTCCTTATTTATGTTTGACACCATTTTGCGTGGTGGGCGCAGGCCCTACGCCCCTGCGGCTTTTTGGGAAAATGCCTGTAATCCCCGGCAACTTTTCTGGCTATTACGATTTACAGGCTGCTCCATAATCAAAAGTTGCCAGGTCCCAAAAATCACTGCGCGCCGACGTATCGAAATGGATATTGCACATATCCGGCCGGGCTGCCACTACTTTGACAAAGGCATACAGGGGAATAGAGGGCAGATCGGTGGCATAAATTGCCTGGGCCTTGGCCTGGCCTTCCGTGTAACCCGCTTGTCCCGGCAAAGAGGATAATCCAAGCGAGCAGGCCGCATCGAAAGCCGGGTTGGAATAGCCGCTGATATTGACCCCCACCCATTGGTTGGCGTCGCTCGGGATGCGGTTCGACTGGTATAGAAAGCACTGCGGTTGCGGGCTGCTTTCCCATGAAAATGCCACCAGGTCAAATTGACGCCCAAAGATCAACCCGGCCGGGCCCTCGGCGAACAAATCTCCCGGTGTAAAGGTCTTGATTTGCAGCTTGATCCCGCAAGCAGCCAGGGATTTTGCCAGCGCATCCGCCACCTGGCGGCGCAAGTCAGCCTGGGTGGTGTCATACTCCACCACCAACGGCGTACCGTCTGGCACGCCTTTAACCCCATGCGCCACGCGTGGCGTGGTGGGGTTGACGGAATCACCCTTCCAGCCCACCAGATCGAGAAGATGGCTTCCCTTAGAAACATCGTAGGTATATTTCGTCACAGATTGATTATAGAGTGGATTCTGTGGGAGGAGGTAACTATCCGGCACCACGGATTGGCCCTGTAATACCTGGTCCACAATTCCCTGCCGATCCATGCAATACGCAAAAGCCTGGCGGGTACGCACATCGCCAAAATAGTCCGGGCGCGAAGCCGCCGGCGACTTGGTATCATAAGCCGCAGGGCGAATGCCAAAATCAACGTGCTCCCATTCCGGGCCTGACCCGATAAACGATTGGATCTTTTTATTCTGGGTCAATTCCATCACAGAGGACAATTGTTGGTCCAACATAGAGGAACTGTCCACCAGGTCACACTCGCCGGCTAACAGAGCGGTCAGGCTGGCATCCGGCCCGCCCGTGATAAAGCGGTAGACCAGTGTATCGAATTTCGGCAGCCCTTCACTCGCGCGAAAATAATAGGGGTTTTTGTGCAGGGTGATGTGATCGCCTTTGACCCAATCATCGATCACATACGGCCCCCAGCCCACCGGTTTTTGAGTGACATCAGCCGATTGGAGCAGGGTCTTGGCGCTGGCCTTGCCCATCAGGTGTTCAGGCAACGGCGACCAGAAATCGGTTAAGGCGCTGGCTTCCACGTAACCCGGCTTACCCATCCATTGGATCGTTTGGGCATCCATGGCCTTATAACTGGCCGTCCGATCAGTGGCATATTTCGACGTGGGGGTATCTGGATCAGCCGCCAGGTTGAAGGAATAGACCGAATCAGATGCCTGTAGGACCACCCCATCCGACCATTTCAGGCCAGGCCGCAGCTTGAACGTGACCGTCATTTGATCCATCTTGAGGACTGTCTTGCCATCCCAGGGTACCGCACAGCCGGATGACTGGCACCCGGAGGGCATCACCAGGGTGCCTTTGGCCAGAGCCACCAGGTTGCCATTGGCATCGATCACTTCATCCCCCGCCTGGACGGTCACAGACTGGATCACCGCATCGCCATCGGCCAGGGAGGGCATCTTTTGCAGGATCACCGCCTGGGGGGTATACCCGGTCGTGGCTATCGGCCCAGCATAGATGGCTTCCAGGATATCCCATTTTGCGGTTGACGTCGATCCATACAGGTAGAGCGAATCGGGTTCTTCCCCCAGGCAAATCACCAGGGTACGTTTGGGCGGAACAGGCGTCAAGGTGGGTTGTAAGGGGGTAGTGGGCGTCAGGCTGGAGGTGGCGATGTCTGCTTTCGTAGGCATCAGCGGTACAGGCTGGGGGGCTGCCTGGCAAGCAGATAATACCACCGAGAGCGCGATCATCACCGGGCCCAAAAGACGAACCGGCGCCCTTCGGGCACCATTAATCAGCGAAAATAGGAAACGCATTCAGTGAGTTTTTAATTATCCGTTATTCTTCTCCGCCAACCAGCACGCCACCGAATGATCCGGCTTGAGCTCTTTAAACACCGGCTCTTCATGCTTGCAGATATCCATCGCCACCGGGCAACGGGGGTGAAAACGGCAGCCGCTAGGCGGGTGCAAAGGACTGGGCACATCCCCCTTCAAAATAATCCGTTCGCGGCGCAGCCGGGGATCAGGGATGGGGATGGCCGACATGAGCGCCTGCGTGTAAGGGTGAAGCGGATGAAGGAACAACTCACCCCGATCGGCCAGCTCGACCATCTTGCCCAGGTACATCACCGCCACCCGGTTGGAGATGTGTTCAACCACGCTCAGGTTATGCGCGATAAACAGGTAAGTCAACCCAAACTCTTTTTGCAGGTCTTTTAAGATATTCAGCACCTGGGATTGAATGGACACATCCAGGGCTGAAACCGGCTCATCACAGATGATCAATTTAGGCCTCAACGCCAGGGCTCGCGCGATACCAATCCTTTGACGCTGGCCTCCGGAAAACTCGTGGGGGTAACGCCGGGCATGGTAATCTTCCAGGCCAACCTGACGCAACATCTCGATCATCAGGTTGTATTGCTCTTTCGCATTGCCAATTTTATGTATCCGCAAGCCTTCCATGATCGATTCGCCGATAGGCACGCGGGGATCAAGAGAAGCATACGGATCCTGGAAAATAATCTGCATATCGCGGCGCATCGCTTTGAGATCTTTGCCTTTCAGGGAGAAGACGTCTTTTCCTTCCAGGAAGACCTTGCCCCCCGTCGGTTCGATTAACCGCAGCACGGTGCGGCCCACCGTCGTTTTACCACAGCCGGACTCCCCTACCAGGCCCAGGGTCTCACCCGGCTGGATAAAAAAGCTGACATCATCGACCGCCTGAACCCAGGCTATCGTCCGTTGAAAAATGCCGCCTCGGACGGGGAAATACTTCTTTAAATTTTGGACCGAGACCAACGCTGGCGAGCCATCGACTCCCTTGGGATCCATCTGATTAACCGTGACACTGGAGGTTGCGTTCATAAATTCTATGCTTCCTTACGCCATGGGAATGGGAGCTTTGTGATCGCCATGATCCTGGTACAACCAGCAGCGAACCGTATGCCCAGGCTCGATCGTTTGGAGCTCCGGCTCGAGTTCGGTGCATATTTTCAACTGGTGCAGGACCCTGGCCCGGCAGCGCGAAGCAAAGCGACAGCCCGGGGGCAAGTTGATCAAATTAGGCACCGTGCCGGGAATGACATCCAGTTTTTCCATCACCTTGCCCAGGACGGGGATCGAGCCGATCAATCCCTGCGTGTAAGGGTGCAGCGGCCGGTCGAACAGGTTAGTGGTCGGCGCTTCCTCTACAATTCGTCCTGCATACATCACAGCCACGCGGTCGGCCATTTCCGAAATGACCCCCAGGTCATGAGTGATCAAAATAACCGAAGTACCCATCCGGTTACGCAGATCGCGCATCAGGTCTAGAATTTGCGCCTGGATAGTCACGTCCAGGGCCGTGGTGGGCTCATCAGCAATGAGAAGCTGGGGGTTGAGGGCCAGCGCCATGGCGATCATCACCCGCTGCGCCTGTCCACCCGACATTTCATGGGGAAAGGCTTTGGCCTTGCGTTCCGGATCTGGGATACCCACCAGCTTGAGCAGCTCGATCGCCCGAACCCAGCTATTCTTTTTATCCAGGTTTTTATGAATCTGCAAGACTTCTGCCACCTGGCCGGCCACCATAAAAACGGGATTCAGGCTGCTTTGGGGCTGCTGAAAAATCATAGACATGCGGTTACCCCGCATCGTGACCATCTCCGACTCGGACAGCTTTAAAACATCCCGGCCTTCAAATAATATTTCGCCCCCCACAATTTTGCCCGGTGAGCTGACCAGCCGCATGATCGAAAACGAAGTGACACTCTTGCCACAGCCCGATTCGCCCACCAGGCCTAACACCTCGCCTTGCCGCACAGAAAAATCAACCCCATCAACGGCTTTAACGACCCCTTCCTCCGTATAAAAATAGGTTTTTAAACCCCGGACTTCAAGTATATTTCCATTATGGGTGGGCGTCGCGCCATCACTCATGCTGCTCTGCTCCTTCAACCAGTGATTGCCGTTCTCGTAAAAAGATTCCTAATTATACGACAGATTTAATTGCCTTTCAGAAACTAACAAAAGGCTCCTTTTTAAGCGCATCCTGTACTGCCCGACACGTTGCACCTCAATGGATTGGTGCTTTCTTTTTACGTAGGATCAGGAGTAAAACGGCGATAAGGATCAAGCCTCCATCCGACCACAAGGCCCAGGCAGGAAGAATCGGACCTGCTGGAGAGGGCGGAGTGCTGAAGGAGATGGTCTTAGCGTTGTTCGCATTCAAATTAAGGCTACCCAGGTCAACCCCATTAATCCGCATGATAAAGGCAGTTACCTGCCAGTATTGGTCATCTGTCAAGCTACCCGGCGCCTGGTAAGGCATATTAGTCCGGATGAATTCGTATAAAGCCCAGGCAGTTTTAAAAGTGTTACGGATCGCCGGCGTGCGCACCGCCGGGATATTCTTGGGCAATACAAAGCCATCCGGCGGGTGGTGGGGGCCGTGGCAATCTGCGGCATAACAACTCAAGGGCCCCATGCCAACAGACTCCTCGATCCATTGCTGAGTTAAGCCCTGGCCCTGGTCGCCATGGCAGACCATGCAGATTAAATAATATACCTGGCCACCCTGGTCAGCCTGATCGGGATGGGCCGGTAAGGCATAAGGCGTCAGATGGGGCGGCATGACGGCCGGCGTGGCCACGCTCACCGGTTGAGATTGAGCTGAAACCTGGATAGCGCCCCGGCTGGTCATCATTATCAGGCCGCTGATTGCCTGGGCTATTACCAAGATCAGAAGTGGCCTTGCCTTCAGGAGAGCGAACATGCCCGACCCCTAGCGGCGTGAGCGCAGGCTTAAAGTTTTTTCAGGATTTTCCCCGCATCTTGGGATCAAGGATATCCCGCATGGCATCGCCCAGCAGGTTCCACCCCAGCACAAACATCACCAGCACCAGTCCCGGCCATAACAGGATGTACCAGTACTGGCCGAGGTCGGTGATCCAGTTGCGGGCGAAACTCAAAAGCTGACCCCAATCGGCATAGCCTTCCGGCGCGCCGATACCCAGGAAGCTCAGAGCTGCGAAATCGAGCACCACACCGCCGATATTCAACGAAGCCAACACCAGGGTAGGAAATACGGCGTTAGGAATGATGTGGCGGAGCAGAATGCGGCTGTCTTTAACGCCGATGACGCGCGCCGCCAGGATATAATCCCGCTCGCGAACGGAGAGGATATCCCCGCGAATCAGGCGCGAATAGCCCATCCAGCCAAAGCCGATCAAAGCGAACATGGTCGGCCACAGGCTACGCCCCATTTTAGGGATCAAGACCGCCGCCAGGATCAGGGCCGCCAGGATGTACGGCAGGGTGAGAAACACATCCACGATGCGCATCAGGATATTATCCACGACCCCACCGTAGTAGGCCGAGATGGAACCGATCGCCAGGCCAATCAAAACAGTGAGAAAAGTCACGAAAATTCCCGTTTTGAAGGCGGTACGCACCCCCCAAATGACCCCATAAAAGATATCATACTGTCCAGCCGAGGTGCCCAAGAGGTGCACCCAGGTATCCGTATGCATGATCGGCTCCCACCAGAAAGGCAGAGGCGGCTGCTCGCCAAAGGTCCAGGCAGAACCCATCGGCTGAGGCACGGGGCTGAAGCCATCCCGCGGGATCATATACGGATCGGTGTCCGGAATTGGAGGAGCGATCAGGGGTGCAGCCAGGGCGATGATCGCAAAGAGAATAATCAAGCCCAGGCCAAGGACAGAAGCCGGCGTGCGTACCAGGCCGAGGACCAGGCGGTAATTATCCGGCCCTAAAAAACGCTCGAGCCAGCCAATCTTGCGGTCCGAGATCGTCTCAGCCAGCACTTCATCCCGTTTTTTATTAAATACATCTGGCGTTGTCTCTGTCATCCCAGGCCTCCTCAAGCCAATCTCACGCGGGGATCGATCACCGCGTACAAGACGTCCACAATGAGATTAGCCACGATCAACACAAAGCCATCGAACAGGGCAAAACCCAGGACGGTCACCACATCCAGGTTTTGGGCTGCCTGGGCCGCCGCTGAGCCAATCCCGGGGTAATTAAACACGGTCTCGGTGATCACGACCCCTCCCAAAAGCCCTACCACCTGGAAACCAGCCAGGGTCACCACCGGGATCAGGGCATTAGGCCGGGCATGTTTGTTGATCACGTCTCGCTCAGGCACCCCCTTGGCCCGGGCGGTGGTCACATATTCCTGGCGCAGAGTTTCCAGCATGGAAGAACGCGTCACCCGCAAGAAGGTAGCCCAGCTAATATAAGAAAGGGTCAGCACCGGCAGGATCAAATGTTTGAGCGCATCCCAAAAGATATCCAGGCGCCCATTGAGCAAGGCGTCCACTGTCATGAGGTAAGTGTATTGGTGGAACTTCCCGGAATTGATCAAAAATGTAACCCAATCAGACACCCTGCCGGGAGGGAACCAGCGCAGATTGGCGTAGAAAAACATCAACATCAGCAGGCCGAATACGAATGTCGGGAAGGAGGTGCCCACAATGCTAAAAGTACGCGCCGCCTGGTCGAAAATGCCGTTATGATGGACAGCCGATTGCACCCCCAGCCACAGGCCGATGCCGATAATCGGGAAAACGGCCCACAGGGTCAGCTCGAGGGTAGCTGGAAAACGGGTAGCGATCAATTGGACTACCGGCTGGGAGCCCACCCGCGAATAGCCAAAATCACCGCGCAGGATGCCCCCCACGGTTTTCCCGGTGAAGGGACTCGGATGGCCAACCAGCCAATGCCAGTATTGCACTGGCAGTGGATCGTCCAGCCCATACTGCCGGATAATACCGTCCAACGCACCGGGCGTCTTGGGAATATCCCGCACATATAGGGCCGCCCGTTCAGAAGGCTCCAGGAATTGCAACATGCCAAAGATCAGCACGGTCACCCCAAACAGTAATACCGGCAAGAGCAGGAGGCGGCGGATGATATATGAAGTCATACCATTACATTCCTTATTGTTCGATCGAGGATCTTACTCAGAAGTCTTTTGGTGTGCGCCGGGCGCATCCACCTGAGGTGGGTCGCACAACAAAAGAGCGCCGGGTAAGTGGCGGGCGGGGTGCATGGAACATTTCATTCCATGCACCCCACTTTTGTGATCAGCGCATGGCCATCAGGCAGGCGCCCTCAGGTCCTACGCTCTGGATACAATTAGTTCTTGGACAGCACGTAGAAGTAAACGCCGGAGTAAATGGGGTTATAGTACCAACCGTTAACCCAGCGTTGCTCGTAGTGGCGTCCGGTGCCCAGCGGCAGCAGGATCATCGTCGCGTTGTCATAGATTTCCTGGTTCAGGCTCTTGTAAATCGCATCGCGCTTGGCCGGATCGACTTCGGTCGCGCCAGCGGTGACGCCATCGGTGAAAATCTTCTTCAGGGCAGGCGGGAAGTTCTGGCTAGCGCCGTAAGTGCCCACCAGGAATGGCTGGTACCAGTCATGCGGATCATGGTAGTCTTCCAACCAGCCGATGATGAAGGCCGGCAGGCGGGAATTCTGGTACTCGCTTAAGATGGTCGGCCACGGCACGCCCAGGATCTGGACGACGAACTTCTTGTTGACCTTGGCCAGGTTAGTGGAGAGGATCTGTGCGACGGTCAAGCGGGCCTGGTTACCATTGTTGTACACCAGCTGGAAGGTGAAGCCGGTATCCCACAGGCTCTTGCCATCCGGGGATTTCAGCGTGGAAGCCTTGAAGGAATCGGCGCACTTGGTAGCATCGTAGGTGTAATGCGGGCCTTCGGCGTCGTAACCGGGCATGCCAGGCAGCGCCAGCGTGTAGGATTGGATCGCTTCGCCCAGCCAGTACTGCTGGATCATCGTCTGCCAGTTGAAGCAGTATTCAAAGCCCTTGCGGACGTTGACATCCGAGAAGAAGTTAGCCGGGATGCCTTTGCCATCCAGCTTGCCGCTGCCGATGTAGGGGTTGCCGCCCTGGGTGTTGATGTTGAAGTTGAACATCAGGGTGTCCTGAGCCAGCGAAGGTAAGCCTTTGTATAAGCGGAGGGGCTGATCAGGCGTGCTCGTGGGAGTCAAAGGACCGAGGGCACCCTTGGCAACGTCATAGGTGGCTGATTCGCCCACCAGGGGATCGACCTGGGAGACGTTTGCGCGTGGGACGTCAGCGAAGTCTGCATCGCCAGCCTGCAGCATGGAGAAGCGCGTGCCCCACTCGGGGACGATCTTGATGACGGCGTGTTGGATCTTCGCATCGCCGGTTGGGCGCCCGTCCCATAAGGCCGTCGTCGCCCAGTAGCCCTTGAAGGCTTCCAGGTCAATTTCCTGGCCTTGCGTCCACTTGGAAAGGGTATAAGGGCCGGTGCCGTTCTCGATGCCATTGAAAGGATCCTGGTCGGTGATGCTGTAGAACTTAACCCAGTCATCGCACGAGCCATCCCAGCCTTTATTCGACCCGACCCACTTCTTGTCCATGACCGCGCCCCAGGAGTTGGCCAGGGCAGGGATCAAGGGACCCCAGGGTTGAGCCAGGTGCAAGGTGACGGTGCCGGCGGTGTCATCCGCCGTAATCAGGGATGAAACCCACTGGCAGGTATTCTTGAGCACAGTCGGATCGACTTTCGCCATGCCGGCGATATCGCCGTCCAATGCTGTCCCAGATGCCTTGGTGATTTGATCCGCGGTCAGATGATCACCCACTTTGGCGCCATCCATGAGGGCTTGCACGACCATGGAGATATCCTGCATTCCAGGGCCGAAGAAAGGCTCGGTCAAGATCCACTCGGGAGAGTTAGGGCCGCTCTGCAGCAGGCCGCGGATCAAGGAGAAAGCCACATCATCCGGCGTCATTGCATCGCCATTATGGAACTTGACGCCCTGGCGGATCTTGAAGGTAACGGTCTTGCCATCGGCCGAGATTCCACCGTTTGCTTGAGATGGAACATCAGTCGCCAGCATGGGAACAAAGCTGGCCGGCTTATCCTTATCGTAGAAGATCAGGGTTTCATAGGTGTTTTGGATCACTTCACCAGAAGCCGTGTCGTAGGCCTGGGCCGGATCCATCGTCACCATATCGCCGATGGTGGCATAGACGAAGGTGGTGGGATCCTTCGACTTGAAGGACACAGCCTGGGTCGGTGCCGGCGTTGCGGTCACAACCTGCACGGTCGTCTGGGGGGCTGAGGTAACTACCACCGTATTGACCACGGTGTTGACCACAGGCGCCTGGGTAGGCCCAGTCGAGGTGGTGGGGGCAGCGCAGGCCGCTACCATGATAGCTACCAAAGCCAAAGAAAGAACAGTTAATATTTTGTTACGCATGTATCTCCTCCTCAAATGTAATAACGGATTCGTTTACGGTTGATAGACATCCAGATAACGAAACGGTTACAACTCTAACCGGAAAGCCTCACCTCCTTTCAACCAACCTGGCAAGCGCGAAACGCGCTGGCTAAGTTCCTTCCCAAAGTCATGCTAAACTTTGTGGCAGGCCACCCAATGCCCTGGCGCCACTTCGCGCCAGGCAGGTACCTGTTCACTGCATATCTTGGCCGCGATCGGGCAGCGTGTACGGAAACGGCAGCCCGAAGGCGGATTAACCGGACTGGGAACGTCTCCTTCCAGGATGATCCGGTGGCGCTTTTCTTCGATCACCGGATCGGGAACCGGAACCGCCGAGAGTAGAGCCTGCGTGTAAGGGTGAAGCGGGTGGCTATATAGCTCTTCCCGGCTCGTCATTTCTACCAGGATGCCCAGGTACATTACCGCCACCCGATCGCTGATGTGCCTCACCATAGAAAGATCATGGGCGATAAATAAGTAGGTGAGGCCCATGGTATCTTGCAAAGACTCCAGCAAATTGATCACCTGCGCCTGGATCGATACATCCAGAGCCGAAATGGGCTCATCGCACACGATGAAGTCGGGCTCAAGCGCCAATGCCCGGGCAATCCCGATGCGTTGGCGCTGGCCGCCGGAAAATTCATGCGGGTAGCGGGCTGCAAAACCACGATTGAGCCGAACCAGGTTTAACAGCTCATTGACCCGGTTGTGGATATCTTCCCCTTTGGCAAGGCCATGCACCTGCAGCGGCTCGCTGATAATATCGCCAACGGTCATGCGCGGGTTGAGACTGGCATACGGATCCTGGAAAATCATCTGCATGCGCCGCCTCATCTTGCGCATATCCTCGCCTTTCAGGGTGACCAGGTTAACGCCCTCAAAAAAGACCTCGCCGGCAGTCGGTTTATATAACTGCAATATGGTCCGCCCCGCAGTGGATTTCCCACAGCCTGACTCCCCTACCAGGCCAAACGTCTCGCCCCTCTGGATATCAAAACTGATCCCATCGACCGCATGAACCACACCAACCTGGCGTTGGAAAACCCCACTGAGAATTGGGAAATGTTTTACCAGGCCATCGACATGGAGAAGCTTCTGGTCTTCAGTCACTTCGAGGCCTCCCTTTCTCCACATCCCACCAACAGGCGACATAATGTTGATCACTGATTTCTACCAGGGATGGGTTTTGGGCGCAGCGATCGAACGCATACGGGCAACGAACAGAAAACGGGCAGGCGACGGGCTGCTGCAACAAAAGGGGCGGTAGACCCGGAATATCCGTCAGGCGCTGGGGGCCAGTCGCATCCATTCGCGGCAGGCTATGCAGCAGGCCCAGGGTATAGGGGTGCGTCGGACGGGCATACAATTCTTTAACATCTGCCTCTTCAATGATATAACCCGCGTACATCACGATGACGCGTTGAGCCAGCCCGGCGATAATGCCCAGGTCGTGTGTGATCCAGATCACCGCCATGCCCATTTCATTGCGTAAGCGCTTGACCAGTTCAACGATTTGCGCCTGGATGGTCACATCCAGGGCGGTAGTCGGCTCGTCTGCTATCAGGATTTGGGGGTTACAGGACAACGCCATGGCGATCATCACCCGCTGGCGCATACCGCCAGAAAAATGGTGAGGATACTGGCTGATCCGGTTCTCAGGCTCAGGGATTCCCACCAGCCTGAGCAAATCCAGAACTCGCGTTTCGGCTTCTTTTTTAGATATGCCAAGGTGAATTATCAAGGGCTCAGCAACCTGCTGCCCAATGGTCAGGACAGGGTTGAGCGAGGTCATCGGATCCTGGAAGACCATCCCGATCTGCGCACCACGCACATGCCTGATTTCTTCTGCGCCCATCTTTAACAGATCGGTATCGTGGAAAAAAGCTTTCCCATGGACGATTTCACCGGGCGGGCGGGGAATTAACTGAAGCATGGAAAGCATGGTGACGCTCTTCCCACAGCCACTTTCACCAACGACGCCAAGCGTTTCTCCCTCTTTCAGTTCAAAAGATACCCCGTTGACGGCATATACGGTTCCTTCTGGCGTTTTGAAACGAGTTACCAGGTCGTCAACTTTTAAGATAGAGGGGCGTCCATTTTGGTTTTCATTCATCAAACAAGCTCTCCTCTTCCCTTTAGCGTTTTTAATTATAGCATTGCTTTATATTATTTTTGTGGTGTTCTTTATGCCCGTAATTGCAACTCTAAATCAGAGGTCCTCTCGCGCCATGTGATCAAAAAACGACCTTTCCCGGTCGATATCGATCACACAAGAAAAGATACTTTCCTCTCCCTGTCAACATTCAACGTATATTAACATAGTGTCCAAAAAAAGTCAAGTTTTGCCGTTCCGACCGGGGTAATTTTATTAACTTTTATATAAATATTGGCCTTTTAAGCGGTTCATGAGGAATTCCACGGGGGAATCCTCAACCATCGCCAAAGCGCATGCGGATATAGGATTG
This sequence comes from Chloroflexota bacterium, assembly GCA_021789855.1. GTDB lineage: Bacteria > Chloroflexota > Anaerolineae > Anaerolineales > Anaerolineaceae > JAJYIW01. Next base: position 11,557 of record JAJYIW010000011.1, on the reverse strand, counting down.
GTAGCGTTCCGGATGGACATTCCCACATTCAACAGCCTTGAGCACCGCACACCCCGGTTCGGTGCGATGCGTACAATCATTAAACTGGCAGTGCTTTACCAGGTCGCGCAGCTCCGGGAAATAGCCATCCAATTCCTCAGGCTGGGTATCCCATAACGCCAGGCTGCGGATACCAGGCGAGTCAGCCAGGTATCCACCGCTATCCAGGCGAAAAAGCTCCCTGACCACAGTCGTATGGCGGCCTTTAGCAGTCACCGCGTTCACCGCACCGGCCGGTTGGGCCAGGCCGGGCTGCAAGAGATTCAACAGGCTCGATTTACCCACGCCTGAAGGCCCTGCTAATATGGATATGCGATCGGCCAGGCGCTGGCGTAGGGTTTCAATGCCTTCCCCCGAATGAGCTGAAGTGTAAATGACCGGGTAGCCCAGGGCAGGATAGTGGCCGAAAATCGATGTGGCAAGCTCGTGGGTTACCAGATCCGACTTGTTGGCCACCACCAGGGCGGGGATGCCTTGTTTTTCAGCCAGCACCAGGAAGCGATCCAGCATCCGCAAGTGGGGCTCCGGGTGGGCGCAGGCAAACACCACCAGAAGCTGGTCAGGGTTAGCCAGGAGCACCTGCTGGTGTCCCTCCTGGGGCCCCGGTGCATGGCGCACCAGGGCGCGCGACCTGAGTTCAACTTTTTCAATGGCCCCGCTTCCATCCGCCTGGAGGGATACCTGCACCCGATCGCCAACCGAGGCAATATCGCCAGAGATAGGCCCTTTTTTTAATTTGCCCCGCAGGTGACAGACGAATCGGCCCTGGGGCGTGTCTACCTGGTAAAAGCCGGATTGCGAGCGGACGATCAGGCCAGAGAGCAAGGCATCCTTCTCCATGCGCATTTACGGCTTAGGGGTTGGAGTTTCCGTCGTAGAAGGCGTGGCAGTGGGGGTATCGGTAACATTTGGTGTGGGTGAGGCCACCACGTAGGGCCGCGATTCCCAGGGAAGAAGACCGCCAGTGTTGGTGCCATCGGAGAAATAGAGCGACATCACCCGGCGAAAGATGGGAGCAGCGTAATCGGCGCCTTCGCCAACATTTTCAACGACGACCGCCACGGAAATATCAGGGTGTTTGGGATCATTGGCAATTGAATAGCCAGCGAACCAGGCATGCGGCAGGTCGTTCGAATTTTGCGCCGTACCGGTCTTTCCGGTAACTGGCACAGAGAGATTGGCCAGGACATAATAACCCGTCCCATGCTTATTGGCGACCACGCTGCGCATGGCCTCCTGGACCAGCTTTAAATTATCCGCGCTCACCGCCAGGGTGCCGCGCACCTTCGGACTAAACGTGTAGGTCGGATTGCCATCAGGAGGAGCAATCTTATCAATGAGATTGGGCACATACAGCGTCCCGCCGTTACCCACCGCCGCCACAAAATCGGCGACCTGCAAGGGGGTTACCAGCATTTGTCCCTGTCCAATCGCCTGATTGACCGCATCGCTTAAACTCTGCGGTTGGGGGATCGAGCCGGGTGACTCGGCTTCTGGATCAAGGCCGATGATGCCTGTTTTCGATCCCAGGCCAAAAGATTGCGCCATGCGGGTCACATCCTGTTGGTGACCGTCATTATACAAGGTCAGCCCAATGTGATAAAAATACGGATCGCACGAGCGCATCAACCCTTCCGAAAGGTTGATGATGCCGCTCGGAGGCACCTTGTAATAGTACGTCCAATCGTACAGGGTGACCCCCGGTTCTTCCGTAAAGGTATACTGGCAGTTATAAGTATCCGAATTCTTAAATATGCCGCTTTGCAAGGCGGTCGACATCGTGATGATCTTAAACACCGATCCCAGGGGGTAAGCTCCCTGGGTCGCTCGATTATACAGTGGATTCGCCTGGTTATTCAGTATATTCTGCAGGTTGACAAAGTTTTTATTGGTCGGCTCGAACAGGTTGGGGTCGTAGGTAGGTGACGATACCATGGCTAAAATGCGCCCGGTGTCACGCTCCATGACGACGATGGCGCCCCGGAAATTACCCATAGATTTTTGTAGTTTCGTTTGCAAATCCATATCGAGCGTCGTCGTCACGTTCTGCGCGGCCACGCTATCCGATTCGGCCAGCCTGTTCACAATCTGGCCCTTGGAATCTTTTACGTAAAGAGTGTAGCCATGTTTTCCTGACAGCGATGTGTCAGCCCATTTTTCAATCCCATCAATACCGATCCGGTCGCCAAGCTGGTAGCCCAGGCGCTCATACTGCTCCAGGCTTTCCGCCGGTATGGCAGCCACATGTCCGATCGTCTGGGCTGCCACGCCGCCATCCGCGTAATAGCGAGAGCGGAACGCGTTCATCTGCAGGCCACTCAGCTTGGTGAGCGTATCATAATGCGCCTGGACATCGGCTTGAGAAGCCTCGCCAACCGGAATGTACCAGGTGGGATCGGCATGCTTATATAAATTCTGGATAGTGTCTGTGTTCAAACCGGTCAGCATTGAAAGCTGATCCAGCAGGGTTTTTTCCTGCTTCGGGTCAATCTGCCCTGGTACCACCCCCAGGGCTACCGCGTCCCCCTCAGCCGCCAGAGCGTGCCCATTCACGTCATAAATAATACCCCGCCCTGGGGAGCTATAATCCAGCGCAAGCTGGTTGCCGCCTCGCAGCTCGGGCAGGATCATCCCATCGTCCCACCCTATCCGCCAGACGCCATCCTCAATGCTGAGGTTCATCACCATTTCACCGCTGTCGATGTCCTTAAATTGGTTGGTATGAAAGGTCACCGTGTATGCCGCCTGGCCTGAGGCGGGGCGAGTCAGGGTAGACAGCACCGTATAATCCAGGTTTTTTAAAGTCATGGCGATGGCCGCATCGCGATAACGTTTTTCGAAATCGGCTTTCGTGATGCTATCCTGGCTGAGCTTGGTCAACATAGCGTACATATCTGCATATTTCTCATTTTTCCAGGCCTGTAAAAATTGCTGGGCAGCTAACTGGACGCTCGGAGCGGGGATGACCGTGACGCCAACTTTGCCCGGGGTAACGCTGGGCGTAACACCCGGGAGAAGCGTCGAACGAACAACGACCTGGCTGCATCCAGCCAGGAGGAAAATTGCAATGAGCCAAATCTTTACTTTCATGAACATCCTTATCCGGCCTGGTCCCATGCCAGGATGCGCGAAGAAACAGGGCAGTCATAGTTGAGCGCCTGCTGGCAGGTTTCTGGGACATCCCTTTCGGGATTTAAGCCGATTTGTCGCAGGGATCGCACCAGGTGACACAGGGGCAGGCCCATCACGCTGGCGAAACAGCCTGCCAGGTTTTCGACTGGATGAAAATCAGCGTGTTGAATAGCATAAGCGCCCGCCTTATCCATCGGATCGCCAGAAGCGATGTAGGCGTCTATCTCCTCATCCGTATAAAGTCGCATGGGGACCTGCGTGACGCATATATCGGTTAACGGCTGTTCGTCTGCCATGGAAATGATCGCCAAAGCGGTATAAACCTGGTGCTGGTGGCCGCGAAGCTGCTGTAACATCCGCCTGGCCTCGGCCGGGCTTTCCGGTTTTCCCAGGATATCATCGCCATCCACCACGATGGTATCTGCGGCCAAAATAAAAGAGACCCGCCGTCCTCCCTCCAAACCAGGTGGAGCTGATGGGGTATGGAGTCTGGCCAACAAAGCCTGTGCTTTCGATTGAGCCAGGCGCAAGACATACGCCCAGGGAACTTCCCCTTCCATCCGGGTCTCATCGATATCAGCCGGCCAGACCTGAAACGCCAGGCCGGTCAGGGTTAATAATTGCTTTCTCCTGGGCGAATTGGATGCCAGGAGGATCACACAATCTGCCATCGGTCTAGATTGTAACACACTCTCAAGATTCCCTATCCGGTTGACCCAGACCGATGTAAAATGGATACCAAATACCTGTGCTCATTTTAACGGATACCTTCCCCCCGGCGGGGGCCCGGCGCTGTGACCGGGTGAGGTTAATGATCCAAGTGGAGACCTATTAAACGTATGGAAATATTCAAACAGCGGATCCTGGCCGAAGGTAAAAACCTGGGTCAGGGCATCCTCAAAGTCGATAGTTTTATCAATCACCAGGTTGATCCCATGTTAATGGATGCCTGTGGCGCTGAGCTGGCACGGCGGTTTGCCCATGTGGGCGCGACTAAAATCCTGACGGCTGAAATCTCGGGGATCGCCCCGGCCTTAATGGCTGCCAAACATTTGGGGTTACCGGTGGTTTACGCACGGAAATCCAAGCCGGTCACCATGCCCGACCAGGTGTACCTGACCGTTGCGCCCTCGCATACCAAGGGACGCCTGGTTGAGCTGATTGTATCGCCCGAATACCTGGCAGGCGGCGAAAAGATTCTCATTATCGATGATTTCCTGGCTTCTGGCGCTACTATCATCGGCCTGGTCAGGCTGGCCCAGACCGCCGGCGCTACCATCGTCGGCGTGGGTACGCTGATCGAGAAGATGTTTGAGGGCGGGCGGGGTCGCCTGGCCTACCTGGGCATTCCGATTGAGTCGCTGGCTTGTATTGGCTCGATGGATGATGGCCAGATTCTTTTTTGCAGGTGACCGGTCACCAGTCCGCTCAAAACTGACCGGTAAGCTGGCCGGTTGGATTTTCGCCCACATGAGTTTTATCTTACCCATTGACCGCCTGCTCGAAAACCATTCCTGGGTTGCCTTTTACCATCCTGAGCCTGGCTACCCCTTGCATATCCTGCTGGTGCCTAAACGAGCGATTGCTGACCTGATGGCATTAAACACCGGTGATTCCCAGCTTTTGAGCGACTTGATCGATATTGTGCAGCGCCTGATCCTGCAATTCGAATTGCAGAAGAGAGGGTACCGCCTGATCGCCAATGGCGGCCCTTACCAGTCAATCCCCCAGTTCCATTTTCACCTTATTTCAGAAAAATGACCGATACGATTGTTGTGCTTGACTTTGGTTCGCAATACAGCCAGTTGATCGCCCGCCGGGTGCGTGAAGCCCAGGTATATTCCGAGCTTTTCCCCTGGGATGCGCCGGCGGCTCAAGTGCTGGCATTAAAACCCAAGGGATACATCCTATCCGGCGGGCCGGCCTCGGTGTACGCGCCTGGCGCGCCTCAAGTGCCCCATTACGTGCTGGACTCCGGCCTGCCAATGCTGGGGATCTGCTATGGGATGCAGGCCCTGACTCATGCCCTGGGAGGGAGAGTCGCTCCAGCCGCCGAGCGTGAATTCGGGCCGGCTGAAATCGAGACCATCCAGATCAACCCCTTGATCCACCCTGGGCGCCAGCCCGTTTGGATGTCGCACGGCGACCGCATTGAAGCCTTGCCAGAGGGGTTTATCTCCCTGGCTCGCAGCCCCAATAGCCCACTGGCAGCCATGGGCAACCTGGAAACCAGACGCTTCGGCCTGCAATTTCATCCCGAGGTGCGCCACACGCCGGGAGGCTTCGAGATGATCCGTCGATTCGTGGTGGATATCTGCCAGGCTGTTCCGGATTGGACACCGGAGTCGATCATCCAACAATCGATCGAGCGTATCCGCGCCCAGGTGGGGAAAGCCAGCGTGCTTTCAGCCGTCAGCGGCGGGGTTGATTCAAGCGTGGCTACAGCCCTGGTGCACCGCGCGATAGGCGATCAACTGGTATCGGTCTTTGTGGATACCGGCCTTTTACGCCAGGATGAACGGCTCCAGGTCGAGAAAGCCTTCGGGGCGGCTATGGGCATGCGCCTGATCACGGTCAATGCCATCGAGGAGATGATGGATGCCCTGGAAAACGTCACCGAGCCGGAGAGGAAACGCCGGATCATCGGCGAGACGTTCATTCGCACCTTTGAGGCGCAGGCAGCCAAAGTTGGCTCGCCCCATTTTCTGGTCCAGGGAACAATCTACCCGGACGTGGTCGAATCGCGCGCGCCCGATCGCTCGAAAGGCGACCGGATTAAAACGCATCACAACGTAGGGGGCCTGCCAGAAGACATGATCTTTGAGCTGGTCGAACCGCTGCGCTATTTATTCAAAGACGAAGTCAGGGCGGTGGGGGAAGCGCTTGGCCTGCCCGCGGAGCTGGTGTGGCGCCAGCCATTCCCAGGCCCCGGCCTGGCGGTGCGCTGCCTGGGCGAGATCACCCCGGAGCGCCTGGCAACCTTGCGCGCAGCGGATGCTATCTTTACCGAAGAGCTGGGCCGCGCCGGCCTGTTACGCATGACCCGGCCCGCGACGGGCAAAGGGGAGGGAGACCAGGGAACGGCCCAGGCCTTTGCCGTCCTGCTGCCCGTGCGCAGTGTAGGCGTGATGGGGGATCTGCGCACCTACCAGGAAGTGATCGCGCTCCGTGCTGTCACCACAGAAGATTTTATGACGGCTGATTGGGCGCGCCTGCCCTACGATTTGCTCGGGCGAGTGGCCAACCGCATCATCAATGAAGTGCACGGCGTAAACCGGGTGGTTTATGACATTACCAGCAAACCTCCCGCTACCATCGAATGGGAATGAGTGAGACAATCGCCTTGTGTCGGTGGATCCGTGACCGGGGCAAGACGGTCGTCTCCATAGCCCTGATCGCCCTGATTCTAGCGACACCCGCTATCAGCGTCCACGCCCAGAGCCCCACCGAAACGCCCACCGCGTCGTCCCCCGTGTCAACAGCGGCGCCAACCCCTTCCGCCAGCCCGTCAGCCGCAGGCCAGGTGATTCTCCTGGCGCCGGATTTGAAAGCATTTCCCACGATTGGCGCTTACTTTATCATGCGCTCCGCCGATGGCGCCTTCGTCAATTTAATCCAATCCAACCAGGTCCAGGTTATTGAAGACAACCAGAACCGGCCCCTGTCCGATATGAAACAGCTCCAACCTGGCATGCGGGTCATTGTGGCGGTGAACGCTTCGCCAGGCATGGGGGTGCGCAACAGCCAGGGCCAGACCCGTTACGACCTGGTGGTGCGAGCCTTGCAGGCCTGGGCCAGCCTGCCAGCCACGGCTAACAACCAGGATGAATTTGACCTGCTGGCTAACCATGTGTCACCAGTGAGTGGCCTGACCAATCCCCTCACCTGGATGGCGGCCCTCAACGCCTACCAACCCGACTTTCGGAATGTCACACCCAGCCTCGACAGCCTGTCAGCCGCCCTGATGCTGGCCGGCTCTCCCCCCAGCAGAACCGGCATGGGAAAATCTATTTTATATATCACCGGCCCGTTACCGCAGGACTCACAATCAGCCCTGGGCGACCTCATCAACCAGGCCAGCCAGGCCGGTGTAGCGGTTAACGTCTGGATCGTGGGCAGCCCGGACGATTTCAACACCGATGGCGCAAAATCCCTCGAAAAATTAGCCGTGCAAACGAGGGGACAATACGTCACTTTTTCCGGAAAGGAAGATCTGCCCTCTCCCGAGCAGTATCTCAAAGCGCTGCGGGGCATCTACCTGATTCATTACCAGTCGGCCGTTAAGACCAGCGGTTCCCACACATTGGTGATCAAAATCACCGGCCTGGCAAACGAGCTGTCCTCCCCGGCTCAATTTTTCAACCTGACTGTCAGCCCACCAAACCCCATGTTCCTGTCCCCGCCGGTAAAAATTACCAGGGCGGCCCCGCCAGGAACAGCCGACCCCCTGGCTCACCTTTCCCCGACCAGGCAACCGCTGCAAATCCTGGTTGAATTTCCCGATGGGCACAGCCGCGCATTAAAATACAGCCGGCTCTATGTGGATGGAAAGCTGGTGAGCGAAAACGATAGCCCGCCCTTTGATCGGTTTGTCTGGGACATTTCAGGATACACCCAGACTGGCACGCACATGTTGCGCGTCGAAGTCCAGGACGTGTTGGGGCTTGGGCGTACGAGTATTGAAACGCCGGTCATCATCGAGGTCTCTCTGCCGCCAGCCATGTTTGAAACGGTGCTGAGTCGCTTCAACCGGTGGAGCGCCCTGGGCGCCATCCTGGCAGCCGGTCTCATCACCGCCTTAATACTCCTCTGGGTATGGCGGCGACCTAAAAAAGGGCCTATGCGCCAGCGAGCCAGAGTAAAAAGGAAGAAAGAACCCCCAACCCGTCCCATCCCGGCTCGAGGTGAGAGTCGCCGCCCAGGCTTTCAGGGCTGGCCGGAGCGATTGTCGTGGCCCAAGCGCCCACCGGTAGAAGGTGCCCACCTGGTCCAGCTCATCCGGTTGGACGACAACAACCAACCCCTAACCGCCAGCCCCATCTTATTGACCGGGCGGGAAATGACCTTTGGGCGCGATCCCACGCAGGCCACCCTGGTCGTCGATGCCCCCGGTGTGGAGGCGCTTCATGCGCGCCTCAAGCTAATGGAGGATGGCCGTGCCATGCTCTTCGACCAGAATTCAAAAGCCGGTACCTGGGTCAATTACCTGCCTGTTCCACCCGAAGGGGTTACCCTGAACCACGATGACATCATCCATATTGGCAAAGTCCCCTTCCGGTTCAGTTCCGGGCAACCAGGGCACTTGCGAAAACCCGTGGTTGCCTCCTATAATGAAGACTAATGATCCGTACTGAACGTGCTCACCTGTTGATTGCAGCTCAAAGCCATCCGGGGATGACGGGAAAAAATAATGAAGACCGGTATGCTGTTTCAGCCTACCGGGCGAGCCGCATCAATCCAACGCCGTCACTGATTGCGGTGTTGTGCGATGGAATTGGGGGACACCGGGCCGGAGAAGTGGCGGCAGAAATTGCCGTTGAAACCATCAGCCAAAAGCTTGCTGAAAGCAGCCCAGGGCAGCCTTTAGAAGCGCTTAAAAGCGCCGTCACAAGCGCCAGCCAGGCCATTTTCAAGCAGGCCGGCAACGAGGACGGGCGAATGGGCATGGGTTCTACGCTCGCCTGCGCCTGGGTCGTGGGCCACCGCCTTTACACCACCTCGGTGGGCGATTCGCGCATTTACCTGCTGCGTGGCAACACCATCCAACAGCTTACCACCGACCATACCTGGATTCAGGAAGCGCTCGAAGCGGGCCTGATCAACGCTCAACAAATCCGCGGACACCCTAATGCACACGTCATCCGGCGCTACCTGGGATCACCCACGCCACCCTTATGCGATTTTCGCCTCCGGTTAAGTCCAGAAGAGAATGACGAGCAGGCGCTGGCCAACCAGGGCCTTGTGCTTAAGCCCGGCGATAAGCTGCTTTTATGCAGCGATGGGCTGACAGACCTGGTGAGTAACCAGGAGATCTTGCGAGTGGCGCAAAGCCAGGCTTTTGAAGCAATACCCGATGCATTGATCGCACTCGCTAACCAGCGCGGTGGGTTCGATAACATCACCGTCATCTTGCTGGCGGCTCCCTGGAAATCCATTTCTCGAGCTGCCGCCATTCGCCAATGGGCTTTGCGATACTGGTGGCTTTTGTTGATTGCCCTTCTAACCATCGGTATCCTCATTGCCGTGGTCGCCATGCTCTGGATGGGTTTCGATTTAATCTCACGCCGGCCTGGTATCCTTCCGTTAGGAACGACCACGCCCCTGATTCAGCCCACGCCGCTTCTAATGGTGACGCCCACCGCCCAGCCTTTTTCTCCAACCCCTCCGACCGGCCAGAACCCGGCGTCAGGCGCTCCTGCAACGGCAACGCCAATCCAGCCTACCGTTACCCCCCTTACCGCGCCGACAAAAAGCCTGCCAACCTCTACTCCGATCCCGATCACCCTGGCGGAAGAGCATTAGCTTTATGATTCGATTAGCGCCGACTCGAACCCTCCCCCCGAATTATCAAAGCGCCGGAAAGATTGACCTGTCGACAGACCCGCGAGCTCTCCTGATACTGAACGGAGTGGGGCTGCTACTGTTCATCGCCTCCGGCGCCGGCTTATACCGGCTGGCGCTCGTATTTCACCCCCATTTAGCCGGTCAGGGCTTCTCTTATGCGATCCATAACCTGTTGGATCTGCTCGCAGCGCTGGCCTGGATCCTGGGCGTTACGGGGCTCATGCTATTGGTCCACGAAGGCATTCACGGCCTGTTTTTCTGGGCCTTCACCGGCAGCCGGCCGAGGTTTGGTTTTCGGGGATATTACGCCTTTGCGGCAGCTCCTGATTGGTTTATCCCTCGCCATTTGTATTTGATCGTCGCCCTATCGCCGGTCATTGCCATCACCCTGGCCGGACTGGTAGCCATGAGCGTGAGTTCGCCAGGGCTCATTCTTCCTCTAATCCTGCTGGTGACCATGAATTTCTCCGGGTCAGTAGGGGATATGCTGGTAGCAGGTTGGTTGCTGCGCCAGGCTGACGTTGATTTTGCCCAGGATTACGGCGACGGCGTCCAATTCTATCGACCTGTCTAAGCCAGCCCTTTCCTTCATTCAACCCTGACTCCTAACCCGGTCTACCACCCATATACAATTTTAAAAAAAATGGATAAAATCAATGCACAATCCTGGCCAGCAGTAAATGGCCTGAGCTTATTATTTGAGGAGAAACTATGTTATCTACCAGGAAAATGATTTCCTTGACGGTTATCGCGTTGGTCGCAGGGTTCATCATGGCCGCATGCAGTGGTAAAGCCCAGACCCAGAATACCGTTAACTTACCGAACACGCAAAACAACGGGGGCGCCAACACTGCCTACCCGGCCGTGACCAACGTCCCGCCTACCCAGGCGGCCTATCCGGCCGTGACCTATGTTCCACCCACGCAAGCCGCTTACCCCGCCGCTATTGGCGGCCCGTTAACGGTCACCCGGCCCGATAACACCACCACCAGCCTGACTCCAGACACGCTGGTGACGCTTAAAATGAACACGGTTAAGACCGGCTCGACCACCGTCCAGGGTATATCCGTCAGCGCCATCCTGACCGCAGCCGGCATCACCGACTACAAACAGATCACCCTGACCGGGGCGAACGGCAGCCAGACATTGACCAAGGACAAGGTCAATGATAACGTCATCCTAAAGATTAATGACGATAAGACACTGCAATTAGTCTCCCCCGATTTACCGGAGGCCAACTGGCTCAAAGCGGTCAGCGCGATCAAGGCGGAGTAAATATCGCATGATTACCGGCTAGGGCGTTCGCCTGACACGGTTCGAGCATACGCGGCTGGCGGACGTTCCTTGTTCGTGGTTTAAAATCGTGTTAGAATCGCCTTGCTCAGGAGGGATGGCCGAGCGGTCTAAGGCGCCTGTCTTGAAAACAGGTGTGGTTCACGCCACCGGGGGTTCGAATCCCTCTCCCTCCGCTCGTTCTATGGTAAAATCCTGGACGTATTTCCCGGGGAGGTGCCAGAGTGGCCGATTGGGCTCGCCTGCTAAGTGAGTGCTGGGGAATAACTCAGCCGCGGGTTCGAATCCCGCCCTCCCCGCCATAAGGTAAAGCCCGTCCAACGCGGGCTTTTTCATTTTCGGCCTCGACTCCCGAAAAGGGTTGTCGAAATTTGCTCTATGGCGGAATATTGCCCGATCGATCATCCTATATCCTGGCTACCCCCCTATCTGGCTCATGCCGCGCTCGGTTTGGGCGGGAATAGCGGCGCTCAAGGTGTGTTTCTCAGGCTTTTCGGCAACCGCCTTAACGAAATATTCTTCTAGAGAC
>JAJYIW010000198.1 GCA_021789855.1 Chloroflexota bacterium | reverse complement strand
AAATCACCGGCCAGCGCCTCATCCAACGCGCGGCTGCCGGTTTATTCACCCTTACCGGCCAGACCACCCAGGATGCCTCGCCGTTTATCGACTTGTTGCACTCAGCCGGTTTCGAGGTTGCCGTCCATTGGCTGGATTTACCCGCCAGCCGGGTGTTGATCCTGGCCGGGGAAAAGGGCACGATCCCAGGCGCTGGCTTTGCTCAAGATGGGTAAGGCGTCTGCCTGATGGTATCGACCATGCTGGAAAAGTTTTCCATCGGTGTATCCAACTGGACATGATGGGTTGGCCCCAGGATCAATCCCCCATCCTTTCCCAGGACGTCGATCCGGCTTAAAACTTCCTCTTTGACATCGCTCGGACTGCCAAACGGCATGGTGTACTGCTCATCCATTGATCCCCAGAAACATAAGCGATCGCCAAAGGAGCGCTTCAGCTCAGCCAGATCCATGCAGGCGGGCTGGACAGGGTTAAGCACATCCAGTCCAATTTCAACCAGCTCAGGGATGATCGCCCGGATGTTGCCGTCTGAATGGTACGCCACCTTGAGCTGCGGATTGATAGCCTTAAGCTGCGCAATCATTTCGGCCATCCTGGGCTTTAGAAATCGTCGCCAGGTGCGGGGCGAGATCAACATGCCCGTCTGCATCCCCACATCGTCACCGATCCAGATCATGTCCACTCCCAGCTCCACGAGTTTTTTCGCCGCGGCCAGGTGGTATTGGTAGGGTATTTCCAGCAGCGCATCGGCCAGATCGGCCCGGGTGACAAAGTCCATCAGCATCTGGTCCAGCCCGCGCAACGCCCAGGCCGTTTCAAACATCGTCGTAACGGTCACGCCTACAATCCAGTATTCAGCCTTGAACGCTGCAATCATCCATTCAGCTTCATGATAAAGCTCTGGCCGCCCAGGGTCAGGCGGCCGGTACGAGAAAATCTTAGCCTCGTCTGCCAGGGGGTGCTCCACCATTTCCGTATAGTGCCCCACCCCATAACGGGTGCGGTAAGGCTGGGCGCGCCACCCGACTCCCCACTCATCCACATAATCATCCCCTGCCTGGTAGTAAGAATTCGCCCACCCCACCGAAGTCAGGAGCATATCCTCATCTATAAAACGCTCTATTAAGTAGCTATTCCCACCCCCATGCGGGTTGTGCAGCCCTGTTTCTTCGATATGCAAGGCCTGGCGCAATCGCTCTGCAAACTCAGGGGTAAAACTGATCTGCATCGGGCAGCGATCTGGAATGGCATGGCTTAAGGCAGCCTGGACCCGTTCGCGGTGATTCATGCGTGATTAGCTGAAGCGCTTGCGCAGTATGGCCTGGAGCACCACCGAAGCGACGATAATAAAACCGTAGATCAGCTGAGTCCAGTACGCCAGCCAGCCAGCCGCCACGATCCCAGGGTTGATCACCGCGATGATAAATGCGGCGATAAACGTCCCAAAAATGGTGCCTGTCCCGCCGAATACGGAGGTGCCGCCCAGGAAGACCGATGCGAGCGTGTTGAGCAAATACCCGTCGCCCATGGTCGGCCAGAAGAATAATACCGACTCGCTCACAATGTACCCCGCGAAAACCGCTGCCAGGCCCACCAGGGTAAAGGTGATGATTTTAGTGCGGTCAACATTCACGCCCATCAACCGGGCGCTCTCGACATTGTCGCCGCTCAGGTACGTGTGCGCGCCAAACCGGGTGCGGTTCAAGACAAACCAGGTCAGGACGGCGATGCCCATCGTCCAGACAAATTGCGCCGGGATGATTCCAAATATTTTACCGACCAACAAGGGGTAAAGCAACGTGCTTTGCACCTGGGTCATGCCCATTCCCTGTCCATTGGTCATGATCATGACCGCACCTCGCCAGAAATATTGGGTGCCAATCGTCGCAACCAATGAAGGAATGCCGAGCTTCACGACGATAATCCCGTTAAGATAACCCGCGAGCAACCCGGCCAACAGGCAGGCAATAAAGCCCAACCACACGGAACCGGTCGCCTGGAATACCAGGTCATAAGCGGCCATACCAAACGCCATGACGGACGGAAAGGATAGGTCGATCTCCTTGGCGATCACCACCAGGGTCAAAGGAATGGCCATGATGGCAAAATAAGGCGTGGTAGTGAGCAAGGAATTATAGATATCATACGAGCTAAACGTAGTCGGGGCGCGCCATAAGAAAAAAGCCCAGATCAATAATAAGACCGCCACAATTGCGATCTGCAACGCATACCTTCGGAGAAAGCGACTGAATGTCGTCTTTTGAACAGCGGGCGAAATCGGTCTGGCTTCGGTTGTGTTCATCCTGTCATTCTCCGTTGGGTGAATCAGATGGTTTTTGTTCATCCAGGCTGCCCGTGCGGGCTACCATGTAAAGCCGGTCGACAAGCTGATCCAGGGTCAGCTCGTTTTTCATAAACTGGCCGGCGATGGTGCCCCTATCCAGGACGACCAGGCGGTCTACCACGGGGTACACATGAAAAACGTTGTGATCGATGAAAATAGCTGACTTTCCGGCCGCCTTAATCCCATCGACGAAATCCAGGCATTTCTTGGTTTCGGTCAGGGACAGCCCCATGGTTGGTTCGTCCAATATCACCAGCTCCGCTTTAAAATACAGCGCCCGAGTGATGGCCACCCCCTGGCGCTCACCGCCGGAAAATGTTTGCACCACCGATTCCGGGGTCACCGCTGATGAGGTGAAACCCATGACGGTATTCATTAATTTAGCCGTCTCGCTTTTCATCCCCTTCACATTCAGCACGCCGCCCCGGTTCACCAGCTCTCTCCCCATGAAGATATTGCGCCACAAAGACTGCTGATCGGCCAGCGCGCGTTCCTGGTAGACGATTTCAATCCCCAGCTCGCGAGCCTTGGGAACCGTTAATTTATCGACCTTTTGGCCCTTCCAATAAATTTCGCCCCCCGGATCGGGGTGATGGTAGCCGGTGATAATTTTAACCAGGGTGGATTTTCCCGCGCCATTATCGCCCAACAGCCCCACAATTTCATTATTCCCCACGTGGAAATTGACATGGCGCAGCGCAGCTACCTCGCCGAACGTTTTGGATACATCCCGCAATTCCAATACCGAGTCCATGGCTCTCTCTCCCGGTTGAATGGGGGCGGGATTTTCATCTCCCGCCCCCATCCTTTCTGTTTTGGGTAAGATTATCCAGCCTGGCGATACCCGCCTAGCGGATATTTTTCTCAGCTAACGGCGCAATAAAATCGACGTTGCTCTTATCGACAAAACCAGCCCCTGTATTGATGTGCAGGCCGGAAAATCCATATTTCTTGGTCAGGCAGATTTGCAGAATAGGCAGGTAACCCTGCAGCCATTCCTGTTGATCAATCACCAGGTTAGTCCACCCGCCCTGGATAGCCGTGACCGTGGCGGGGCTCATGTCGAAGCCAGCGATCTTGATCTCGCCCGGTTTCTTGTTCGCCGCCTTGAGGTAGGTCTCGGCCGTAGCGGTCAGGCCGCCATGATCCGTGACCACCAGCTTGACATCCGGATGCGAGGAAACATAGCCAGTGAACGTGGATGTACCAGCCACGGGGTCCGCATTGGTGGCGCTATCGATTTCAATGTAATCGACGGTTAACCCGGCTGCCTTAAGCGCATCGATGACGCCCTTGGTGCGCAGGCCGCGGGTCGGTTGAGACAGCAGCCCCCAGACCATAGCGCGGTCGCCTTTCACCAGGCCAAAGCGTTTGACCGCTTCATTTCCGAGGGACTGGCCGGCGGCGTAGTTCTCAGCGCCCACGTACCCGAAGCCGTTCGCTGAATATTTCGCCTCTGCCAGGGGCAGCTCGGTGTTCTGGCTGGTGACGATGATGCCGTTCTTCTCAGCCGAATCAATCAGGGGATCAAAAGACGTATCCCCAGGATGGCCCATGACAGCGATGCCATCCGGCTTGGTAGCCGCTGCTTCCTGGAATTGCTGGATCATCTTCTGAGGATCCCAATCCGACCAGACGTAATCCACGTTAGCGCCCAGGTCGTTTTGCGCCTGGACCGCCCCGTTGTACACATTCACCGCGAACACACCTCCTTGCGGCCCGCCGGGGAAGAAAACGATTTTCACACCCGAGCACCATTTATTGGTGGCTGTGGTTCCTGAAGAGGTGCCAGCGGCCGGCGCCTTGGTGGCGGCCGGCGCGCTGCATCCGGCTATGGCCAGGATGGTGGCCAGGATAGTCACAACAGCAAAGACACGGTAAATCTTCGAATTCATACGATTCTCGCCTCCTAAGCTAATGAATAAAACACAATCGCCTGACAGGCAAACACTGAAATATGACGAACGATCACCTCCTTTTAGATTTTCTTCCACCGGTCGCGGCGTCAATTTTGGGTGCCAGCTTTTCTACCGGTGGTGCTTTCCCGTACAATCAGGGCCGGCAGCAGGGTCATCCCCGGCGGCTGGCCTTCATCCTCTCCGTCCGGGCCGGAAAGGGCTTCGCCCAAGAGGACTTTTACCGCCAATTGCCCAACCTCCGCCAACCGTTGCTCGATGGTGGTCAGGGGCGGTAAATAACAGGACGACTCAGCGGTGTTGTCAAAACCCACCACCGCGACGTCATCCGGGATGCGCCGGCCGGCGCGCAAGAGGCTTGCGTAAGCTCCCAGGGCCATCTGATCGTTGGCGACAAACACCGCATCCAGGGCGGGCGCACGGGCGAGGATGGCTTCCATGCCGCGCTTGCCGCTGGCGGCCGACCAGTCGCCTTCCGCTAACCCCTGGGATTCCAGGCTCAATCCCGCCTGGCGCAGGGCGCGTCTTACCCCGGCATCGCGCTCGCGCGCTTCCCACCACAGCATCGGGCCGTTCAACAGGCCGATCCGTCGCCGCCCGGTCTGGATCAGGTGCTCCACCGCCCTTTGGGCGCCCATGGCATTATCCACCGAGATGATCGCCAGGTCGTCGCGCCTGGCCATGGAGATAAACACGATCGGGGGCAGGTGATCGAGCGTCTCCGGCCCGATCCAATCGCGGTTGCCGCCAATTTCGGGCACCGCCCAGAGAATCCCCTCGACGCGCCGGGCTACCAGCATATCCAGCAGGTGGCGAGAAGGCGCTTCATCAGGCGAAGGTATCAGGTTAAATAAGAGGGAATAATCTTGAACGCAGGCTTGCTGCTCGATGCCGGTTAAGATATGAGAAGGGCCAAAATACTGCAAGCCCGAGGCGATTACTGCCAGGGTGTGACTGCGCTGGCTGACCAGGCTACGGGCCAGGTAATTCGGCTGGTAACCGAGCTGATCGATGGCAGCCTGGACTCGTTCACGGGTAGCCGGGCTGATTTCTCCCTGGTTGTTCACCACCCGAGAGACCGTTTTTGCAGAAACACCTGCAAATTGCGCCACATCTTGAAGCGTTACATGCATTGCTCCAACCTTGGGCAACAGACTTCATGCAATCAAAAAAGATGGACGGCGGCGAAACAATTAAATACTCAAGGACTGACAACGATAACGACAGCGATGTCATCAGTATAGATCAAACCACTGTGAGAATCAAGTATTAATTAAAATAAATTTCAGCTGTTTTCAAAGGCATTTCCTGCGAAAACAACTGAAATTTCAAACCTACGCTCGTTTTCTGGACGGGCAGCAGCGAGCTCGTTAAAGCAGCGTGGTGATATCCGGCTTGGCCGGCACCAGGCACAAGAACTCAAATGGCTCATCACCGAGGGTGGTGTACCAGTGCGGGACTCCCGCCGGAATAAGGACGATGTCCCCGTGCTTGACCTCGAACACCTCGTTGCCAATCCCAATTTTCGCGTGGCCCCTGAGCACAAATTGCTCATGCTCCACCGTGTTGGTGTGGTTAGGCATGCTTCCCCCCGGTTGGATGGTGAAGCAGCGCATAGCGAAGTTCGGGGCTTCTTCGGTTGAAATCAACATCTTCCGCGTGACACCCACGCCATCTTTGATCGGCGTGGCTGAAACCTGGTCCAAGTGTTTAACTGGCATGGTCAGCTCTCCTTAAGGTAATGATGCCATCATTATACTGTGGAATAGGCCGGCATTTCCAGCGGCTCTTGAGAAATTATTTTCCTTGCCGGATACGGCTAAGTATGATATTATAGCGCTGTTGGTTCCGGGGCGTGGCGCAGACCGGCTAGCGCGCTTGCATGGGGTGCAAGAGGTCGGAGGTTCAAATCCTCTCGCCCCGACC
>JAJYIW010000010.1 GCA_021789855.1 Chloroflexota bacterium | reverse complement strand
ATCAGAATGCGTTTCTGTACATAAAGCTGGTAAGCCAGGGCCCTGAGTTGAAGCTGGTACTTTAATAAATCAGGCGCATAGGCTTCAGGGGCAATATGCCTGTTCAAATCGATGGTATTCAACATGTTAAGCTCCTTCCTTTTGCGCCTCTGGGAGGGGTTGCGTTGGTTCGGCCCCATCATCCTGGTTAGGAGCAGGCGGCATGGGCGGCAGCGGTTTACCGTGCGCCTTCAGCCCATTTTCCAGTCGCCCAATCAGGGTATCGAAAATTTTGATCCGCCTCCAATAACGGTTGGTAGCTTCAACAATGGTCCATGGCCCCCATTCCGTGTCGGTCCGCTCCAGCATTTCTTCGGTCGCCAGGTAATATTCATCGTAGTTCTTATGGTGTTCCCAATCTTCAGGAGCCACGTGCCAGCTTTCCAATGGATCCTTCTCGAGTTTCTTAAACCGCCTGGCCTGCTCTTTCTTGGAGATGTGTAAAAAGAATTTCGCGATGACCAGGCCGTCATCCGCCAGGTCGCGTTCAAAAGCGACAATGTCATCGTACGCTTTTTGCCACACCACTTCCGGGGTTAGCCCTTCCACACGCTCCACCAGCACCCTGCCATACCAGCTCCGGTCGAAAATGGCCATCTCTCCATAATTGGGCAGCTTCAACCAGAAACGCCACAGCCAGGGCATGTGGAGCTCGTTGGTGCGCGGCGCCTGGATCGGGTAAAGCTTAAACCCACGCGGGTCCAGTCGTTGGGTGAGGAGGTTTATGGAGGTGCCTTTCCCGGAAGCGTCCCAGCCTTCAAACAAGACCACGCTCCCCACCCCTGAACTCCAGCAGGCTTTCTGAAGATCATAAAGCCGCAGCCGTGCGGCTGCCAGGCGTGACCGGTATTCCTCTTTTTCCATGGCGAGAGATAAATCCACTTTATCCAGCATCTTTTTCCTCCTCATTACATGATTAAATGGATACACTTCCTTTATATCACGACTTGACTTTTTCCAGGGGCAGCCACTCCAGGACTTTCTGGATCTGCCGGTCCCAAAACCCCCATTCATGCACCGCGGGCTCTTCGCTGTAAACCAGGTCAAAGCCGAGGTCGGTCGCCAGGCGTTTGAAATTCAAATTATCGGAGTATAAGAAGTCTTCTGTCCCGCAGGCCTGGTAAAGGCAGGGTTTTGGGCCACCGGTAGCAGCCACTTGTTCAGCCAGGAACATCAAATCATTTGGGCTCCCCTCGACGTTATCCAGATCGCCAAAAGTGGATTGAAATTCTAAAGCCCTGGGAAATTCCGCTATGCTGATCAAATGAACGATGTCCACCGCCCCCGACAGGCTGGCGGCGGCGAAGAAACGGTCGGGGTAAGTCAAGGCGATTTTGTAAGCTCCGTACCCGCCCATGGATAGCCCGGCCACGAAGTTGTCTTCGCGTTTATCGGAGAGCGGGAAAAATGAGCGGGCCAGGGCAGGCAGCTCCTGACTGATGAAGGTAAAGTAATCCAGGCCATAGGCCATGTCCGTGTAAAAACTGTGATGGGCGGCGGGCATGACTACCGCCAGGCGATATTGGCTGGCATAGCGCTCAATCGACGTCCGGCGCTGCCAGATGGTATGATCATCGGAATACCCGTGTAACAGGTACAGAGTCGAGTATTTACGCCTGACTTTGCCGCCGGTGCGCTCTAACGACCGGGCATCCGGTTGGGGCAAAATGACATCCATCGAGGTCGAAAGATTTAACGTGGTTGAGAAAAAATCGCAATGAAAGAGAGCCATAACGTCATCCTTTGGGGATTCTCAAGCCTGAGTGGCCAGGCGAATCACGTTCCACGAAAGCGGCGGGAGGTTGGCCGTCAGGTGATTCCCATCCAGGTGGGCATCGCCCCCGGTTTGTGGAAGCACCGTTTCCGGATGGTCAAAAGAATTGGTCGCCTTGAGGTCAGGGTGGGTCATAGTGATATGATCCAGCACCCGATAACCCGCGAAATCGCCCAGCATACCATCCAGGGCCAGGGTCGAATCCATGCTGCGGTTGAGCGCAAACAGGGTGACCGTCCCTCGTTCCTCGTCCTGTGTCGCCACGGCGTCCAGGTATGGCACCTCGCCAAATTCCGCATTGGGATACGTTGGCGATTGAACTACCACGTTGAACGCCTTACCCCGGCCAAAGCGGGAGGCATGCAAGAAAGGATAAAAAATGGTCTGGCGCCAGCTTCCTCCGCCTTGTATCGTCATAATCGGTGCAATGACGTTAACCAATTGCGCCAGGCAAGCGATTTTCACCCGGTCGGCGTGTTTGAGCAAGGTAATCAACATGCTGCCGACCACCAGGGCATCCTCAAACGTGTAGTGATCTTCTAATAATGGCGGCGCGACCATCCATGGCTTGATCTCTTTATCAGCGTTATTAGAATGGAACCAGACGTTCCACTCGTCGAACGATAGGTTAATCGTTTTTTTGCTGCGCTTTTTCGCTTTCACCGTGTCCGCGATGGCAATCACCGTGCGGATAAACTGATCCATGTCCAGCGATCGCGCCAGGAAATTCGGTGTATCGCCATCGCGATTGCCATAATACGTGTGGAGAGAGAGGTAATCGACGTGCTCGTAGGTGTGATCCAGCACGGTTGATTCCCAGGAAGGAAAAGTAGACATCGCCCGGCTTGAGCTGCCGCAAGCCACCAGCTCGATGGTGGGATCGACCCACTTCATCACCTTGGCCGTCTCGCACGCCGTCCGCCCGTATTCGTCTGCAGTCTTCGCGCCAATCTGCCAGGGGCCATCCATTTCATTGCCCAGGCACCATAATTTTATGCCGTGAGGATCAGCCGTCCCGTTGGCCCGGCGCAGATCGCTCCAATAGCTACCCCCAGGATGGTTGGCATACTCCACCAGGTTTCGCGCAGCGTCCGGCCCGCGCGTGCCCAGGTTAACCGCCATCATCACCCCCGCGCCGGCCTTACGCGCCCAGGCGGAAAATTCATCCACGCCTACTTGGTTGGTCTCGGTCGTCTGCCAGGCCAGGTCCAACCGGCGCGGCCGGGCTGTCTTGGGCCCGATCCCATCTTCCCAGTTGTAGCCTGAAACGAAATTACCCCCCGGATAACGCACCACCGGAACATTCAATTCTTTCACCAGATCGATCACGTCCTGGCGAAAGCCATCCGCGTCAGCCTGAGGATGGCCCGGTTCATAAATGCCGCCATATACCGCGCGTCCAAGGTGTTCAATAAACGACCCGAACAGGCGCGGATCGACCTCTCCAACTTTTTGATCCTGGTGCAGAATAAGAGTGGCTGGTCGACTGAGCATGGGTTCCTCCCGAATGAAAAGTGTATTAGATCAACAACATGGCATCGCCAAACGAATAAAACCTGTACCCGTCTTTCACTGCCTGCTGGTAGAGAGCAAGCATACGCTCGCGGCCAGCAAATGCACTGACCAGCATGAGCAGGGTTGACCGGGGCAGGTGGAAATTGGTAATCATTGCATCCACCACGCGAAAGTGATAACCAGGCAAGATGAAAAGATCGGTCGGGCCTGAAAAGCTGGCCACCGCATCGCCATTCTCCGCCAGCCTGGCCGCCGACTCCAATGTGCGCACGCTGGTCGTCCCTACGGCAATGATCCGGCCGCCATTCCTCCTGGTCTGGTTGATCTCGCCCGCTGCGGTTGGAGATAGCTCGCACCATTCGGTATGGATCTTATGTTCTTCCGGGTTCTCTTCATTGACGGGCGCAAACGTATCCAGCCCCACGTGCAGGGTCAGGCGTGAAAAAAGAACACCCAGGGACTCAAGCCGGGTGATTAACTCAGGGGTAAAGTGCAGCCCGGCTGTGGGAGCTGCCGCTGAGCCTGGCTCGCGGGCATACACGGTCTGGTATCGCTCCGGATCCGCCAGGGGAGTATGGATGTAAGGGGGTAGTGGCACATTGCCAGCGCGCTCCAGATAGGCGTCTATTGCCTCGCTGAAATGCACTAACCGGCGCGATCCTTCCAGCTCAGCCACGATCTCCGCCTGCAGGCCCTCTTCGAGCTGTAGTCGCCGGCCAGCGGACAGCCGCTTTCCCCCAACCAGGGCCTCCCAGGTGGTATCATTTTCACGACGCAGGAGCAGCAGCTCCACCCTGCCCCCCGTCGGCCATTTCCGGGCATACACCCGCGCCGGAATGACTCGGGTCTGGTTGATGACCAACCGATCCCCTGGAAGAAGAAAACGGTCAATATCCCAAAAGGTGGCGTGGCTCACGGTGTCCGCCTTCCGATCGAACACCAATAAACGGGAAGCGTGCCGTGGTTCTAGCGGAGTTTGGGCAATACGATCGGGAGGAAGCTCGTAATCAAAGTCGGAAGTTTTCAAATTAATTTCAACTGTTGCTCGTTATTTTCCTTGAACGGGAGGTTAAGATGCTCATACGCCAGGCGGGTCGCCACCCGCCCCTGGGGGGTTCGATCGAGAAAACCAAGCTGGAGCAGGTAGGGTTCCACCACATCCATGATGGTATCCGGTTCTTCGCTGATGGAGGCTGCGATGGTGCTGAGGCCTACCGGGCCCCCGTTATATTTTTGGATGATGGTGATTAACACCCGCCGGTCGACATCGTCCAGGCCAAGCGGGTCGACATTGAGTAAGTCCAGCGCCTCGCGAGCTTCTTTCGCGGAGATTTGGCCTTCAGAGCGCACCTGGGCATAATCTCGCACCCGGCGCAGTAAACGGAGGCCTACGCGGGGCGTTCCTCGCGCGCGCAGGGCAATCTCTGCAATCCCGTCGGTATCAGCCTGTATCCCGATGAGGGCCGCGCCGCGCTGGACAATTTCCTTCATGGCGGCCTGGTCATAATAATCCAGGCGGTAAACCGCCCCAAACCGAGCGCGTAAAGGCGCCGTCACCAGCGCCAGGCGCGTCGTTGCCCCAATCACGGTGAAATGCGGCAGCTTTAATCGGATGGAACGCGCCGCCGGCCCTTTACCAATCACGATGTCGAGGGCAAAGTCCTCCATCGCGGGGTAAAGCACTTCTTCCACGGCCCGCCCTAGCCGGTGAATCTCGTCGATAAACAGGATGTCTCCCCCTTTGAGATTGGTCAAGATAGCGGCCAGGTCGCCTGAGCGCTCAATCGCTGGCCCGGCGGTGATTTTGATGCTCACGCCCATTTCATTGGCCAACACGTGTGCCAGCGTGGTTTTTCCCAGTCCGGGAGGGCCATAAAATAGCACATGGTCGAGGGGCTCGCGGCGGTGCTTAGAGGCTTCAATTAAAATCGCCAGGTTCTCTTTGACCTGCTCCTGGCCAATCAGATCCTTCAGCCGGCTGGGGCGTAAGGCATGATCCTGGCGATCATCAGGGCGGGACTCGGGGCTGATTTCATTCATGCAGGTAATTATACCTGTGAACGGGTTTTCTTTTAATTACCCAAGGGCGCTAATAGTGCATTACAATAGCTGGAATTAACTTTACCGTGAGGTGGGTTCATCACAAACCCAATACAGTTGACATCAACCAATCCTGTTAAATCGAAACCTGCACGCATGTGGGCAGTCTGGATGATGTTTTTCTTCCAATATGCGGCCGTAGGCGCCTATTACACCTTCCTTAATGTCTATTTTCGCACCGCCGGAATGAGTGGAACCCAGATAGGCCTCCTGAATATGATCACGGCGTTGATCGGAGTCGGCGGTTCTATGGTTTGGGGATATGTCAGCGATCTCACCGGAAAGCCTCGATTGCTGATCGCTATTGGCGCCGCAGGCAGCCTGCTCGCCAGCCAGTTTATCCCCTATATCCAGGGATTCTGGCTCTTTCTCCTCTTTGGCTGTTTAGGCAGCTTAATGAACTCCGCTCCCGGAACCCTGGTGGATAGCACCACTCTGGTGCTGTTAGGAAAAAAGCGGGAAGATTACGGCCAATTCCGGCTGGGCGGCAGCATTGGCTATATCATCACCGCCTTCGCCTCCGGCTTCATCTACCAACAGGCCGGATTGAAGGTGATGTTCCCGGCCTACGGCATTCTCATGGGATGCTTCGCCCTGACCGCCCTGCTGATCCCTCCCGTGACCCTCCACCTCGAAAAGCGCGACTTCAAAGACATCGGCCAGATGACGCGTCAGGTATCCTGGATTATCTTCATCATCACGGTGTTTTTATCCTGGATTGCCGCCAATGCAGCGATATCTTTCCTGAGCGTCTCCATGAATGCCATGGGAGCCAGCCAAAGCCTGATTGGAGAGGCTTCGACGATACAAGCCGTGGTGGAAATGCCTTTCATGTTTTTCAGCGGGCGCTTCCTCCGGCGATATGGCCCGATCCCCTTACTGATTGTTTCCATGATTCTGAGCATCATTCGTTACTTCTTGTTAGGATGGATGCCTTCACCCGCCTGGGCCATTGCGATCAATGTCCTGAATGGCCCGGCATACGTCTTTTTCTGGAACAGCGCAGTGAACTACGCCAACAAAATGGCGCCCAAGGGGATGGCCGGCACCGCCCAGGGGCTGGTCAATTCAACCACTGGATTGGCTGGCATGATCAGTTCCATCCTGAGCGGTTGGCTGTTCGACCGCCTCGGCCCCAATGGTATCTTCACCGTGATGGCTTTCCTGGTGCTGGCAGCCTTGATCCTGTTCACCATTGGGAATATGATCAGGAAACCCGGAGAAAATGCAGGGCAGACCATGGATATCAAGCTGTGAATAGCGCATCCAGCCACAAGAGCACTCCAACGCATCCATTATTCCATATAAAAGGAAAATAAAATGTTCACCAATCCATTTTCGAGACAGCCCGGCGAGGTAACACCTGATTTTCATAACCCTGATTGGCTCGAGCACGCCATTTTTTATGAAATATACCCGCAATCTTTCTACGATACCAACGGGGATGGGATTGGCGATATTCCCGGGATCATCGCCAAGCTGCCTTATATCCAGTCCCTGGGCGTGAACACCATCTGGCTCAACCCATGTTTTTCCTCTCCGTTTGGAGACGCCGGTTATGATATCTCCGATTTTTACCAGGTGGCGCCTCGGTACGGCACCAATGACGATTTACGCCGCCTATTTGAAGAGGCCCGTCGAATGGGGATTCGGGTGCTGCTTGATCTGGTCGCCGGCCATACCTCCACCGAAAACGAGTGGTTTAAACAATCGGCCCGGCACAAGCGGAACCCTTATTCAGACTGGTATATCTGGTCGAATAATATTTGGACCCGGACGCCTCCCGGCTCACGCCACCAGTTCATTGCAGGTATGTCGGAGCGCAACGGCGGCTACATGCCCAATTTTTTCCCTTTCCAGCCCGCGTTGAATTATGGTTTTGCCAACCCCGACCCGGATTATCCCTGGCAACAGCCTGTCGATGCACCGGGGCCACAGGCGGTGCGAGCGGAATTGAAGAAAATCATCAAGTTTTGGCTGGATATGGGCGCCAGCGGCTTCCGGGTCGACATGGCTGCTTCCCTGGTCAAGGATGATCCCGGCTCGCGCGCTACCATCCAGTTATGGCGGGAGGTTCGCACCTGGCTGGACCAGGATTACCCTGAAGCCGTGCTGATTTCTGAATGGGGCATCCCCGAGCGGGCGATCCGGGCCGGATTCCATATTGACCTTTACCTGGGTTTCCCTGGTTCAGGCTATATTTCCTTGTTCCGCAAACACCAATGGGGCGGCGGCTTTGGGCCTAACCGGCGAGGTTTTAGCTTCTTCGACCGCGAAGGCCTGGGCAACATCGCCGAATTTCTCGATGAATATGGCCCACAGTATGCCGCGACTCGCCAGGCGGGGTATATCTGCCTGTTTTCGGGCAACCACGATACCAGCCCACGCCTGGGGTCAGGCCGCTCTCGAGAAGATCTAAAAGTCGCCTTCGCTTTCCTTTTGTCCATGCCAGGAGTCCCCAAAATTTATTATGGCGACGAAATTGGCATGGCCGGCGTGCCGGGCTTACCCTCTAAAGAGGGAGGTTATAACCGCACGGAGGTGCGCACCCCCATGCAGTGGGATACGGACGCGAATGCCGGCTTCTCCACTGCGCCTGGGGAAAAGCTATATCTGCCCGTCGAGGCGAACTCTGGCGATCGGGTGGTTTCTGAACAGGAAAATGACCCCGGCTCACTTTTGAATGCTATCCGGCAGCTCGTCATCATCCGCAAAACTCACCCGGCGCTGGCAAATCACAGCGCGTTTCAAGTGGTCTATGCGCGCCCGGGACGCTATCCCTTCGCTTATGTGCGCGAAGGCGGCGGTGAGCGCGTGCTGGTGGTGGTAAACCCGTCCAGCCAGCCTGCCGATGTGGAGATCACCCACGAACAGCTCCCCCCTGCCGCCGGGGCAGTTCAGACGATTTGGGGCGTACAAAATGGACTTAAGCCGGCACCCACCGGTTGGAAAATTACCCTGCCGGGGATCAGCGCGGGCATGTACAAAATATAAACGTTGAAGATCACCATGACCCTACATCCACCTGAATCTAATCCAACCGGAAACCAGGGCTCCTTCTGGTTAATTGACGGGCACGAGGATATTGCCTGGAATGGCCTGGTCTATGGCCGCCATCCATCCACCAGCGCCTATTCGACCCGCGAGGCCGACCTGCACAGCGGGGTGACCTCGGAGACCGGGATCCGCACCCTGGGCCTGCCCGAATGGTTATCTGGCAGGGTAGGAATCGTTTTTTCAACCATCTTCATCGAGCCAGGCAACCTGGCCCGGCCTGAACCTATCCCCACTCAGAAACGGATCTATCACAATCCAGAGGAAGCCAATCGCTTTGGCCTGGAACAGTTGCAATATTACCGCGCGCTCGCTGAAAGCGATCCACATTTCAGGTTAATCACCGACCAGGCCGGGTTGGAGGCCATTTCCGCGATCTGGGATACCCAAGCCAACCCTGATCAGATTGGGCTGGTCATCTTGATGGAAGGCGCGGATCCAATTCTACGACCAGAGGCCATCCATGAATGGGCCGCTGGCGGCCTCCGCATCGTGGGGCTCGCCTGGTCGGCCACCCGCTACGCCGGCGGCACCCACATGCCTGGCCCCCTGACTGGACTGGGTCGCTCCCTCCTGAAAGAAATGGCCCAATCCCACCTGATCCTCGATTTATCCCACGCTGCCGAAGAGGCCTACCTGGAAGCTGTCGATCGCTACGAGGGTGTGGTGATCGCCTCTCACAGCAACCCGCGCCGGTTCCTGCCCACCGACCGGGGGTTATCGGATGAGATGATTCTCAAGCTGGTCGCGCGCGATGGGGTCATTGGGATTGTCCCTTTCAATCACTTCCTTGATCCAGATTGGATAAAAGACGATCCCCCGCTCAGGGTTGAGAAAGTTATTGAAGCGATCGATACCGTGGCCCAGTTGTCCGGTGACGCTTACCATGTGGCGATCGGCACAGATTTTGATGGCGGCTTTGGAGCAGAGGCGATCCCGGCGGGCATGGATTCGATTGCAGACGTCATCAACCTATCGTCCGGCCTGGCCCAAAAAGGATACCAACGAGACGAAATCCAGGCTATTTTGCATGGAAACTGGCTGAGAGTCTTGCGAAATGGCCTGCCGTGACCGGAACCCTGGTGATTTAACTTTCTGCAAGTGTCGTTATATAGGAGTCCCTGATGCCCAATGTTTACCCGTCCTCACATCCCCTGGTCGCGCATAAATTAAGCCGGTTACGAAGCGCCTCGACGGAACCGAAGAAGTTTCGCGAGCTGGTACGCGAATTAGGTGCGCTGCTGGCCTACGAAGCCACCACCGACCTGCTGTTACACACCGTCGAGGTTCAAACCCCCTTATCAAAAACGACCGGGTATGAGCTGCTCGAAAAAATCGGGTTGGTGCCTATTTTGCGCGCCGGGCTTGGCATGGTGGAAGGTTTGTGGGAGCTGATGCCTACGGCCGAGGTCTGGCACATCGGCGTGTATCGCGACGAAAAAACCTTGAAACCCGTCCAGTATTACAACAAGCTTCCCATTGAGCCCACCGTGTCGCTCTGCCTGATCCTGGATCCCATGTTAGCCACAGGAGGATCAGCCATTGCCACGGTCGATATCCTCAAGCGATGGGGGGTGAAAAAAATTAAATTTGTCGGGCTGATCGGCGCACCCGAAGGGATTGCCGCCCTGCAAAAAGCTCACCCTGATGTCCCGATCCACCTGGCTGCCATCGACGATCACCTCAACGAAAAAGGATACATCGTGCCAGGCCTGGGCGACGCTGGCGACCGGCAATTCGGCACGGGTTGAACGGGCGGATCTGGGTTAGCTCACCTGTAAGCCGGTGATCCAGCTTAGCAGCCACCGGATGGTTACGACCGGAAACCAGCACACCAGGTGGATCGCCAGGCTGATGGCCAGCACGCCGGCAATCCCGCTCATCGCCTGGTTCACCACCGGCGCAACCCGGGTAAACAACCATCCCCCGATACCGATCAGGAGACCAACCAGGATCACCCCGACCACCAGTAACCCCACCGGCAGCCAGCCTTGCCGGTCGGACGCAGAAGGCAGCATGGTGCTGCTGATCACAAAGGCCAGGTAAAACCAGATCCAGAAGTCGGGTATATCTATCAGGTGGGAGGCCAGCGGGAGGATCGCTTGAGCGCCGCCGCGCATCACCCCGGCCCAGGCTACTGCCGCGTCTAACCGAACCATCCCAATATAGCCCACAGCGACCATACCCGAGATCAAGGGGGCAAACCCGATCAAGGTGTCCTTAATCGAGTTTGCCGAGACTGTTTCCACAAAACCGAGCTGTAATTTACGCCCATTTTTGATCGGCCTGGGAATCAATGAGACGCGTAACGTGCGGACGCCAAGAAGTTTAGCCATCAAGTAATGGCTGCCTTCATGAAGCAGCACACCAGGAAAAAAAAGCATTGAAAACAGGCTGATCGCCACGACCGGCTTCCGGGTTAACAGGTAAAACACCGTCTGCAGCTCGCGGTGCAATGACCGTTGCAGCACCACCAGGGGCCCAATTAAGATCAGGGTCCACCACAGGCCGTTTAAACCCAAAGCGACTTGAATGATAGACAATGGCGCCGGATCAATCTCAGGAGGTGCCTGTTTTCTTCGAAAGCCCTGCCACAGGCCTAGCTCAGGGCGGCCTTAACGATCTTAATAAAGTCAGCCGATTTCAGGCTGGCCCCGCCGACCAGTCCGCCATCGATATCCGGCTGGGCAAAAAGCTCGGCGGCGTTGGCCGCCGTTACCGAGCCGCCGTAGAGGATGCGAATACTTTCAGATGCCGGCTTTCCAAACATCTCGGCCAGCACCGGGCGGATCACATCGGCTAACACGGCATTCGCGCCGGCGGCAGTGGCCGCACGACCGGTGCCGATTGCCCAGACCGGCTCGTAAGCAATGACCAGCTTCATCGCCTGCTCCGTGGTCAGCTCGGCCAATCCCACTTTCACCTGGCGGGAAACCACAGCTGCTGTTTGCTTATCCTCATTCTCTTCCAATGTCTCGCCAACGCACACGATCGGCGTCAGCCCAACCCCCAGGGCAGCCTTGACCTTTTTGTTAACCGTGGTATCCGTCTCTCCAAAATAAGTGCGGCGTTCCGAATGGCCCAGGATCACGTACTGGCACAATTCCGCCACCATCTGGGGCGACACTTCACCTGTATAGGCCCCTGAAGCTTCCCAGTGTAAATTCTGAGCGCCAAGGCCAATCCTGGTGCCTACCAGCATGGCAGAGACCGCCATCAGGGTGGTAAAAGGCGGGCACAACACGGTGTCGACATCGACCGTGTGCAGCTCGGGTACCATTTCGGATACCAGCAGGCGGGCTTGTTCAACCGTCTTATTCATCTTCCAATTTCCAGCAATCAATGGTTTTCGCATGGATTCCTCACATCAAATATTTTTTTGATATCAAACGGACCAGTTTTCTGGAGGGACTGGCCTCGAAATATCATCAGGTCAATGTTAACCAGGCAGGTCGATCCTGGCAAGCAAATCCTTAGCAAATGTCTCCACCCAGGGGGGCAGGTTGGGCTGAGCCATTAAGTCGTTCAAGACGTTCCTGGCCTGGCCCGTGGATCCGGCGTGGTAATAAAGTTCCGCCTGCACCAGACGAGCTTCGGGCAGCCTGGCCAGATCGGTCGGCGATACCAGGATGGTATCCAATTCACGGGTGGCGCCTTCCTGGTTTCCCTGGTAAAGCTCATAACGGGCCTGATCGACTTTATAGACCGGTTGAGTCAGGCTTTTCGAAAACAGGTTCTTCGCCTGCGGCTCTGCTGCAGCATTGAACAGGCTCTGGCGCAGGGCGTTGAGATCATCCGGCGCCATCGATTCCCCTTCCAGGGAGTAAAGGTTGAGATACATCGACGCCGCTGGCACCCAGGCTGAGCTTTCAGCCATTTTTTGTCCTGCCTGGCGGTAAAATGCAGGGGAATCGCCAGCCAGGCGGTCGGCCCGTAAAAACAACACCTCCGCCGCGGCGTAATCATGGCGCTGCCACAAAGCGAGTCCATCCACCGCCGCATTCCAGGCATCGCGGGGATAACTCCCCGTTGGCCCATTGGCGCTCCCTGGCGTCCCCTGAGCTATTCCGGCCGTCTTCGCACCGGGCACCAGCGCAGCGAGCACCTGGTTGATGACGCCCCTGTTGGACATTATGACCAAAGCGCAGACCACCAGGCCAACCCCCACCGCCAGCCAGATGACCCAGCCAGGGGTATTCCTTTTTTTGGACACGGTATCCTGCTCCGCCTGCCCAGTCTCCGGCTCCGTGAAGACCATACTGGGAGGTGTATAAGAGGGGATACCGTCCATTCCCAATGCGTCCAATACGCCTTTTTCCGGTTGGGCAGGCTGGTTCGCTTCACCTGGCCGGCTTGAGTCCGATCCAGGGCTGCTAACCAGGGTGGTTGCGAGCCCGGCTACCGGTTGAGCCGCGCCAGGAACAGCCGGCAAGGTGGGCGACGAAGCAGGGCTGCCCATCACCTCCGTGAATGCCGCTACCATCGGCTCGATACCGCTATACCGGTCGTCCCGGTTTTTAGCTAAAGCCTTTAATAAAACCTGCTCGACGGCTTCAGGTACATCCGGGTTGATCAGGTGAGGGATGGGCAATGGCGTATACAGGTGATCGTGAATGACCGCAAAAGGCGTGTCGCCACTAAAAGGAACGCGCCCTACCACCATTTCGTATAACATGACCCCAAACGAGTATTCATCGGTCCTGGCGTCCAGGTTCACCTGGGATAACGCCTGTTCTGGCGAAATATAATAGGGTGTGCCTACCAACGTTTCCGAAGTGAGGGTAGAGCTGCCAGCCTGGGCGATGCGCGCCAATCCAAAATCCGCCAGGTAAATTTGGCCGGTAGAAGCAATCAAAACATTCGATGGTTTCACATCACGGTGTAGCACACCTTGCTGGTGTGCGTAGGCCAGCGCACTGCCTACCGCCTGGGCAATCCTGACCACTTCACCCCGTTCCAGGCCAGAGTTCCCGGCAGATAACCGCTGCAGCACGTCCTTCAAAGTTTCACCCTCGATATACTTCATCACCAGGTAAGGGCGCCCCTCCAGCTCGGAAAAGTCATAAATGGGGACGATATTCGGATGGTCCAGCTTTGCTACCAGGCGCGCTTCGCGTTGGAAACGGGTAATATAATTTTTATCCTCCAAATAGGCCGCATGGAGAACTTTAATGGCTACGTACCGTTCCAGGGTGACGTGGTATGCCTTATAAACCGTTGCCATCCCCCCCAGGCCAAGCTGCTCCAATAATTGATAGGGGCCGACCGTTTCCCCAACGACAAAAGCCATGACAGCTATTCTCTCCAGGCGCCAAGGTTGCCTTTACGCGCACGAACCAGTCGATATTTTACCAGTAAATGCCTGGGTTGCAGGGCCTTCGTGGCGATTTGTAAGAGCACCCCCGGCTTCCCGTTATTTTGCGCCTATCCGATAAGATAAACAGCCGAAACCCCCATGATCATCACGATAAGGGCCACGACCAGGCTGGCTAAAAGCAAAGGCCGTGGGCGAAGGATTTTCAATGCCAACAAGACATCCTTAAGGTTCACCATCGGCCCCAGGACCAAGAAAACCAGCAGCCCACCGGCGGTGACATTTCCGGCAAAGCCCAGCGCAGTGAAGGCAATCTCCATGGCGTTGCTCGAATAGAGGAAAGATAATCCCGCCATTTTAACGCATAAGACAAGCGGAGATGCCGCACGCAAAGGCTCAAACAGGCCCGGAATCACGGTGCGAACCAACGCAGAAATCAGGATGCCCAGGACCAGCCAGGAGCCATAAGAAAAAAACTCATCGGCAATGATGGTTGCCAGGCGGGTTAACCGACGGCTCCCTTCACCAGGAACGTGGGGCAATCGAGGCCCGGTCCCGGGGGAAGGTTGCTCCTCCAGACCGGCCGATGTGACCTGGAAAATATGACCCGCATCTTTCTCAAGGCTGAATATTCCTCCGACGACCATTGCGATTAACCAAGTTACCCCTAAGCGGCTCCAGAAGAGAAAGCCCAGGCCAAAAGCTGCATAAGTGCTGGCCATAGCCACCAGGTTAACGGATGGCGCTGCGAACAGGAAAGCCATCGCAAAAGATGATGGAAATCCTTTGGAGACCAGTCGGCGGGTCACCGGCCACACTCCCACTTCGCCTACCGGTAAAAATAAGCCGGCCAGGGTGCCAGCAAGGATAGAAATCACCGGACGATCCGGAATTAGCCGGGCCAAATTTTCAAAGGGAAAATAGACTTCCAGGATTCCAGAAACAACACATCCTAACAGCAGAAAGGGCACTGCACTGATGAAACTGCTGATGGATAACGTCAAAAAAGTGGCCAATAGGGCGCCCTGGAATGGATGGCTTTTCGATGCAATATAAAATAAATATCCGCCGCTTCAAAGGCTGGTTTGGATCAGCCATGCCGGAAAGCGGCGGATATACAAGAACAGAAATTATGGTTTGGTCGTGGGTGTTACCGTGGCCGCGGGCAAGGTCGCCGTTATTCCAGTGGGTGTCGACGTGATGGCAGCCAGCGTTGGGTGAACCGTAATCGCAGTGGCTGTGGGCACCTGGGTTACCGTGTTCACAGGGATGGTGATCACATCCCCAGCGTTGATCGATGTCTTGCCATTTAAAAATGCGTTATCCTTATCCTTCAAAATAGCATCGACCGTGGTATTGAACCGGAAAGCGATCCCGCTCAACGTATCGCCGGCCATTACCGTGTATTTAATGCGCGTCCCTGCGGCAATGCCGGTGGGGAGAGGCGTGGACGTTGGGAGCACCTGGCTGGTCGTCGGAATCAGGATTTTATCTCCCGGTTTGATATTACAGGTCGAGCCAACCGACGGATTTAACGCGATGATGACATTCAAATTAGCATTATATTTTGCGGCCAATCCGTAACAGGTGTCACCCTGTTGGACCACGTATTCAAAGGGGCCGCTGGGTGTAGCCGTGACGGTGACGGTGGGGGTCATCGTCACAGTGGTCGTCACCGTTGGCGTTACGGTAGGCGTCACCGGTGTGCTGGTGGATGTATTGGTGACCGTAGGGGTTGCAGATGGAAAAAGTGCAAAGGCCGGCCTTTTGCTCCCACTGAGCCAGATCACCAGAGCCAAGATCCCAATGATAATTAACAAAATAGCCAGCCCACCTATGATAAACGGCCCCATCTGCTGGCGTTTCCGATAGGCAGAAATTACATTTTGAGCAGATCCTTTATTCATTTATCAATCTTCCTGTCTTTTGAGCGGGTTCACCTGAACCTCAGCCTAATGCAGGCCTGAACCAACCCTCAAATTTAAATGGATTAAGCATCCTAAATGGCTTATTTTTGATGTAAACTCCAGGACAAAATGGGCCAATTGATCAAGCCATGACAACAGGTAACCTGGAGAACGTTACAGGTAAATTGTAACTCAGGAAAGCAAATCCTACCAGTTAAGCCCACTGGCCGCGCGTCGACCCGGATCATCGATCCCTATATTCAAGCTCTAATTAAGTCTGCATCACTGCCCGTGTCTGTTCCAGGATTGGCTTTAAGTACTGGCCGGTGTACGATTGCTCATTCTCACACACCTGCTCAGGTGTTCCTTCAGCGATTAACTCACCGCCGCGATCGCCGCCTTCTGGGCCAAGGTCGATGATATAATCCGCGACTTTAATAATATCAGGATTATGTTCGATAATCAACACAGAGTTTCCCGCATCGACCAGGCGTTGAAGCACTTCAATCAGCAGGTGAACATCCGCAGCATGCAAACCAACCGAGGGTTCATCCAGCACATAGAGAGTCCGTCCGGTGGCGCGGCGGGATAATTCCCGCGCCAGTTTGACCCGCTGGGCCTCGCCGCCCGAAAGCGTTGTCCCTGGCTGGCCAATTTTGATATACCCTAACCCGACATCCTGCAGCGTGCGCAGTTTATTGAGGATGGACGGAAAATTATTGAATAGCTCCATACCCGCATCGACCGTAGAATCCAGAATATCGGCTATGGATGAGCCTTTGAAATGGATCTGCAAGGTCTCACGGTTAAACCGGGCCCCATGGCACACGTCACACGGGACATAGATATCCGGCAAGAACTGCATTTCAATGCGCAACTGGCCCTGTCCCTGGCAGGCCTCACACCGGCCTCCGTGGATATTGAAGGAAAAACGGCCGGCTTTATAACCGCGCATTTTCGCTTCGGGCAGCTCGGCAAACAACTGGCGGATTTCATCAAACAAGCCGGTGTACGTTCCTGGATTAGACCGCGGTGTTCGCCCAATGGGGGACTGGTCGATGTTGATAATTTTATCCAGGTATTCAACCCCTTCAATCCGATCGTAATCTCCAGGCTGGGTATGGGCACCATTGAGCTGGCGCGCCAACGCGTTGTAGAGGACGTCGACCATCAGGGTCGATTTACCTGAACCTGAGACGCCGGTGATGCACACCAACCGGCCCAATGGGATGGACACGCTCAAGTTTTTCAGGTTGTTGGTCCTGGCGCCGATAATCCTCAGCATTTTGCCGTTCCCATTCCTCCGTTTTTCGGGTAATGGGACGTGCTTCCTGCCCGACAGATAAGCCCCGGTAAGGGAAGCTGGATTATCGATAATTGCACTGACCGGGCCCTCGGCAATGACGTACCCTCCTTTTTCACCGGCCCCTGGCCCCAGGTCGATCACCCAATCCGCCGTCCGGATGGTATCTTCATCATGCTCAACCACCAGGACGGTATTGCCCAGGTCTCGTAGCCCTTTTAAGGTGTCCAACAATTTCGCATTGTCCCTGGGGTGCAAACCGATGGAAGGCTCGTCCAGCACATATAAAACGCCCATGAGACGCGATCCTACCTGGGTGGCCAGGCGAATGCGCTGGGCTTCTCCGCCCGACAAGGAGCTGGCCGACCGGCCCAACGTCAGGTAATTTAATCCCACGTTGACCAAAAAGCCCAGGCGAGCATTGATTTCCTTGAGAATGCGCTCAGAAATGGCCTGCTGGCGGGGGGATAAGGGCGTGCTTGCCCCAGACAGGCGGCTGATCCATTCCAGCGTCTGGAGAACCGCCCAATGGGTCACTTCCACGATGTTGCGCTCGTCCACCGTCACCGCCAGGGCTTCAGGCCGCAACCGATCGCCCTTACAGGTAGGGCAGGGCCGGTTGCTCATAAACTCAGCGATTTTGTTGCGTACATAATCCGACTGAGTTTCCCGGTAACGCCGTTCCAGGTTTCCGATCACCCCTTCGAAGGCAGTTTTGAAAGTAGCCTGCTTCTCCCGCCCTTGCAGGTGAACAGTGACTTCTTCTCCGCGGGTGCCCGTGAGAATTTTCTCCAGCTTGGAGCGGGGAATGGCGTTGATCGGGGCGTTCAGATCGATGTGATAATGGTGAGCCACGGCTTCCATCATTTGCCAGTAATAACCATTATCTTCGCGGGCGCCGCTCCAATCCATCGCGGCAATCGCCCCTTCGTTTATGGAGCGCTCACAATCCGGAATGAGCAGGTCTTCGTCGATTTCCAGGCGAAAACCTAGCCCCTGGCAATCCGGGCAGGCGCCGTGCGGGGTGTTAAAGGAAAAGGTGCGCGGTTCAATTTCAGGCAGGCTGACCCCATGCTCGGGGCAGGCCAGGTGTTCCGAAAAGAACAGGTCTTGTGGGGTCTCGCTGGTGACATCTTGAATGGTCAGATAGCCATCTCCGACTTTCAAGGCTGTTTCGACCGAATCGGTTAACCTGGAACGCATGGAGGTTTCTTCGTCCGGGTTATCGGCAGGATTTAAAATAACCCGGTCCACCACCGCTTCAATGGTATGAATTTTATACCGGTCCAGCGCGATTTCATCATCCAGGTTATAGACCGTGCCATCGACCCGGGCGCGTACAAAACCAGCCTTGCGGATGTCTTCAAACACACCCTGGTAGGTTCCCTTGCGGCCGCGAATGATCGGCGCCAGGATGAGCATCCGGGTGCCCGGCGGCATTTGCTCAATCTTTTCGACGATCTCCTGGGCAGATTGTTTTTCAACTACCCGGCCGCAGATTGGACAATGGGGTGTGCCCACCCTGGCATAGAGCAAGCGCAGGTAATCGTAAATCTCGGTGACCGTACCGACGGTCGAGCGCGGGTTGTGCGAGGTAGCCTTCTGATCGATCGAGACCGCCGGAGAGAGTCCATCAATCGCATCGACGTCCGGCTTTTCCATCTGGCCTAAAAATTGGCGCGCATACGCCGATAACGATTCCACGTATCGCCGTTGGCCTTCCGCAAAGATCGTATCAAATGCCAGCGAGCTTTTCCCCGAGCCCGATAAGCCGGTGATCACCACCATTTTATCGCGGGGTATTTCTACCGTAATATTTTTAAGGTTATGCGCTCGCGCGCCCACCACCCTGATTACATTTTGGGTCATTTTAACACCTGATTTTAAACAAAACTACCTTTAATTATAGCACAAATGTTTTATTAATCCAATTGGACATAATGATCGCCTTTCTTTACCCCCAGGAACCCTACCACCAGGTGATAGAGCGCAAATACTTCCAATGAAAAAGGCAGGTACCCGAGGTAACCCAAGAGGGGCATCTCAAATATATGCAGAAAGTTAACATACGGTATCGTGTAAATCCATTTTGGAAAAGAGAAATAATTCCACATTTCCCAGAAGAAACCGGTCAGGAGCGTTCCGAGGAAGAGGCTGACGACCGGCCGCCAGTCGCCATCCACGGTCCACATCGCCAGGTTGCGATTCCCTAACCACACATTGATCGGCTCGATGATGCAGTAGATCGAAATCCACAAAAACGGAAAGAAATAATGCGGCCAGATAGCTAACAGCGCCAGCATAACCCATCCCGCCAGGAAAAATCCCACGGTGGTGTTCCGGTCAGGGCGGATGACCAGCCAGGGTTTCATCTTCTTCACAAAACCCATCCGGGAAATCAATTCGGCCGATTCAAACACAGCCGGGATGACCACAGAGAAGCTGAGGCTGGAAACCAGGATGTATTGCCACCAATTTAACAGCGGGCGTCCCAGGTAGTACCAGTTGAGCAACCGCCAGTTTAATACCTCGAACAACCACCAGGCTGGCGCAGATACTAAAAACAATCCTACATAACGCCGCCAGCTCCGCGTGAGCAAAGACGTGTTGTATCGCGCCAGGTTGATCGCATCCATGGTCAGGCAAAAACCCAGCCAGAGAGGAAAAAAAGCCCAAAAGGTGCGCGGACCTTGTAGGCCCCAATTAATCGCCCAAAAAACCGCGATCAGTACCAGGCCAATCCAGCCATGAATGGCAAAAGAGCGGTGATGCGTTGTATGGGTGAAAACTTCTTCAGCCAACCTGTATCCTCCAATCGGGCTCAAAGGGTCAATTCGTATAATTCTACCAGAACTCCATTAGCCGATTGGGGATGTATAAAAGCCATTTTCCGCCCAGGTAAGATTTCAGGGGTCTGGTTAACCAGGCGAATCCCTTTGGCCTTCAACTCTACCAGCATTTGATCCAGATCATCGACCTCCAGGCAAAGGTGATGGAGGCCCGGCCCGCGCTTCTGAAGGCTTTGCGCCAGGCCCGACTCATCGCTGGTCGGCTGGACCAGCTCGATCTCACTTTCCCCGACCGGGATGAAAGCCACCGTAGATTTTTGTGAAGGCACTTCTTCAATGGTTTGCAAGGCTAGCCCAAGGGCATCACGCCAAAATGCTAACGCTCCTTCGATATCATGGACAGCGATTGCGATATGGTTGACTCGTTTAATTTTTGCCATGCCTGTTCTCCATGAGCTGATCACCACGCCGGGGGGATATACTCGCCCCACACCCCACGCAAGACACCGCAAATCTCGCCCAGGGTAATGTCATTCTCCACGCATTCGATAAAGAGGGGTATCAAGTTATCCGAGCCGTGTGCAGCATGTTCCAGTTGGGTCAGCAGCTCACTGGCTCTTGCAGAATCCCGTTTATAGCGCAGCTCTGCCAGGCGCAGCCTCTGGCCTTGTTCGATGTCAGGATCGACCGGGATGCCCTGGAGATCGATGGTTTCTTCCACAGTGAAAGCATTCACGCCGACCACCGTGATCGCCTGT
This sequence comes from Chloroflexota bacterium, assembly GCA_021789855.1. Taxonomy (GTDB): domain Bacteria; phylum Chloroflexota; class Anaerolineae; order Anaerolineales; family Anaerolineaceae; genus JAJYIW01. The sequence continues at coordinate 10,214 of JAJYIW010000010.1, read as the reverse complement.
TTTTCGATCGCCTTCTGGGTAGTAAAAGCCGAGTCCTGGATTTCATTCTGCATAAACCCATTTTCAATGGCAGCCAACGCCCCACCCATTCCATCGATCTTTTGAAGGTATTCTTCTACCTGCCGTTCAATCTCGTTGGTCAAATACTCCACCACGTATGAACCCCCCAGGGGATCGATCGTATCAGCCACGCCCGACTCGTGTGCGATAATTTGTTGGGTGCGTAACGCCAGGCGAACAGATTTTTCGGTAGGCAGCCATAATGCTTCATCCATACCGTTGGTGTGGAGGGACTGGGTGCCGCCCATCACAGCCGCCAGGGCTTGAACGGCTACGCGCACAACGTTGTTCTCGGGCTGTTGCGCGGTCAGCGTTGAGCCGGCGGTCTGGGTGTGAAATCGCAACATCCACGAGCGAGGATCCTGTGCATGAAATCTCTCCTGCATGATCCTGGCCCACAACCGGCGCGCAGCCCGGTATTTCGCCACTTCTTCCAAAAAGTTGTTATGGGCATTGAAGAAAAACGACAATTGGGAGGCAAAATCATCCACTTTCAAACCGGCATCGAGCGCCGCCTGCACATAAGCAATGGCGTTGGACAGGCTAAAGGCCACTTCTTGCACGGCCGTTGAACCGGCCTCCCGGATGTGGTACCCCGAAATACTGATCGTGTTCCAATAGGGCACCTCTTTCTGGCAGAATTGGAAAATATCCGTGATCAATCGCATCGACGGCGCAGGCGGAAAGATATAGGTGCCACGGGCTATATATTCCTTCAGGATATCATTCTGGATGGTCCCGCGCAATTTATGGGCCGCAATGCCCTGCCGCCTGGCAGCCGCAATATACATGGCCAGTAAGATCCCCGCCGGCGCATTAATCGTCATGCTGGTGGACACCTTGTCCAGCGGGATATCATAAAAAAGGGTCAGCATGTCATTCAGGCTGGAGATAGAAACGCCCACCCTGCCCACCTCCCCTGCAGCTATGGGATCATCGGCGTCATAACCGATTTGCGTGGGAAGATCGAAGGCTACGGATAAACCCGTCTGGCCCTGATCGAGCAGGTACCGGTAGCGTAAGTTCGACTCTTCCGCCGAGGCAAAGCCCGCATACTGGCGCATGGTCCACAGCCGGCCGCGGTACATGGTGGGCTGGACACCCCGGGTGAAAGGATATTCGCCCGGAAATCCAATTTTAGCCAGGTATTCCGCTTCGGCCAGGGGTTCCGATAACCCGGGCAGGCTGACCGGCGGCAGTGGAATCCCGGATGAAGTCTTGAAAGTAGTTTTACGCTCGGGATGTTTTTGCGTGGCTGGTGAAAAGGTTTCCCTTTTCCAGCGCTCATACTGCTCATTCAACGTCATAGGCACCTCATGGGCGATCGTTATGTGTAGAAATTCACTTATTCCATGTCGATGAATCCAGTATACCCAATAACAAAAAGAATGGGGAGAGACGATTTGAGAGCAGGGATTATTTGCGTTTTTAACATTATCTGGTAAAATCGGTCTGTCCTGGGCGTTGTACCCTTCGCTCTAGGGCAACTCTATTCTTTCAATCTGAAAGGGCTTGAAAAAATGAAAGTGTTATTGATCAAGGACGTTTACAAACTGGGGCGAGCTGGCGATATCAAACGCGTCGCCGATGGTTACGGTCGCAACTTCCTCCTTCCCCGCGGTATGGCCGTCCTGGCGACAGCCGGCGCCATGAAACAGGTCGAGACGATCAAGACGCAGGCAACCGCACGCCGGGCAGCACTTAACCAGGAAATGGGCAGCGCAGCCGAGGTGGTTGGAAAACTCACCCTCTATTTCCCCAGCAAAGCCGGCGAAACCGGTAAATTGTATGGTTCCATTACCACCGAGATGATCGCCGAAGCGATCACCCAACAAACCGGGGTAAAGCTCGACCGGCGCCAGATTGACCTCCAACCAATTCGCACACTGGGCGATCACAAGGCTCGCATCCGCCTGACCGTTGATCTGATGCCTGAAGTGAAGATCGTCGTTCATCGAGAAGGTGAAGCCCCGACTATCCAGCCTGCCCAACCGGCAGTGGAAGAGAAAACCGAATAACGGATTTATCCCCATTGGATAGCCCACAGGCGGCTATCTTATAGAGGTCGCTGCAAAAGACGCAAAGCGAACAGGGAATTTTTATAACTGGCGCCCTTTGCGTCTTTAACAGTTAATGGGTTTAAGAGATGGTATGACTGAAACGGTAGGGCAAAAACTTCTCCAGGCCAGAAAAGAACGTGGCGTCAGCCTGGATGAAGTGGCACGGGCAACACGCATCCGCGTCCATTATTTAGAGGCGCTCGAAGCAGATAATCTGGCATTGCTGCCATCCCAGGCTCATACGCGCGGGTTTATTCGCCTGTACGCAGATTACCTGGGGCTTGACCCCAATGAGCTGCTGCCGGCTTCGCCCGCGCCGAAAATCGTGGTCAAGTCCACAGCGATCAAGGCTCCCCCGCCAGCCTCCTGGAATGAGGTGGCCCAAAAAGCAAAAACCCCCAATGCCGCCCCCACTCCAGATAAAACCCCTCCACTGCCGGCGGAAACAAAGCCCGTGGCGGCGCCTGTCCTCCCAAAAGTTGAACCGGAAAAACCGAAAGGGATAAAACAGCCCTTTCCAAAATATACAGATGATGAAATCGAGGAAGAGAGCCCCAAAACCTCACAGGAGATGTTTGCTGAGATTGGCCAGTCGCTCCAGGCGCAACGCGAGATGCTCAACCTTTCTCCTGAAGAGGTCGAGCGGTTCACTCGGCTGCGCGCTCACCATATAAAAGCCCTGGAAACTGGCCGGCTGGAAGACCTGGCCTCCCCCGTGCAAGCCAGGGGCATGTTGAGTAATTATGCGAAGTTTCTGAACCTGGATGAAGAAAAGCTCATGCTGGCCTATGCGGATGCCCTGCAGGCCCGCCGGTTGGAGCGAGCGCCTCTGCCATCCAGCCAACCCTCGGAAGGAAAGCCAGCCAGGAGGCCAAGTCTACGCCGGTTCCTCTCTCTAGATTTGATCGTGGGCAGCCTCATCCTGATTGGGATGTTTGCCTTTCTCATCTGGGGGCTTTCCCAGGTGGTTGAAAGCCAAAAACAGACGGCAGCGCAACAGTCCACTTTACCGTCTGTGGCGCAGGTGCTGGCGATTTCGCCCACCACCTCGCCCGGAACACCAGCCCCATCCCTATTAACCTCCACTACTCCTGGCGCCAGCCTGCCCAACCAAACCCTGGCGGTGAATGCGACCGCTAACCTCCCGCCTGCGGCAGGGGCGCAACCGGCCGTTCAAGCGACTTCTGCTTCTCCCGGGCAGGCGGGAGCCACCAGCACTCCCTTATCCGGCCCCATCCAGATCTACGTGGTGGCTCGAAACAACGCCTGGATGAAAGTCCTGGTAGATGGCAAACAAGCCTTCATCGGCCGGGTAACCCCCGGAAACGCGTATGCCTACGCAGGCAATAAAGAAGTGGAAGTCATATCAGGTAACGCTGCCGCTCTCCAGATTATTTATAACCAAAATGATATGGGCTCGCTGGGCTCGCTTGACCAGGTGATCGACCTGATCTTTACCACCAAAGGGCTGGTGGCGCCAACGCCCACCATCACACCATCTCCGACCAAAGTGTTGACCAGCACACCAGGCCCTTCGCCAACCGGCACACCACTGAACACGCCGACGATCCATCCTTCCGGGACGGTCTCCCCGACGGCTACACTGGCGCCCACGGCGACTGCAACGAAATAGATATCTTTACAGGTAGGACATGACGAAACCCAAATATTATCTGGTGACCTTAGGGTGCGCCAAGAATAACGTGGATTCTGAATCAATCGGTACCCTGCTGAACAGGGCAGGCTATGCTGTTGCCGAAAAACAATCCCAGGCCGACGTGCTGATCGTCAATACCTGCGGTTTTATCGCCCCTGCCCGGGAGGAATCGATTAAGGTCTTGCATGACCTGGCCAGCCAGAAAAGGAAAGGGCAGATGCTGATTGCAGCCGGATGCCTGACGCAGCGTTACCGCGAATCGGTCGCCCAACAGGTGCCCGGCATCGATGGAATTCTTGGCACCCGCCGTTGGATGGATATCCTGCAGGTCATCCAATCCATCCAAAGCCGGCCGAATACGCATGCCGTTTATCACCTGCCTGAAGCCCCTACCGTTGGGACCGACGAACAAGGTGTGCCCAGGGTTGCTATCCAGGGCGGCAGCGCCTATATTAAAATTGCCGATGGCTGCCGGCGTCCTTGCGCTTTTTGCGCCATTCCTCTCATCAAAGGCCCCGCCGTCAGCCGCCCCATCGAAGCGATCACCAGCGAAGCCAGGGCGTTGGAACAGGCCGGGATCAAAGAGCTGGTGTTGATCGCCCAGGACACGACGGATTACGGGCACGACCTCGGAATCCACGATGGGTTGGCGGTGTTATTGGAAAAAATCGCTGGCGCCGCCCCTGCCATCCCCTGGATCCGCATCCTGTATGCCTATCCGGGTTATGTGACGGAGCGGTTAATTGAATGGATGGCGCAAAGCTCCCAGGTTGTCCCATACCTGGACATCCCCCTGCAACATGCCCATCCCGACGTCTTACGCCGGATGCGCCGCCCGGCCAACATCGAATGGGTATACGCCACCCTGGCGAAGATGCGCGCTGCCATGCCCCGCCTCGCCCTCAGAACCACCTTTATCGTGGGCTATCCCGGCGAAACTGAGGAAGAGTTCCAAACTTTGCTCGATTTTGTCTCAGAAATCAAGTTTGACCACGCTGGGGCGTTTAAGTTCTCATTCGAGCCTGGGACAGCCAGCGAACCCCTGGGTGATCCCGTGCCCGAAGATGTCAAGCAAGACCGCATGAACCGCTTAATGGCTTTGCAAGAGCAAATCTCGCTTCAGCGTAACCAATCATTCATGGGTAAAACCCTGGATGTGCTGGTAGAAGGAACCGGCCGCGGCATCTCTGTCGGGCGTTCATACCGGGACGCGCCTGAAATTGATGGCCTGGTCATCATCGATGGAAAAGCCCCGGTGGGTGAGATCGTCCCGGTCACCATCCACGGCGCGATGGCCCATGATTTAACGGGCAGTCTCGTCCCCGCGAAAGCTGTCAGGCCGCCCAGGCAAGGGCGATGAGCAACGGTTAAGGGGTAGCGGTGGCTGTTTTAGCGTCCGATTGAGCCTTGGTGGGCTGGGCTGGCTTGGTCGGCGTAGGCGTCGCAGGTAAGGGCACCGTCGCCGTTGGCGCCTCGGTAGGAGCAACAGTTGGAGCAGTGGTAGGAGCAATGGTTGGCGTGGCCTGGGGCGCAACGGCGGTTGTAGCGACTGGGACAACCGTTGTCACTTCCAGGGTGGGGGTCATCACCAGGGTGGGCATCAGCGTGGGCGTCACCGCCGCATTCTGAGCGTTATTACATTTCGTCTGGTTAGCCTGGGCCGTGGCCTGGACTGAGGCGTCATTGCCCAGGGCCAGGGCAGCATTGTATTGGTCCTGCGCCTTGCAATAATTCCCCGCTGCAGCCAGCTGGTCGCCCAGCTTGATTGAGGCAATGCGAAAACGCTCCTGCGCCGTCACGCCATTGATATCCCTCAGCATGGGTAAGGAAGGATAAATCTGGCTGAAACCATCCACCACGCGCTGCCAGTTCACCCCCCAATAACTCGCGGCGTTCAGGTACTCCGCCGCCCAGGTGCGATAATTATTCGCCTGGGCATCCAGTGGGCCGATGGCTTCTGCCAGCCCCAGGTCATACGTCCCCTGCTCTAACTCGCCTTTTTGTAAAATTTCATCAACCCCCCGGTTCCTGAGGGCGACATACAGCAGCCCGTCCACCTGCACGGTCTGGAAATTCCGGTTCAATTGCCTGAGCTGTTCAATGGTGGAGATGGCCTTATCCCAGTCTTTGGAGCTCAGGTAAGCCTGAATCTGGGTGATGTAATCCTGCGCGCTGCGTAAATCCGGGGTTGGCGTCCCCGGAATAGGGGTATCGGTAGCCGTAGGGGCGGTGGTAGGGGTAGCAGTGCCAATTTGAGCGACCAACACATTCTTCAATTGATTGGCCGCCTCAGGGAAGGAAGGATCAAGCTGAATCACATATTCCAGACGAGTCTTGGCGCGATCCCATTGGCCGGCCTTCATATCGGCTAAGGCCAGGTTGTATTGTTCTCCGGCCTGCAAGATCACCTGGTTGGACTTGCGGACCACCCGTTCATGGATGGCATTGCGGTAACCGATATAACCGCTCAGCCCAGCCGCTAACACAATCAAAACCAGGCTTGCCACAATCCATTTGAGCCATGGAAAGCGCCTGCTTTTTCCAGGGATCTCAGGGGGTTCGCTGGTGGTATTGGCTTTGACGGGAATCGTTTTATTGAATAATGCATCAACCTGATCACCTGATTGAGATTTAACCGGCTGGGTCTTGCTCGACACTGGCCGGGTTTCGCTGCTGTGATCAGGTGTGACAGGTTGAGTCGGGTCGTTAGATATTAAAGATGGCATGGTCGTTATTATAATTCAAAATACTTTCTTCTTTTAAAATTCTACCGCCAGCAAATGCCTCTCGCTTACAGCCGCACGAGCAGGCGCACTTCTTTCCAGACCAGAGGGAGCGAGACAACGGCTGCGAACGCCATCCCCACAACCGACAGGACGGAAACATGGGTATGGATCAACCAGCCGGATGAAAACACCCAGGCGAATGCCCCGCCCAGGAGCGAGGCAGCAACGGCGCGGAGCAGCGTGGCTTCAAAGTTAAAACGCAAGGGCAGGCGGCGTCCCAGCAGATATAACAAGAGGAATGCTTCCATGGTATAAGAAATCGTGTTGGCAAGCGCAACGCCAGGGGCTCCCAGCGGCCCCATCAGGCCAATAGCCGCCACAGTGAAAACCAGCGCATTCAGGCCTGAGATGATCAAGGGTGTTTTAGCGTCTTTCAGCGCGTAAAAGCTGCGAGACCCCACCTCAATTAAGGAGTGAGCCACAATCCCTGCCAGGTTAGCCTGGGTCACCCCAACCAGGACTGCCATCTGAGCCCCTTGAAACTTGGCGCCAAATGCCAGTTCCAGCAAAGGTTGCAGGCCCAGCGCCAGGATCGCAGCCACCGGTAAGGTCAGCGCCAGGATCACCTGTATAGCACGCTGAGCCGTTTGCTGAAACGCGCTCAATTCTCCACGCGCGGCCTCTTCTGACAAGGTTGGGAGCAGCGCGGTGCCAATTGCCGTGCCGATCAGGGTTTCCGGCACCTGCATGATCATCCACCCATAGGTTAAAGCGGATATTGCGCCAGCCCCCGCATAGGAGGCAATATTATCCCTGGCGAGAAAGATATATTGGATGAAAAACATGGTGGCAATGCGCGGGCCGAGCAAGCGTAAAGATGCGATCACCTGGGTGTTTCTCAAATCAATCCGCGGCGTCCATTGAAATTGGAAACGGATCAGCCCAGGAACCTGGATCAACAGGTGCAGCATCGCGCCGAGAATCACCCCATAGGTCAGGCCATACACCCCCATCCCAAAAGCGGGCAGGTGCAGCGGGCCTATATGCACACTCTGACCTGGCGCCAGAATGACCGCGCCAAAGATTTGTCCCAGGTTGTACATGATGGGCGCGATCGCTGGCAGCAAGAAATGCTGGTTGGCCTGAAGTCCGGACATGATCAAGCCGCTGATCGAAAAGATCAGGGTTCCAATTAAATCCAGCCGCATTAAGTTGATCACCAGGTGCTGCTGCGCCACGGAAAATCCAGGCGCAATGCCGAACTTCCAGCCTACAATATACTGAGCTAAAAATGCAATGATGAGGGACAATCCGCCGGTGACCAGGAAAGCCAGGTTGGCAATGCGGGAGAATATCCCCCAGGCCGCTGACCGGCCTTCTTTGGTCAGGGTAGATGACAGGACGGGGATGAGGGCCAGCGAAAGCGCTCCCCCTGAAATTAACGCATAAAGCAAATCGGGGAGGTTATTCGCAACGTTAAAGGCGTCCTGCTCCGGGATGACAAATTGCCTGGCGATATAAACCTGGCGGAATATACCCAGGCCTTTATCCAGCGCGAAAAAAACGGCCAGGAGCAAAGAAATACGAGTCAGGTGAGATAGGCGCTTCACGAAATTGAATTTTAACATAGTTTAGGGTTTATCCGGTGATTCAAGCTGCCTTGACTCTTCCACGGGTTCCTCTTAGAATGAAAACACAAACGATGTGGACGCCAACTCATGAATAAGCCAGGTTGTCTTTATGTGGTCGCTACGCCAATTGGTAACCTCCAGGATATTACCCTGCGGGCGATTGACACCTTTAAATCGGTGGATGCGGTGATCTGCGAGGAGCAACGCGAAGGCAGCACCCTGTTAAAAAAGCTGGGCATCCAAAAAGAGCTGATCTTGCTCAATGAGCACAACGAAGAAGAGCAATCGATCGCGCTGGTTCAAAGGCTCCAGGACGGCCAGTCCCTGGCCTTGATGTCAGATTGTGGGACGCCGGTGTTCGCCGATCCGGGCTACCGCCTGGTGGAACTTTTGACCGGCAGCGGCATCCGGGTGATTCCCTTGCCTGGCCCATCTTCGTTGATGGCTGCATTATCCATCGTGGATTTCAAGCTGGAAAAATTCGTTTTTGCTGGTTTTTTACCCAGGGAAGATAACTGGCGCCAGCAAGAACTGGCCCGGTTACACGGCCTGGGAATGCCCGTGATCCTCATGGACACCCCTTATCGCCTGGGTCGCCTGCTGCATGAAACAGCCCATGCCTTTGGTGAATCCACCCGCGCTATTTTAGCCTGCGACCTGACCCTGCCCTCTGAGACCATTTACCGGGGCCAACTGGGCGACCTGGCCAAAAATCTCGCCAGGAAAAAAGCCGAATTTATTCTGATCCTCCGCGCGTCACCCCCAACCAGGCGGCCCTCTCATGGCGATTGAAACCTATTCCCTCCCCCATGGGTCCCTGATCACCCCCGCTTTTTTGCCTGACGCGACCCTGGGCGTGGTGCGGTCGGTCGATTCCACCGACCTGGCAGCCTGTGGGGTCGAAGGCGTGGTGATGAATACTTTTCACCTGATGCAACACCCCGGTTCTACCACCATCCAGGCGCTGGGCGGGTTGAATCAGATGGCGGGTTGGCCCCGCCCGATTGTCACCGATTCGGGCGGATTCCAGGCTTATTCCCTCATCCACGCCAACCCCAAGTTTGGGCACCTGTCAGAAAAGGGGATTACCTTTCAGCCGGAAGGCAGCAGCCGGAAGTACCAGTTGACCCCTGAAAAATGTATCCAGCTTCAAATGACCTACGGTTCCGATATCGTCATTTGCCTGGATGACTGCACCCATGTGGATGCTCCGTTTGAGGAGCAACAAGAATCGGTGCGGCGCACTATCGATTGGGCCAGGCGCGGTAAGCGCGAATTCCAACGCCTGGCCGAGCAAAAACACCTGGAACCCGCAGCCATCCCCCGCCTGTTCGCCGTCATCCAGGGAGGAGGTTATCCCGACCTGCGCCGGCAATGCGCCGAAGCGTTGCTCGAGACGGGTTTCGATGGTTACGGCTACGGAGGGTGGCCGCTGGATTCACAGAGCCACCTGCTGGTCGATATCATTGGGCTCACCCGCCAGCTCATTCCATCAGAACTCCCGATGCACGCGCTGGGCGTCGGTCACCCGGAAAATGTCCTGGCCTGTTATGACCTGGGCTATGACCTGTTTGATAGCGCCATGCCCACGCGAGACGCACGCCATGGCCGGTTGTACGGATTTACCCACGACGCCAGCGGGCCTTTGGCAGGGTTGTCGGGAAAATGGCTCGAGTACATCTACATCCAGGATGAGCGATACACCAAGGATCGGCGGCCCATTTCACCTTATTGCGACTGCCCCACCTGCACGCATTACTCGATTGGCTACCTGCACCACCTGTTCAAAGTCAACGACAGCGCGTTTCTGCGCCTGGCCACTCTCCATAATTTACGCTTTATGACCCAGCTCAGCCAACGTTTACGCCAGCGCCGGATGGGCCAGGCCGGCTCCGGGGCCGTTCACCCGGATTTGGAACCCGGGTGAGGCCAGGCCCATGATCCAAAACGATCCAGGCCTTATCGATCACCTGATCAGCGAAGTAACTGCCAATGCAAAGTACCGCACGATTACGCCTGATCTGATCCGTTCTATCGGGGCAAAGGAATTAGCCCAAAATCACAGCTTCAAAGAAGCGGT
>JAJYIW010000197.1 GCA_021789855.1 Chloroflexota bacterium | reverse complement strand
ATCGTTCCCGGGTTGATCCCATTTCGCTCATTTCTCCGATATTCTTTTGAATGATTTCATGAATGCCTCACTTATTTGATGTACCGGTCATTGCGAGGCCCGTTCTTTAGGCCGAAGCAATCTGTTTATCCATTGAGATTGCTTCGCTTCGCTCGCAATGACGGTTGCTCATTTTGCGTGGCCTACGCCAGCCAAAGCGCGTAGGGTGCGGTCGATTTGAGCGGTCGTCTTTGACCGCCGACCGCACCACCGGATGATCGTTTTGAAGGTGCGGCGAAGGCCGGGCCACTCCTGGCCGGGTCGCCCCTTCCTTTATCGCCCGTACATCTGCATCCGTTCCGGCCGCCGGATAATGCGGTACAACAACGCGCCGATAAAATTAGCGCGTAGGGTGCGGTCGATTTGAGCGGTCGTCTTCGACCGCTGACCGCACCACCGGATGATCGTTCCCGGGTTGATCCCATTTCGCTCATTTCTCCGATATTCTTTTGAATGATTTCATGAATGCTTCACTATAGCATGGAATATAAGGAATGGCTATCGAAATTGCCTCCACTTCTCGAAAATGGGCGACACAGGTCGCGATCCATGTTATAATGATACCGACCGGTCGTTCTGTTTTCGAGGAGGCGTCATGCAACAACGCAGTGAAGAAACCCGGGGCCGCATCTTACAGGCTGCCCAGCAATTGTTCGCCAGTTCTGGCTACGACGCCACCGGCGTGGCCGAGCTGTGCCACACCGCCGGGGTCAGCAAGGGCGCTTTTTACCACCATTTCCCCTCCAAGCAGGCGGTTTTCCTGGCCTTGCTGGAGAACTGGCTGGCAGCTTTAGATGGCCAGATGGCGCCCTTAATTGAAGGCCCAGGCAGCGTCCCCGAGGGCCTGGTGCGCGCCGCGAGCATCACCGGCATGGTCTTTCAATCCGCCAGCGGGCAGTTGCCCATGTTTCTTGAATTCTGGCGCGAGGCCAGCCACGACCCGCTCGTGTGGCAGACTACCGTGGGCCCCTTCCGCCGCTACCAGGAGCTGTTCGCCGGCATCGTCGAAAAAGGCATTGCTGAAGGCTCGTTACGCCCGGTCGACCCGTTTGTTGCCTCCCGGACGATTGTCGCCCTGGCCCTGGGCTTCATCCTCCAGGGAGTCATTGACCCGCAGGGCGCGCCCTGGGATCGGGTGACACGCGAAAGTTTTCAAATGCTCATGAAAGGAATCGCTTTATGAATGATGTGATTTTGGTGACCGGCGCTGCCGGCCATGTGGGGAATACCCTCGTGCGCGAGCTGGTCTCCCAGGGAAAAAAAGTCCGGGCCCTCGTGCTGCCCGGTGAAGACATCAAAAGTTTAAATGGCCTGCCCATTGAGATGGTACAGGGGGATGTGCTCAAGCCGGAAACCCTCCCGCCGGCCTTTGCCGGGGTGGGGGATGTGTACCACCTGGCCGGGATTATCTCGATCATGCCCGGCCCCAACGAACGGATGCGCCAGGTCAACGTCACTGGCACGCGCAACGTGCTGGCGGCCTGCCAGCAGGCGGGTATCCGCCGCCTGGTCTACACCAGCTCGATCCATGCCCTCGGCCGCCCGCGCCTGGGCGTGGTGATCGACGAATCATTGCCCTTCGACCCCTATTGCGAGGCCGGTGAATACGACCGCACAAAGGCTGAAGCCACCCTGGCAGTGTTGACCGCCGTCCAACAGGGGCTGGATGCAGTGATCGTCTGTCCTACGGGCATCATCGGCCCGTATGATTACCGCGCCTCCGAGACTGGCCAGCTCATCAAAGGTTGGATGGGCGAGCGCCTGTCCCTGCTGGTCGATGGCATTTTCAATTTCGTCGATGTGCGCGACGTGGCCCGCGGGCACATCCTGGCCTGTGAGAAAGGTCGCACTGGCGAAGCCTACATCCTGGGGGGCGAGCGCGTCTCGCTGACCACCCTGTGGGCGCTTGTGCGTGACGCGGCTGGTATTTATTCCCAGACCGTGATCATCCCCCTGCGCTTAGCCCGCGCCGCTGCCCGCGGAGCAGCCATGTGGTACCGGCTGTCGCGCACCAACGGCCGCTTCACCCCCTACTCCCTGGAAACCGTTAACGATAATTCCGAGATCAGCACCACCAAGGCGCGCCGCGAGCTCGGTTACAGCCCCCGCCCGATTAGCGAAACCATCCGCGATACCGTTCGCTGGTGGCAGGAGCGCCGGCGGGTGCTTCGCCAGGCTTAAAAGCCGCTTGACCTTCCGTGGGCCTCGCAAAATAATCGACTGTCATCGCGAGCGAAGCGAAGCGCGCTCGCTGAGCATAATGACCGATCCGTCAAAAAAGGTTTATTCTTGAATCGAGGTAGATTAATGGTGACTTCATGGCAAGGAAAGGTCGCCCTCATCACCGGCGCCTCCAGCGGTATCGGGGAGGCCATTGCACGCCGCCTGGCGGCCGAGGGGCTGACCGTGATCCTGGTGGCGCGCCGCCTGGATCGCCTCGATGCGCTGGCAGGCGAGATTCGCGCCGCAGGCGGCCAGGCGCAGGTGATTCCCGCCGACCTGGCTCAAGAGGCCGATCGCCTGGCGCTCTTCAACCAGGTGGGGCGCAAGTTCGGCTGCCCGGACGTCCTGGTCAATAACGCCGGCTTTGCCTACTACGGCTTTACCGACCGGATGTCCTGGGAGACCGCCCACGCATTGTTGGATGTGAACGTGACCGCGTTGGTCCATTTGACCCGCCTGTTCCTCCCCGCCATGTTGGCCCGCCGCTCTGGCCGCATCATCAACATCGGCTCGGTAAACGGCGTTATGCCCAGCCAGGGCACCGCCTTGTATTCGGCCAGCAAGGCCTTCGTCCACGCCTTCACCGCCGCCCTCTACCGCGAGCTGGTGGGCAGCGGGGTCACCGTCAGCGTGGTGCTGCCCGGCCCGGTAGCCACCGAGCTGTTTGACAATTCCGAAAAGATGGAGAACGGCTTTCGCATCCCCGCCGAAAAAGGCGCCATCTCTGCCGCGCGCGTCGCCGGAAGCGTATGGTCGTTGCTGCGCCGCCCGCACCGTTACGTTTTCGTCCCCTGGTATTGGCGCTGGACCGCGCTGGCCGAGGCTTATTTTGGTTGGGCCATGGACCTGGCCGGCCCGCTCCTGCTGAAGCGTACGAAGGAGAAAGGGTTTTTACAATCGTGACGAGAGCCTGATGCAATTGCCCTTTATCTCGTAAAAAAAACTACCGGCCATTCCGAGGGCGTATGCTTCTCCCACCCGTAGAAATTTTGCATGGTATCGCGACAAAACTGTGCCTGGATTACCGGAGCACGGTTAAGCAGTCCATAGATATTGAAGAACGGCGTGGTTAGCCTGACCGGCGCGCCCGGCGGCAGAAGCCCGCGCACGACGGTCACCTGCTTGGCCTGTAGGGTTTCGATTTGGGTCTGCGCCCCGGCGGATAAAGGCTGGCCGGGTTGCGGGATGGATGACCTGTACTGCTCGCTCCCCGGGCGCGAGGTCCTGAACCCATTTCTTGATAGACCATCCTCAATCAGAACCCATCGTGATTTACTTGAACCGTTTCAAGGAATGTTTCCAGCTTCGTCGTGCGGAGACGTCATTTTGGCAGAGTGAAGAGTCTTCCCACGGGTAGGCATGAGAAGCGCGCGATCCTCACGGATAGGAACGAGAAGAGAAAAAATGTGCCCACAGGGGACGCAGGAGAATCACGAGTGGGCACGAGAAATAGAGGAATCTTGGGATCGATTACTGGATAGTCCCATCCGAGAGGGTCTTCATGAACTCCACGATCCACTGCTCCTGGGTCTTGTTCAGTCGCAGGTTGCCGATTGCCGTGTTCATGTTCGCCGTTACTTCGGGCGCGGGCCACGGGAGGACGTCCCGGGTATTGTAGAAGTGGACAATCTCTTCCAATGACTTGAAGTAGCCATTATGCCCGTAAGCTTTGACGAAGGTAGGGGATGGGCGGAGGTCGACATTGCGTAGCGTCGGAACCTTAAACTTGCCGATTTCGGTGCTGTAAACCGCTTCCGGCTCTCCCCGGGCCTGCAGATAACCACCCAGGCCAGGGTCGGCCCAGCTGGGATTGGCGATGGTAGCGGGGTTTTCGAGATTCTTGGGAATGCCCAGGTTATCGTAGGAAAAATCGGTAAATAGCGGGTAGCCGGCCGATCCTTCCGTTAGCGTGTGGCAGGACGAGCACGTTCCCTTGGTATTGAAGACCGCCAGGCCCCGCAGCTGGTCATTGTTCAACCCGAGCGACTTGTACTTCTCCCAGTTCACCATGCTGATCTGGGTGACATCCATCCCTTTCATTTTCGCTTTGTCCCAGAACCCGTCGAACCTGGAGGTGAATGATGAGACTTCAAGCGTCCGCTCGTAGGCGGCAATCGACCGACCGATATCATTGTAGACCATGCTCACCGTGGCTGCATCGATGCAGTTCAGGGTCCCAAGTACCTGCGTGGCCAGGACGGAATAGCTGGAAGCCGCTACCTTCTGGCAGAGGGTTTGCGCATCCGGGATAGCTTGTTCTTTGGGGTTCAGGAACGGTCCTTTGGCTTGCTCGGCCAGCGGATCGCCCAGGACGTCGCCGGAGGCGCGTCCATCCCAGAACATGCCGCCGATCCATCCCGCCACCGTATCGAAATGCAATATTGGGCTATCGCCGGCATAAGCCGCGCTAGGCGGCTTGCGGTTGCCAAATGCGCCGGAAATGGACCCTTCGTACACCGCACCATGGAGATTTATCAGTTGATCTGGCCCGGTATAGCCCACCTCTGGCCCGTGGCAGGCAGCGCAGGCCAGGTTATTATTCAATGACAGGTTTTGATCGTAGAAAAGGTCTTTCCCCAGTTGTTCCTGCGGGGTCAGAACCTGTTGAGCCTGAGCAGCGCTGGCAATCCCCAACCCGATCATTAGCGCGCTCAGCAACAGTATAGACATCCACGCCAACCTGGATTTCATAATTTTTCCCTCCAAAGCCAAGTTAATATTGATTTGCTCGTTAAAAGCATGGATAAACATGAAAGGTTAATCTTTCCGAGAGACCATCTCCTTTCTAATTGGATGGGAACGACAGCCCAGGCACGTCCAACGAGCCGGGCAGTCAAGCTGTCACTGGAAAGGTATACCGATAATATACGAACAATACATGCAGAGGTATTTAATTTCCCCAATATCATTATAGGTCGTAAGGTGTTTTTGTCAACCTATAAACAAGGGACTGACCACCCCGGTCAGCTCGAGCTGCTGCGCCAGCTAACGGGCAAAAACGACAAGGTCATTTAATCTATAAAAAACCGCCGGTCATGCTGAGGGGGTAGGGTTCTCCCGCTCGAAGCAAATCCGGGGTTGCCCCGGATCTAGCCGCGGATCTACCAGCTCACCCAGGTAAAGGAACCAGCCGTTTCCCAGGCGAGGCAGGATGCTGGCAAAACTAGTCCTGTAGATTATTCACCAAATCAATTTTCTCTTTGGTGATCTCGTGTCTGGCCCAAGCCATCAGGAAGCTCATAGTAAAAAGAATTACAAATATGCCCATTAGCCAGATAGATCGTATATTCCATTCGGTTAACAGCAGCATTGCTGTAGTTGAAACAACCGCGAGCATAAACAGCCCACCGGCGAAGATCACATTTCGATAGTATGCCTTGCGCCGGATTTTCAAGAGAACCAGGTAACCACTTAATCGATCAACGTTTTCCATTATTCGTCTCCCATTGATTTTTTTATGTCTTTCTATTTTGTACCATTAACAAAGAAATACCGCATTCTGGGGGCAATTTCTGAGCATGACATCGTTCTCCTTTTGCCGGGAGGAATTCACCCTTCACACGGTTCTTTGACGTTCTACCTATTGGCTTATCTGAAAAATTATGTACAATAATAAGGTAGTGTTTTTTTGTCCACCCTCTTTGCCTGGGTGCTCGGCACCACGGATGCCGGGAATATGGCCGTCACCGCGCCGGCTTCAGCCACCCTGGGCGCAACCGGATCGATCGACCTCGCCTTCAGCGGGTTGGCCCCAGGGGTAAAGTACCTGGGCAGCGTGAATCTATAATTTCGCCATGGATGAAATGGACACCTGTAATGCCATCAGGGCCGCACCGATGATCCAAAACAGGATCAAATTGGCCGGCTGGTGGATCAGATAACCGGGCGGTTCGAGACCGGTTACTTTCAGAACGACCCAAAGGAGTGCAAAAAGACCCCACGCCATAAGCATGTTAAGGATGATAGTTGAACCCCAAATTTTTTTCTTAGAGCGAGCGATGGTTCCAAAAAATATCGCTAAAATTAACAACGGTCAGAATCCCCAAATAGCTTGAGCTATGGTCATAACTATATTCGTACCCGAGAACATTTTCCCTCCCACAGCATTACCGTTCTGACACGGCTTATCTTTCGTTGTCTATTAAACGTGGTCGTTTAATATATCTATTTCTTTTGAT
>JAJYIW010000196.1 GCA_021789855.1 Chloroflexota bacterium | reverse complement strand
AGTGGGCCATGGTGATCGATACCCTGGCCATGCCCGAAGAGACCCTGGCCATACGTAGCTTTATCGAAGATGAGCTAAAATTACCCGTCCGGTACATTATTAACACCCATCACCATGCCGATCACTCATGGGGCAACGGCTTCTTCCCCGGCGCCACCATCATCGCCCATAGCCTGTGCCGGCAGGCCATGGTCGAGCGAGGTACCAGCGCATTAGAGAATGCACGGCGGCAGAACCCCACTTTCAAACAGGTCAAAATCGTTCCTCCCCATCTGACCTTTGACCAGGGTTCCTTATCGATTCGCGTGGGCAAGAAAAACTTAACCATCTTTTCCACGCCCGGTCATTCAGCCGATGGCATTTCAGTCCTGGTAGAAGAAGATCGGGTCTTATTCGCAGGGGATGCCTTTCTGCCCCTGCCCTTTGTGGTCGATGGCGACCTGGACGAGTTAGGCATCACCATCAAGCGCATCGGGAAAATGGGCCTGGAAAATATCATCCAGGGGCATGGAGACATTATTTTGCGGGGCGAAATCGAAGAAGCCGTGAAAGAAAACCTGGCTTACCTGTCAGCCATCCGCAAAGCAGTCCGCCTGGCAGCCCGGCGGCGTAACCCACTGGAAGCCCTGGCGGAGGTGGATATCGAATCCTGTGGGAAAAGCCGGGTCTATTTAGGTGGGTTAGCGGAAGAACTCCACCGGCGCAATTTGCGTGCGCTCTACCGGCAGATTCTCGAAGAAGAGCAGACCAGCCCGGCTGCCTCAGCCAGCCCGGAAATAAAAACCGAGAGCTGAGGCCGGTGTATTTCCCGGGTTATGGTAAGGCTTGATTTTTCTTAATGGTGACGCGCTTTGCATTTTTCCGAGCGCGCCACCCGTGGAGGCGTTCGGTTCCGTTAATCAAGCGCTTGATGTTCGGGCGTAAAGCCCACAACACCACGCATTCGGCCACCACGCCGTAAACGACATAAATCCAGGGAGACAATCCCAGACTGGCCCTGACCACAAAAATAACCACGGCAATTAATGCGATGGACATGGTGGTCACAGACGCGTAACCGACGCCGTACCAGATAGCCGCCGCGAGGGGGACGATGATCAGCAGGCTGGGCGGCCAGAGTCCAAAGGCGCCCCCCACGCATGGCGCGCCGCCTGCCCCGCCACCCAGGTGGATGCGTCCATTTTCATGCCGTTCGATCAGGTAGATCGAATAATTGTGGCCCATCATGGCCATGATCGGCGCTGCCACGGATATCCAGGCTGCTCCAGGGAAAAACCAACGCGCCAACCAGACCGCCACGGCGCCCTTCAAGCCATCCAGGATTGCCGTAGCAATTCCAGCGCCCAGCCCGGCGGCGCGCATGGCATTGGTTCCCCCCGTCCTGCCGCTGGCGATTGTGCGAATATCCTGACCATTTACAATCCATACCACGATTAACCCAAATGGGATTGAACCAATAAGGTAGGCTAAAATCAAGACTCCGGCGACATCCAATAAAAACATAGCTTTTTCCTATCTGCAATCCTAATCCAGAACGGATAGATTTCTATCCCAATCAACATCCGGCCAATTCTACTTCTGTCACACACTCGCCATTTATTAAAAACCCCCTGGCGTGCCACACGATAGCAGGCTGTTCATCTAGGACATTCCCCTGGGCAAACCTGGTTCCAGCGGGCGTCCAGATCACATAGACCATCTTAGGACTAACCGCTTCATCCCGATCGATATTGGAGGGTGTTGCTGGCCCCTGCGGGTGAGAATGGTAAATTCCTAACCATTCTAATTTTTGAGCCTCCATTTGCATCAGGGCCACCCACAGGGCCTGAGGCTCCATAAAGTAGCGGTGTGCACTTCGGAGCCTATTGGCTATGGGCGTGATAGCGGTTATGACGCCATCTTTACCTGCCAATAAACCACAGGCTTCTTCCGGGTACACAGAAGCCACGTGTTTTTTCATTTTACTACAATTTTTCTCCGAAATAGACAGGGAGAGCATAAAGCAGGTTACCTGGCGCCCCAGAATGCCAGTCCCCACACCAGGCTTAACATGACCAGCGGTTCAACGAGAGCGCCGCGTCCGGATCGGCCCTCCTCGATGGCCCCCGCCAGGCTGGTCAGAGCATAGGTTGGGCCCAAGACCAGCAAGCCAAAGCGGAGCGACGAGAGAGGCCAGTAATGGAACCCGGTAGCAATTTGCCCCACTATCAGGGCAATACCCACCGACCAGACTAACAGCCACCGGCCGCCCGTCCTCAGGTAAAGCGTCCGCAGGCTCACCAGGGCTGCAGCCAGCACCATCGCAGGTAAAAGCAGGTAGAGACGCAACCCACTCGACCACAGGCTGATCAAGAGGATCAAATAAAGGGCAAAAGAGAGTGCGGTCAGCACCAGGGAAGCCAGGGGGTGATAAAGGCTGGCTGAATCGACGACGTTATACTCAGAGATGAGCACCAGGGTTAACAAAGCGCCACCCCCCCCTAACATCACCCACCAGGCAGGCTCACCCGAAAGGAAGTTCAGAGGAAACCCAATCATCCAGGCGGTCAATGTGGGCAATATCCAATGGTGGAGCATGGCCTGCCAGGCTGGCGCGGAGCTGGCTATGGCCGGGTGGCTGCGCAGAACCCAATCGCTACCGGTGGCTGCCATGGCGGCCACCAGGACAGACACAATGGTATGAAAATCAACTATAAAGGGGAGGGCAATACCGAGCAAATTAACCGATATCGTAATCGATGGAATGACCACGAAACCGGTTAACGCATAGGCCAGAAGGATCATTGCGATCGTCACGCTCAGGCGGTTCCGGTCAGGCATGTATCGCTGCACTTCCATATTCAAAAAGATTATACCTTGATTATAGTGGTAAAATTTAAGGCTGTATGGAAACATCTACTAAGCCTGAAACGATTACGCCTCCCAAGTTAATCCCTTCCTTTTTAATGGGATTTGATACCGTCGCTAAAAATAGTGGCCTGTTGTTGCTACCTATCCTGCTGGACCTGCTGTTATGGTTAGGGCCGCACCTGCGCATCATGGATCTCCTCCAACCCGTCATCACGGCAACCACCTCCCTGCCCGGGCTGGATACCCCTGACATGGCGAATATTGTCAGCACAAACAAAACATTATGGCATTTTTTTGCCGTGCATTTCAACCTGTTGAGCACCCTGCGAACCTATCCCATCGGCGTTCCGAGCCTGGTCTCAGGAGAATACCCCATCATCACACCCCTGGGGGGTGCACCTATTTATGAAATTAAATCGGCCGTTACCGCATTAGGACTATGGGTGATCCTGGCCATCGCTGGCCTGGTGGCCGGAAGCCTGTATTTCAACTGGATTTCTCACGTTGTGTTCCAGAATGCGGCTCCGATCAACCTGGCCCAGGCGATACGCGCTACCTTCCAGGTGGTGTTACTCACCCTGGTGTGCATCATCGCCCTGGTTCTGTTAAGCATACCCCTGATGATCATCATCCCGCTGGTCTACCTGATCAGCCCCGGCCTGGCTGAATTTACCTTGCTAATCACCCTGCTGGTCATCGCCTGGTTGTTGGTGCCTTTCCTATTTTCGCCTCATGGCATCTTCGCTTACCAGCAAAACGTTTTTATCGCCATGTGGACGAGCGCCCGGCTGGTGCGCTTTACGTTACCCATGACCGGCTTGTTCGTCCTGATCGCCCTTCTTCTCAGCCAGGGCCTGAACCTGGTCTGGCAAATTCCCAGCGAAAATTCCTGGATGATGTTAGTCGGCATCGCCGGACATTCTTTCATTGCCACAGGCATCGTCACGGCCAGCTTTATCTATTACCGGGATGGTATGCGTTGGGCCCAGGAAATTATGCAACATAATCGGGTGGCCCCAAAAACAATCTGAATTCTTGATGCGGTAGGCCGCCATCATCCTGGTATTGGCGGGTCATCACCAGGTTTTTTTATCTATTTTGGAGGTTTTAGCTTGACCGAAGTAAGCTCGTATGCAGCGAAAGACATCCAGGTGTTGGAAGGTCTTGAGGCCGTTCGCCGCCGCCCGGGCATGTATGTGGGCGGCACCGACCTGAGAGCGCTTCACCACCTGGTTTATGAAGTCGTGGATAACTCGATAGACGAAGCCCTGGCAGGGGCCTGTGATCGCATCACCATAATCATCCACACCGATAACAGCGTAACGGTCGATGACAACGGTCGCGGCATCCCGGTGGACATCCACCCCCAGAAGAAAGTGTCAGCCCTTGAAGTGGTCATGACGACATTGCACGCCGGCGGCAAATTCGGCAGCGGCAGTTATAAAGTCTCAGGTGGGCTGCACGGGGTGGGCGTTTCGGCGGTCAATGCCCTGTCTGAATGGTGCGATGTGGAAGTCCGGCGAGACGGCCAAGTTTATTACCAGCGGTATGAACGAGGTATCCCCCAGGAAGCGGTTAAGGTCATCGGCGTCTGTCCCCCCGGCGTGACCGGTACCCGCACCACGTTTAAATTCGATCCGACCCTGTTCAAAGGGGAAGGCATGGATTACCGCTTTGACACGCTGGTTCAACGCTTCAGGGAAATGGCCTTCGTGACCAAAGGCGTCACCATTTACCTTTTGGATGAACGGGCTCAGCGGGAAATGACCTTCCATTTTGAAGGCGGCATCACTTCATTTGTTCGCTATTTAAACCGCAACCGCGTAGTGATTCACCCGGTGGTCCACGTGGAAAAACAAATCGATGCGATCGGGATTGAAGCCGCCATCCAATATACGGATGCCTATAACGAATCGGTTTATGCCTTTGCCAACACGATCAATACGATTGATGGTGGAACGCACCTCACCGGGCTGAGAACTGCAACCACGCGCGCCATCAACGATTATGCCCGGCGCAGCGGCCTCCTTAAGGATACCGACGTAAACTTCACCGGCGATGATATCCGCGAGGGTATGACCGCCATCATCAGCATCAAGCACCCCGATCCGCAATTTGAAAGCCAGACCAAGGTCAAGCTGATGAACCCCGAGGTGCAGACGTATGCCCAGCAGGTGATCGGTGAAGCTTTCAATACCTTTTTGGAAGAGAATCCATCGGCCGCCAAAGCGATCGTTTCTAAATGCCTCACCTCAGCCCGCGCCAGGGACGCCGCCAAAAAGGCCCGCGAGCTGGTCATTCGCAAGTCGGCGCTGGAAAGCCTGACCCTGCCCGGCAAGCTGGCCGATTGTTCCGAGCGGGATCCCAATAAAACGGAACTGTATATCGTTGAGGGAGACAGCGCGGGCGGCTCAGCCAAGCAGGGGCGTGACCGCCATTTTCAGGCCATTTTGCCCCTACGGGGTAAAATCCTGAACACCGAGCGCGCCCGCCTGGATAAGATCCTGTCCAATAACGAGGTCAAAGCGCTGATCTCGGCCCTGGGTTGCGGTATCGGCGACAATTTCGACATAAGCAATTTACGCTACGGCCGGGTCGTGATCATGACCGATGCCGATGTCGACGGCAGCCACATCCGCACATTGTTGCTCACCTTCTTCTTCCGGTACATGATTACGCTGATAGAAGAAGGCCACCTTTACATCGCCCAACCTCCCCTTTACCGCCTGGCTTACAAGAACCAGGTCCATTACGTCTATTCGGACACCGATAAGGACAACAGGCTGCGTGATCTTGGGGCTGGCGCTGAAAAGGCAGTCATCCAGCGGTATAAGGGTCTGGGCGAGATGAACCCTGAGCAGTTATGGGAAACCACCATGAACCCTGAAAACCGCACCTTGCTCATGGTGGGGATCGATGACGCCGCGGAAGCAGACCGGACCTTTGACATGCTGATGGGCGAGGCCGTGCCTCCTCGCACCCGCTTTATCACCACGCATTCCAAAGAAGTTCGGAATCTGGATATTTAAACCACACCCACAGGCGAGGGTAGAAGCTCTATTAGTGAATCCCCATGACCGAATCACGCTACCGCCGCATCCTCTGGTTTTTTGCCAGGATCCTGATCAACGAGATCGTATGGGATATTATCTTACCCCATCTTGGGTTGCGCGGGTTATCCCGGCGTACCCGACCCGGCAGGTTGCGCGCCGCAGCAGCGGCCTTTCGCAGCCTGGCTATCCAGATGGGTGGCGTATTAATCAAGGTAGGCCAATTCCTTTCAGCCCGGTTGGATGTCTTACCAGAAGAAGTGACCCAAGAGCTTTCTGGCCTTCAGGATGAAGTCAAGCCTGAAAGCCTGGAAGCCATCCGGCGGGTGATCGAGGAGGAATTTAACCTGCCCCTTTCCGAGAAATTTCTGGAGTTCTCGGAGACCCCGCTTGCGGCAGCATCCATCGGCCAGGTTCATTCGGCCAGGTTGCCTGTAACCAGCGGGGAAGAAGACACTCCCCCTGTTTTCCAGCATGTAGTGGTCAAAGTCCAGCGACCGGATATACAAAAAGTCGTCGAAATCGACTTAAGCGCGCTCCGCGTGGTCGGCCGGTGGTTACAACAGTACCCGCCCATCCGGCGGC
>JAJYIW010000195.1 GCA_021789855.1 Chloroflexota bacterium | reverse complement strand
AGGTGGACGTGACCGACGAGGAACAGGTGGCGGCAATGGTCGACCGCACGGTGGCCGAATTTGGCCGGCTCGACATTGTGGTGTCGAATGCCGGTATCCTGATCGCCGAAGAGATCAGCCAGTTTCCAGCGGAAAAATGGCGGGCAGTGATGAACGTTAATTTGTTCGGTTATTTTCTGACTGCCAAGCATGCCGCACGCATTATGGAAAAACAGCGCCATGGAACGATCATCCAGATCAATTCAAAATCGGGCAAGAAGGGCAGTTATAAAAATTCAGCTTACGCGGCCTCCAAATTCGGCGGGATTGGCCTGACCCAATCCATCGCCCTCGACCTGGCAGATTATGGCGTGCGGGTCAACTCGGTGTGCCCGGGGAACCTCTTAGACTCACCCTTATGGAACGATGGCCCCAACGCGCTTTTCAAACAATATGCCCACAAGTGGAATATCACCGAGGCGGAAGTGCGCCAGAAATACATCGACCAGGTGCCGTTGAAACGTGGCTGCACCTACGAGGACGTATGTAACGTGGTCGTTTTCCTGGCGTCGGACCAGGCCAGTTATATGACCGGCCAGGCGATCAACGTGACCGGCGGGCAGGAGATGCGGTAAGCAATGTTTAAGTTCATGGTTTTTCTTAAAAGATGGGGACCAGCCATCGTCATGATGCTGGCTATTTTTACCTTTTCTGCTACCCCCTCCAGCGAGCTGCCCAGCTTTGCATGGGCGGACTTAATCGTCAAAAAAGGTGGGCACATGATTGGATATGCCCTCCTGACGCTGGCGTATGCCTATGGCCTGGGCTGGGATCGAAAACGCTGGTGGCTGCCCTGGCTCCTGGCTGTTATGTTTGCTGCCACGGATGAGTTTCACCAGTCCTTCGTGCCGGGCCGCCACCCCAGCCCGGTGGACGTGGGCATTGACGCCACGGGCGGTGGGTTGGGATTGCTGGCCTGGTATGGCTTGATCAAACCCGCTGGGAGGCGCAAGAGTTTATTATGGCGGTGACCGTCACCCACACTGAGGAATCCTTAACGGGGCAGAACCTGCTCCGCAATCCAAAAAACCAGGCCCCGGATCTGAGCCGTACGGGAACCGTTTTTAACATCCAGCGCTTTTCCATCCATGATGGCCCTGGGATACGCACCACCGTCTTTTTGAAGGGCTGCTCCTTGCGTTGTTTTTGGTGTCATAACCCGGAAGGGCTGCACGTCAACCTCGAAATTCAGTTTAATGCTTCGCGCTGTATTGGCTGTGGCGAGTGTGTTCGGGCTTGCCCGGATGGCGCTCAGGAGCTTTTGGCAGATGGCACCCGCATGTACCACCGCGACCGGTGTGATTTGTGCGGTAAGTGCCTGGACGTGTGTTTTTCGGGTGGTCTGCAACAGGTCGGCAAAGAAATGACCTCGGAGGAAGTGATGGCGGAAGTTCGCCGGGATATCGCTTTTTACGAAACCTCGGGCGGAGGCATCACGCTCTCAGGCGGCGAGCCGTTGATCCAACCTCAATTTGCCCTGGCGATTCTGGCGCAGGCTAAGGCAGAAGGCATCCATACGGCTATCGAAACTACCTCAAATGTTCATTGGGAGGTGATCGAAAGCATCTTCCCGGTGACTGATCTGGTCATGATGGATATCAAACACATGGACTCTGCCAGGCATCGAGAGGTAACCGGCGTCCCCAACGAGCGCATCCTGGCGAATGCCCGGCGCCTGGCCGAAAGCGGAAAACCGGTCCTATTCAGAACGCCTGTCGTCCCCACGGTCAACGACACCCCAGAAGAGATAGGCGCCATTGCGGCTTATATCGCTTCCATAAAATCCACCCGGCCTGGAAGCACGCCGCCTCCTGGATCGGCGGTTCATGCTTCACGTCCTGTGGAAAATCCCGACCTGGAGCTTCTACCATTCCATCGCATGGCCGGGGATAAATACCGCAGCCTGGGTATGGATTATCTCGCTGCGCCACTTGAAACGCCTTCAAAAGAGAAGATGCTCTCACTGGCCGAAGCGGCCACGGCTGCTGGCATCACCGTCCGGGTTCGGTAAATCATTATCCATCAGTTACAGGTTCAGGAGTCTGGGTATGGAAACCATCGCCATTCAGGAAAGTCTTACCTTCCAACAACGCATTGACCTGTTACGGGCCACCAAATTAGAGCAGACTCGCGAAAAGCAGCGGGTGGTCGGTTCGATGGATACGGATGATCATGGGCTCATATTACCGCCGCCGGACCGTCGTGAAATAGTCCGCACGATGAGCTCTTCTGGAATGCCGATCACGGATTGTCTCTTGAAGGGTTTTCAGGTAAAGAGCAATCATCCCAGCGGCGGCTTTTTCGGGCCCAAGGCTACGGGCGAAAATTACCGGCGATTGCTCGAAATGCACCCGGTTTATATCGATCCGGTCAGCGCCCTGGCTGGGGGATATATGGTTAATTTTATGTCCTATCGCAAGCCTCATTGGAATCCCGATCTGGATTTTAAGGACTTGCGAGAAGATATTAAGCGATATAAGCTCCTTCCAGGCATTGGCGCGACTCAGCACTTTAGCCAGGATCTCCAGATTGGCCTGGACAAGGGCTGGAAGGGTGTCTTAAGAAGTATCGCGGAAAGCCGTTCGCGCCACCCACAATCAGTTGACTTTTACGATGGGCTGGAAGACATTGTCCGGGGCGTCCAGAACTGGATTAGCCGTTCCGCTGTTGAGGCTGCACGCCTGGCGAAAGAAGAGTCCAATCCCCAGCGTCGGGCCAACCTCGAAGAGATGGCCGCGATCAATGCCCGCTTGGTCACTGAGCCGCCCCAAACGTTTCGCGAAGCCTGCCAGTGGATCTTGTGGTACCAGATTACAGCTCGAATGTTTAATGGAAGTGGTTCTTTAGGTCGCCTGGACCTGTTATTGGAGCCTTTCTACCAGCATGACGCCCAGAAAGGGGCCCTGTCTGACGAGGAAGCCACTTTCGATATTGCCTGCATTCTCCTGAGAGATACTGCCTATATCCAGCTGGGTGGGCCGGACGCAGAAGGCCAGGATACGACCAACCCCGTGTCCTTTCTGGTATTGGAAGCGGCTCATTTGCTGCGCATCCCGGCCAACATCGGGGTATGTGTGGGCGATTCGGTCGATCCTGCCCTGGCCAGGCGTGGGGTGGAAGTGCTCTTCCATGATCGCACTGGCATCCCCAAATTCCTCGGGGTCGAACAGACGGCGTCAGGCTTTACTCGCAATGGTTACCCCCTGGCATTGGGACGCCAGAGGGCTTATACCGGGTGTCACTGGTCAGCGATCCCGGGGCGAGAATATACCTTGAACGATTGCGTCAAGATCAACTTTGCGGCAATATTTGAATATGCCTTCAATGAAATGATGAATGACCCTGCTGTAACCCCTTCAGTGTATGAATTGTGGTCGCGTTTTGTTCATCACCTCAAGCGCGGCGTACAGGCGATCAGCCGGTCCCTGGATTATCACCTCGATCACATGCACGAGGTCTTTCCCGAAATGGTATTGGACCTCCTGTGCTATGGGCCGATTGAAAAAGGCTTGGATGCATCCCATGGCGGGGTGGAGTATTATAACCTTTGCGTCGATGGCGCCGCCCTGGCAACGGTCGCTGACTCGTTTGCGGCTCTGGAACAACGCATTGAAGGCGAACACCGTATTTCCTGGCAGGCCCTGGCGGATAACCTGAAGGAGAATTGGGCTGGCCTTGAGGGAGAACGCACACGATTGATGATGCACAACGTCCCTCATTACGGTTCGGGTGGGTCGTTGGCCGATGACTATGCTGTGAAAATCGCCCGGACGTTCACTGAGCAGGTTAAAGAGAGCAAGACTCCCCATGGTTTCAATATGATCCCCGGCTTGTTCTCCTGGGCCAGTACTATTCCCATGGGTAAGGAGATTGGCGCAACGCCGAATGGCCGGCGGGCGGGAGAACCTATCAGCCACGGGTCCAACCCTGAGCCCGGATTCCGTAAAGATGGCGCTCCCACGGCGCTGGCCGTGGCCATTGCTTCAGTCCAGCCTGGCTATGGAAACACAGCCCCTATGCAGATAGAACTGGATCCGGCTATCACCCGCGACGAAGAGGCCGTGGATAATATTACCAGCCTGATCACCTCTCACTTCAAGCTAGGTGGTACCCAGATTAACATGAACATTCTGGATACCGAAAAAATATTGGAGGCGAATAAAGATCCCAGCAAATACCCCGACCTGGTGGTCAGGGTAACCGGTTTCAGCGCTTACTTCGCCAGCCTGTCACCTGAATTTCGCCAGCTGGTTATCAACCGGATCATTTCTGCATAACCCGGGCCGGTGGTTTAAATTATGCATCTTCTGGCGTAGTCTTTGGCCCCAGGATGTGTTCTAATTCCTCTCGTTGCACGACTTCTTCATGGAGTAATTCCTGCACCAGGTGGTCTAAGGATTCGCGCGCGCCTGTGATTAATTGCTGGGCGAATTCATACCGTTCGTTAAGCAATTTCTGAACATCGCCATCAATCCTCGCTGCCATTTCTTCGCTATACTCGCGACCCTGGGTCAGCTCATAGCCCAGGAAGGGTTGCTGCTCATCGGTGGCATAAGCCACCGGGCCCAGGCTGCCCATGCCCCAACGGGTAATCATCCGGCGAGCCAGGCGGGTAGCCTCTGACAGATCGCTTTCAGCGCCGGTGGTGATGCTTTTCAGGGCGATCTCTTCTGAAACGCGCCCACCCAACATGACTGCCAGGCGAGCCAGGAGGTATTCTTTACTGTAGTTGTATTGATCTTCACCGGGCATCTGTTCGGTCACGCCTAACGCACGGCCTCGCGGGATAATTGACACCTTGTTGACCGCATCCGCATTGGGGGTCAGCCAGGCGACCAGGGCATGGCCTGATTCATGGTACGCGATCACGGTGCGTTGTTGCTCGTTAAGCACCAGGTTGCGCTTCTCTCCCAGGAGGACGCGATCCACCGCGGACTCAAAATCTGTTTGCTGGATCAGGTCGTGATTGACTCGGGCGGCGTTCAAGGCGGCTTCATTACATAAGTTGGCCAGGTCGGCGCCGCTAAACCCGGTGGTCGTGCGGGCAAGATTGGTGATATTGACGTCTGGCCCGAGGGCAAGCCCCTTGGTGTGGATTTGTAAAATGCGTTCTCGCCCCCGGCGGTCAGGCAATCCCACCGTGACCTGGCGGTCAAAACGGCCAGGCCTGAGCAAGGCAGGGTCCAGCACATCTGGCCGGTTAGTCGCGGCGATCACGATCGTTTCGTGGCGTTCATCAAAGCCGTCCATTTCTACCAGGAGCTGGTTCAGGGTTTGTTCACGTTCATCGTTAACGTTTCCCATCCCAGTTCCCCGCCGCCGGCCAACGGCGTCAATTTCATCGATGAAAACAATCGCCGGCGATTGAGCTTTAGCCTTGTCAAACAAATCCCGCACCCGGCTGGCGCCTACGCCGACAAACATTTCCACGAATTCGGAGCCGCTGATGCTGAAGAAAGGCACACCCGCTTCACCGGCTATAGCCCGCGCCATCAGGGTTTTACCGGTTCCGGGCGGGCCAACCAGCAATACCCCTCGTGGAATACGAGCGCCGATCCGGTGGTATTTATCTGGAAAACGGAGAAAATCGACCACTTCTTGAAGCTCTTGTTTCGCTTCATCGACTCCAGCGACGTCTGCGAAAGTGGTATTGGGGCGGTCAAGATTATATTCCTGTGCTTTGCTGCGTCCAATATTGGTCAACCCTGATTGCCCCATCGTCATTCTCCGCCCGATCCAGAACATGACGATCACAAATAGCAAGAGCGGTAATACCGATGATAGTAAAATGCTGATGATCGGGTTAAGCGGTTGGGCCACACTGATGGAAACGTTGTTCTTTTCCATCAAGGGGATGAGATTCGGATCGCCCTGCGTCTCCGGGAAAATGGTTTGAAAGTCGAGGTAATCTCCCGATGGTGCGGGTGTGGCTTGAGGGGTGCCAGTTGAGGGAGGCGTCAGGGTCAGGAGCAGGTTGGGCTGTGGCTGGGTGAATTGGCCGGTGATGACGCTCCCAGAAATGTTGACACTGGCAACTTTCCCCTGGCCGACCAGGATGACAAACTGATTGTAAGGGAGGCTGATCTCAGGCGCGCTTTTAGGCAGGAAAGCCAGGATGTTCCAAATCAATAGGGCGATTGCGATCACCCACCAAAACCAATGAATGCTCGGTTTTTTTTGACCTGGTTGTTGGGGCGGTTGCATTTTCGTTCTCCTTTCTGCTATTGATTAACGTTTTCTTTCTGCGTTCTTCCATTCCTATGATTGGGTTCGAATTGATGAAAGACACGATGATAAAGTAACAGGTAGATGCCCTGGAAAAACGCCGCGAAATAAAAAGGCAGGGAAAATTGTCCCAGGCTCAACAGATAGCCGGCAATGGCCGGCCCGGCAGAGCGCGGCAGTTGAGTGGAAACAGCGCTGAGGCTGCTGGCCAGGCCGCGCCTTTCATCCTGTACCAGGC
>JAJYIW010000194.1 GCA_021789855.1 Chloroflexota bacterium | reverse complement strand
GCGCTGGCCTATTGTCTTTTCGCTGCTGATACCACCGAGCCCTATGTCATCGCCAGCCTTGGCCTGCAACCATCCATCACCTTTTTGCTCCTGGCAGCTCATGCGTATTTATCAGGAAAGCGGGCGCTTTCATATTTCATCATCCTGGGGGCAATCTTTTGCTATGAAACGTCTTATCTCGTCTTTCTCGCCGTCCCATTATTAGAACCAGTCTGGGACAAACCCTGGTTTAAGCGGCTGGTGCGTCATTTTATTTTAGTCATCGCAATTCTTGCCATGGTCATATTTTTACGCTCTTTCAGCAGCGAAGCCAGGGTCAGCGATCTTACCTTGCGAGATATATTAACTATTCCCATCAGCCATAGTTTGATCGGCCCTCTGGTAGCATTGGGTACCTATTTCTACCGCCCTCTACAGACTTTGCGTTCGCTCAATCTCGAAATTGCCCTCGCCATCCTGGGATCCTGGATCGTTTTTGGCCTGTTATTTTCTCGCCTTCAATGGGAAACTCTTACAGAGAAAGTGAACCTGTGGAATTGGTTTACAAACAAAACTGCCAGGGATTGGTTAAAAATAATAAGAGAATGGACCTGGCCCGAAGAGCTTCCCCGTCATCTACAGCCGATCCTTCGCCTGGTAATTGCTGGCCTGGCCCTTTTGATCCTGGCATACCCCCTCACCTTTACCATCCGCCCATATGCCATTACTGGACGCGATACTCGTGTGCACCTTTCAGCTGTAGTCGGAGCCCCAATAGTATTAACCAGTATCATCGCTTTTCTTTTTTACATCAGTCGCTCCTACCGTATAAAACAATTACTATCTTGGGGAGTCGCCGGCCTTCTAGCTTTCCTGGTGGGATTTGGATTATTTGTTCAAAAGGATTACAGCCAGGCTTGGGTGGACCAACAAACCTTCTGGACCAGGCTCCTTCCACAAATACAAGATATAGGCAATGGCACAGTGATCCTGGTCGATCCGGTCGGCCTGGGAAATACCCGCCAGGCCGGAGGAAACACCTGGAACATGCCCAGGGTGCTCAATCAGATTTACACCTTCCCGGCAGACTGGAAGAACCCACCGCGGGTCTACCGGTTGAACCCCGGTTGGGATAAGCTCCTGGTTAACCAGCAGGGTCTCTTCAGCCTGGACGCCAACACCACCATGGCCCCGCCATCCCTTTATACCCAGGTTCCAAGCACCGACGTGATTCTCTTCGATACCTCCGGAGGCAAGTTAACCCGGCAAACGGGACCGCTGGTCATCGGTGGGAAGAGCTATCCCCTCAAGAACCCCGGCGTCACTGCCCAGGTTCCATTTAAAAAAGGTTTTTTGTATTCTCTGTTGATTCAAACGGCGCAAAAATGAAAACCAAAGTTTCACTTCCCTATGTCCTCATGGCTATTCTGGCGGTGGCGGGCATGGTGATCACCTACCTCAGTACGCCCTGGGGTGTACTGGTGGATTCCGATTCGTATTTTTATTTAACAGCCGCACAGAATTTTATTTCGGGAGCAGGCCTGGGGCGATTATCACAGGCAGGGCAGCTCATCCCCCTCACTCATTACCCGCCCCTGTATCCTCTGCTGGTAGCCGGGTTCAGCATTTTCACGGCAGGCAATGTCCTCCTGGCCGCACGCATTCTGGCATGCCTCCTGTTTGGCGGCAACAGTTTCTTATTCGGCTGGCTGCTGGCGCGTTATACCCATGCGCCCTGGGCCGGACTGGGCGGCACGATCGTCTTTCTCGTCTCTTCCGTGACCCTCAGCGTGATCGTTGCCGGCCTGTCCGAGGGAATCTTCCTGCTGTTGTTAATGCTGGCGCTTTTGTGCATCACAGAATACCAGCCGCTTAAAGGGAAAGCCTGGCTGGCCGGCGCCAGCGTCGCCACCGCTTTAGCCTGCCTGTCCCGTTACGTCGGCGAGGTTGTCGTCCTGGCCGGACTGGCCGGGTTGCTCCTTCACAAAAATTTCCCCTGGAAGGAAAGGCTCAAGACAGCCCTCATTTATGGAACCGCCACGCTGGTGCCCATGCTGATCTGGTACCTGCGGGATTGGCTGCTGACCGGCTCAACCACCAACCGCACTTTGGTCTTTCATTGGCCTGGCCGGCCCGCTTTGTACGAAGCCATTGCTACCGCCGCGGGCTGGTTTCTGCCCGGAAAGGTGACCCTGGACAACGCCGAGGCATTCCTGCTGGTCACCGGGCTCATTGGGGTCATTGCCCTGGGAGCCTGGTTGCTGTCCGCCAGAAGCCGGACGCTGGAAAATACTGAAGAGAAGACCCTCCGCTTCGCCGGGGTACTGATCGTTTTTATCGTCAGCTACTGCCTGAGCCTGCTGATTTCCCGCACTTTCCTGGACGCTTCCACCCATTGGGATACGCGCATCCTTTCTCCTTTGTATGTGACCACCGAACTATTGTTTGCCTGCGTGGTCTGGTATGCCACCTGGGCTAACAGAGCCGTTTGGGGTAAGTTGATCGTGACGGGGCTGGGCCTATACCTGGTATGGATGAACCTGCCTTTAAGCGTGGCATATCTCAGGAATTATGCCCAAGCAGGTTACGGTTACACCAATAAAGCCATGCAAACCTCCCTGGCCATAGCCCACATTAAATCCACGCAGACGGGATACATTTTTTCCAACAATGCCGCTGCCATCTATTTCAATACCGGCAAGCTGGCCGATTGGATTCCAGAAAAATATGACAGCGTCAAAGGACTGCCGCGGGATGACTTCCAGCAAAACCTCGCGTTAATGCAGGCAGAAATGCAGGTACCTGGCAGCCTGCTGGTCATATTTAAGCCTTACCTGGAGCTGATCGAATATCCGCCGTTGAGCGAGCTGACCCAGGGGTTGGTCATCCTGAAGAATTATAAAGATGCCACCTTGTATGTTGCGCCTGACCGGTAACCATGCAGGCGAAACTGGCAGGCGCGATCCCTGCCGTGTTATAATCCCACCAGAACCCGAAGAACCAGGGTCCGGCGAAACGGATTATCCTCTTGGTAGGTGACTTTAACCCATCATGACCTCCTCTGTAAAAATAGTCGCTCTTGTGCCCATGCGCCACACCTCCGAGCGCGTGCCCGGTAAGAACTTCCGTCCCCTGGCCGGAAAACCTCTCTACCAGCACATCCTCAACACCCTCCTGGCCTGCCCCGAAATTAACCAGGTCGTGGTTGATACTGACAGTCCAATTATTATGGAAGGCTTGCAGGCCAGCTATCCCCAGGTCAAAGTGATCGAACGGCCTGAGCATTTGCGCGCTGGCACCATTCCCATGAATGAAGTCTTGCTACACGATACCTCCCTGGCGCCGGCAGACCTGTACCTGCAAACGCACAGCACCAACCCTCTCCTGCGCGCCAGCACGGTCTCAAAAGCCATCCAGGCCTTGCTGGACAACCGCCCGGCCTACGATTCGCTTTTCTCCGTGACCCGCCGGCAGATTCGCTTGTGGGATGAGCTGACCCGGCCGATCAACCACAACCCGGCCATCTTGCTGCGCACCCAGGACCTGCCGCCGGTATTTGAAGAAAACTCCTGCCTATATCTTTTCACCCGCCAAACCCTGGAGCAGCGCCGCAACCGGCTGGGCGAAAGGCCTTATATGTTTGAAATGGACGCCGGTGAAGCCTGGGACATTGACGATGAACTGGCATTCTCAATCTGCGATTTCCTTCTCAGCCGAAAATAACCCCAATTAATAAAAATAGAAAATGAACAAGAGTATCCTTCTTTCTGCCCCTTATATGCTCCCTTCCGCGGAGCGCTTCCGTAGAATTCTTTCCCATTATGGCCTGGACGTCATCCTTCCCGAAGTTCACGAAAGGCTCTCTGAAGAAGAAATCCTGGCTTATGCCGGCCAGTTTGACGGGACCATTTGCGGCGACGATCGGTTCACCCGCCGGGTCATTGAAGCCTGCCTGCCCCGTCTGAAGGTCATTTCCAAGTGGGGCACGGGGATCGATTCGATCGACCGCGAGGCGGCCAGCCAGCTTGGGGTTCGCGTGTGCAACACACCCAATGCCTTCACCTTGCCTGTCGCGGACAGCGTGCTGGGGTACATCCTGACCTTCGCGCGCCAGATTCCCTGGATGGATCGGGCCGTCAAGGCGGGTGAATGGGCTAAAATTCCCGGGCGATCTTTGAGTGAATGCACCCTGGGCGTCGTCGGTGTGGGCAATGTGGGTAAAGCCGTTCTGCGGCGTGCGCGCGGCTTTGGGATGAAATTGCTGGGCAACGACATCCTCTCGATCGCGCCAGACTTCCTGCTCGAAAACGGCATTGAAATGACCAGCCTGGCCGACCTGTTCTCCCGATCCGATTTCATCAGCTTGAATTGCGACCTTAATCCTACCAGCCGGCACATTATCAACACCCACAGCCTGGCATGGGTCAAGCCGGGCGCGGTGCTGATCAATACGGCGCGCGGGCCGTTAGTGGACGAGCCAGCCCTGGTCGCTGCTTTACAAGCCGGCGCCCTGAGCGGCGCAGCGTTGGACGTCTTCGAAGTAGAACCCCTGCCAGCTGACAGTCCCTTGCGCCGCATGGATCAGGTGCTGCTGGCAGCGCACAACGCCAATTCCTCCCCTTCAGCCTGGGAACGCGTCCACTTGAGCACGTTCCATAATCTGCTGGACGCCATGGGAATTGAGCACAACGATTTACTGGAAGTCATCAAGTGAAGGAGAAAAACGTGGAATCACAACGCACGATATTAATCACAGGCGCCGCGGGCGGAATTGCCAGCGCCTGTGTGAAGCTATTCACCGAATCCGGTTGGCGCGTCATCGGGGTTGACCGGGCCGAATACCGGGGTGAGTTCCCCCAGAACGGCTTGTTTATCCAATCCACCCTGTCTGATCCGGCCAACCTGGATGCCATCTACGAACGGGTTCACGCCTTTACCCCTCACCTGGACGCGATCCTCAACAGCGCCGCGATCCAGTTCGCCAAACCTCTGCTGGAAACCACCGTGGAAGAATGGGATCTGCTGATGGCGACCAACCTGCGCTCCGTCTTCCTGGGCGCCAAACTGGCCCACCCCCTGCTCAAGGCTGCTGGCGGCGGGGCCATTGTGAACATGTCTTCCGTTCACGCGGTAGCCACCTCCGCCAACATCGCGGCTTACGCGGCCAGCAAGGGCGGCCTCCTGGCCCTGACGCGCGCCATGGCGATTGAATTTGCCCCCGATAACATCCGGGTCAACGCCGTCTTGCCCGGGGCCGTGGATACCCCCATGCTGCGCGCCGGTTTGGATCGCGGTCACCTGGGCGGCGCCACGATGGTTGAGCGCCTGGATAACCTGGCGCGAAAAACCGTCAACGGCCGCATCGGCCAGCCCGCCGAAATAGCTCATGCTATCTATTTCCTTGCGGATAACGCGCAATCGTCCTTCATGACCGGCCAGGCCTTGATCGTCGACGGCGGCGCCACGGCAAGGTTAAGCACCGAGTAGATTCCTGTTCCTGCCCAGGCCGCATGAATCCCCTCGTCTCGATTGTCACCCCATCTTACAACCAGGCCATTTATCTGGAAGATACCTTGCGTTCCGTCTTGAGCCAGGATTACGCGCCGGTCGAATACCTGGTCGTCGATGGAGCCTCCACGGATGGCAGCCAGGCAATTATCCAGCGCTACGCTGATCGCCTGGCCTGGTGGGTCTCCGAAAAAGATAAGGGCCAGGCAGACGCCATCAATAAGGGGTTTCACCGCGCAAAGGGCGAGATCGTGGCCTGGATCAACTCCGATGACCTGTATTACACCCCGCAAGTAGTGAGCCAGGCGGTTCACGCCCTGCTCGCTCACCCGGAAGCCGGGATGGTTTACGGCGACGGAGTGATGGTCGATGGCGAAGGCAGGCTGCTTGACTGGCATCCCTACCAGCAATACACCGTCCAGGATCTCCTGGCGTTCAATGTCTTGCTACAGCCAGCCGTTTTCATGCGGCGTCAGGCCCTGGAAAAAGCTGGTTACCTGCGCACCACCATGCACATGTGCCTGGATCATGAATTGTGGATTCGCATCGCCGCCCAGGGGCCCATTTTGCATGTGAGCCATTACTGGGCCGTTGAGCGCACTCACCCTTCCGCTAAAACCACGGCCCAGGCGCCCGCCTTTGTCGAGGAAGCCTTTATCTTGATCGATCGATTAAAACAAGAGGCCGAATTTGCCCCCATCCTGGCTGCCGGCGAGACCCGGATTGACGCCGGCCTGCAAATATACGCCGGTCGCCGGATGATCGATGCGGGACAACCCAGGGTGGCTTTGAGCCATTTCATTAAAGCCATTCGCATAGCACCCCGCCAGGTCCTGCCGGTCTGGTTCAAGGTAGCCCAGGCCGCCGGCCTGTCCATGGGATTGCAGCGATTGTTTATGGCATACCGCATCTACCGGCGTAAAATTCAACACCGCCAAAAACGGGTGATCGTCGATGACCAGGGAGCACACCTGGTGGCGGGGTAATTTAAGAAGGGATATGTGAACGCTCCTGACA
>JAJYIW010000009.1 GCA_021789855.1 Chloroflexota bacterium | reverse complement strand
CGTTCCGCCGCCTAATGGCGCCGGCGGTCGCTCCTGCCTGGCCAGCAGCGCCAGGGCTGCCTCCAAGGTTTGGGGCCGAAAATATTCGCGGATCATGCTCTCTCCTTGGGCCGGTCAGGATACACCTGCCAACCCAGCTTTTCCGGGTCCATCTCAGCCACGGCCTCCGGAGGAATATCCACCATCACGGCTTCGGCCTGCGCCAAAATAGACCCGTCCAGGCCAACAACTTCACCCGTGGCCTGGGACACCCGCCCGCGGCGGGTACCGGCATGGCCTACCACCTTCAATGGCTGCCCCACCGGCACCGGCTTGCGATAACGGATGGATAATTGCGAGGTGACCATAAAACCGGATGGCGAGCCATCCATCATTGATCGGCCCGTGGCTTCATCCAGCATCGCGGCAATCACCCCGCCGTGAACCACGCCGGGGTAGCCTTGATATTCGTCTGATATCGTGGTGCGCGCTTCTACCTCCCCAGGGGAGAGGGTATAAAATTCCAGCTTCAGGCCACGGGGGTTCTCAAGGCCACACACAAAACAGGAGCGAGAACCGGGCTGCTTGTTCATGCCTGGGCAAAGGTATCGATGAGGAGCCTGACATCCCCACCAACCGGGTAAAGGATGGGGCAGGTGCAGCCATTCTTGCGGTATTCGGCTACCTTGGCGCGCGCCTCATCGGGTGTGCCGGAGGCGGTGATGCGGCCAATCAGGTCGTCGGGTACCAGGTGCTTGGCGCGCTCGATTTGCTCGTGGGTCGCTGGCCAGCCCAGGATCGCCTGGATGCTCGCCACCACCTCCGGCGATACGCCAGAAGCCTTGGCGATATGCGGCTGTTGCGCCAGGTATTGCGTCAACAGGCTGCGGGTGGTGTCGATGGCTTTATCATGATCGCGGTCAACTGAGCACACCACCAACTGCGGCCGGTCGATCGCATCCAGGCTGCGCCCGCTCTTGCGCGCGCCCTGCTCCAGCAATTCCAGCGCCTTATGGTTGTACTCGGGCGGCACACAATAATTGAGCACCACGCCGTCGCATAGCTCGCCGGTCATCTCCATCATCTGATCGCCGGTCGCTCCAATGAACACCGGCACGTTACGCGGCTCTCTCCGCCCGTGGACGACGTCCAGCTCGATGCCTTCTACGTGGATAAATTCACCATGAAAGGTGACGCGTTCCATCGCCAGCAAACGCCTCAACACCGTGACCGTTTCGCGCATGGCCACCAGGGGCTTTTTCCGCTCAATACCCACGTTGTGGGCCAACGGGTCCCACCACGCGCCGATGCCGCAGATGATGCGATTGGGCGCCAGGTCATCCAGGGTCAGGAAAGTCGCCGCCAGCAAGCCAATATTGCGCGTCCAGTTGTTGATCACCCCAGAGCCCACCTTAATGCGTTGCGTCACCGCAGCGTAAGCCGCCATCGGCACAATGGCGTCGCGCACCAGGCGGCTCTCTGCCTGCCAGACAGCCTCAAAGCCGCGCTGCTCGGCGTAGCGGGCATACTCCAGGCCATCGCGTAAATCATGTGCATCCTGTAAATATAATGCGACCCTTTCCGGCATGCTCTCACCCTCCAGTTAATTGGTGCTGGTCATTCAAATTTTCACCTCGGCCGATTCCAGCTTGTGGTATTCATCCAGGTCTGCCGGAATATCCAAATCGAGGGAGAACGAATAAAGATGGACCACCTCCAGGCGCGCCCCGGCAGCCTTAGCCCGTTCACTATGGATGCGGAACGAGCCTGGCCCATAGGCATATTGGATCAACCCAACTGGCTTGAGCAACAAAGCGTTGGTCCCGTCCATCCGCCGGTCAGGGGCAATGACCGCCACGGGCGGGTCGTGCGCCAGCCCGATTAACTGTTGCAAATCTTTGACATTCAACAGTGGCAGGTCAGCCGGCAGAATCAAAATTCCGCCGGTCGCATACACCTGGGCTACCACGGTCGCCCGGCGCAAGGCCATATTCAGCTCGGGGGTGCCTTCTTCTTGCAACGTGCGTGCACGCTGCTCGCGCGCCAGCGCCAGGGCGGATGGATCGCGGCTGATCACCAGGATATGATCAATCTCGGGCGTTTCCGAGAGGACCTGCAGGGTATGGATAAATAAAGTCTGATTGAGGGTCGCGCGTTCTTCGTCAGATAATACACCAGCCAGTCGCGATTTCCCTCGTTTCAAGGGTTTTACCGGTACAATCGCCCACAAGCTCAAGAGTTTTAGTTCCTCTCGGCAATAATTTCGCAAAAAGCGATGACTTCCTTCGCCAGCCGCTCCCGTTGATCCAGGCTGGTCATCAGGGTATCTGTCGCCTTAGTGATTATACCCCAACTGGCAATCTCATTAACCAGTCCATTATCGACCTGATCAAGGATAAACCCGGTCAACCAGGGGCGGTAGTGCCTGGCCACCGCGCTGGCCGAAGGCTCAATCCCTAATTCCGCATACATCTTGGCAGCCGGGCCCTTGACCGTTTTACCGCCGATGATCGGGCTGACCGCGACCACCGGCTTTGCCGCAACCGCCTGCCGGATGCCGGGAATGGCCAGGATCGGGTCAATGCTCACCCAGGGGTTGGATGGGCACACCACAATGCAATCTGCCTGACCGAGCGCCTCCAGCACACCGGGCGCCGGCCGGCTGGCCTCCACCCCTTCGAAGCGAAAGCCCGTGACCCGCGGGCGGCATTGCTGCTCAACAAAGTAGGACTGAAAAGACAGCTCTCCCAGCTCGACCGTCATCACACGCGTACGCACAGCCTGGTCAGTCATGGGGAAAACTGGGTGGCGCACACCCCATGCCCGGCAAAAGTCGCGCGTGATCGCGCTGAGAGGCTCACCGTTGGCTAACCGGCGGGTGCGTTCAAGATGGGTACCCAGGTCGCGGTCGCCCAGGTGGAACCAGGCCGGCCCACCCAGCCGTTCCACCGCGGAAAACGCCTGCCAGGTCTCATCCCGCTGTCCCCATCCGGTTTCCTCATTAGCCAGCCCGGCCAACGTATAACACACCGTGTCCAGGTCTGGGGAGATAGACAACCCAAACAGCTCCACATCATCGCCGGTGTTGACGATCACGCTCAAAGCATCCGGTGAGAGCAGGCGCGCCAGGCCATAAGCCAGTTTGGCCCCACCTACCCCACCCGCCAGCGCTGCCACTCGCATGGACCGCTCCTTTGGTTAAAATTGGGAAACCATAATATGCTCTGGTTTAATTTTATACCTCACGCGCACTTCATCGGGCGAGTTGGGCGTCCAGGCCTGTCCGGTATATTTCTGCGCCAGGCGGTTGGCGTGTTGCGAGGCGCCATCTTCAGTGATCAACAGGACAATGCCCCGGATCTGAAGGAAGTGATCGGAGTCGGCGGGATCGGGAATCAACAGGGCCACCTGGGGATGAATACGCATGTTGCGGTCTTTCACCCTTCCCCTGGCTGAATTAATCCAGATATAACCGCCATCCCATTGGAACCAGACCGGCGTTACCTGGGGGGTGCGATCAGGCATCAGCGTGACCAGGTAAGCCACGGCTCTCTTTTCATCCGACAACAGATCAGCGTGTGAATCAGGCACCAAACCGGCCATGATCGCCTCCTTTAAAATCAAACCGCCGCTGCAACTGGCCCACCTGATCCCCTTCCTGCGAGACCAGGGCCAGGTTGTTCACCTGGATTTCAAAAAGGAGTGGGCGATTCGTCAGCTCCTTAACCGCGCAGAGCAGCTTCTCATGGTTGACGTCCATCAACCCCAGGGTAATGTGCGGCATCCAAAGCCCTGGCGCGTAAAGGGTATTGAGCCCGCTGGCAAATTTCTTCACCCGCCGCCAGATAGCCTGGTGCAGCCGGGTGGCGCGCAGAGAATTAGAGATAGGAACATAAATCACCGGTTCCTGGCCGGTGAACAGCCCCAGACCATCGGCATGCATCACCCAGGGCGATGCC
The DNA here is from genome assembly GCA_021789855.1 of Chloroflexota bacterium. GTDB lineage: Bacteria > Chloroflexota > Anaerolineae > Anaerolineales > Anaerolineaceae > JAJYIW01. The sequence continues at coordinate 27,636 of JAJYIW010000009.1, read as the reverse complement.
CCCGCCGCAATCTCTTCCAGCATCGCATTTACGGCCTCAATCTCATACGCTTCAGCCCCCTGCCAGGAAAAATGTGGGATCGGGAAAGCCCTGATGCCGGATAAGCCGCAGCGATCTTCCAGCTCTTGCCACAAGCCCTGAATGATGGCGCTGGTGGTTTCATCCAGAATCGTGACAATCGCGTACATAATCCCCTTTCCAGTTAACGGAACAGATCGGTAGCTTTTGAGCGGATGAGCTCTGACAGGTGTCCCTCGCGCAACGGGTACGGGAAACCGCGCACATGCACCGCCGGCGTCGATTCAGCCGCCTGGCCCATCAGCAAAGAAGCGCCGGCTGCCAGCTCGTCGGCCGCGGCCACCTGGGTGATGCGTAGCCGGTAACCGAACAGGTCTGGCACCCCGCGCAGGTCGACCAGCGCGGGCAGTCCCGCCAGGCCGATAGTCGTCCCGATCACGCCGTTGCGCCAGGCCCGGCCATGCGAGTCGATGATCAGGACACCCAGCTTGAGCGCGCTCCCACCTACCAGCCCGAGGCGAATTCGCTCGGCCGAGGCATCCGCGTCCTCCGGCAAGAGCAGCACCCAATCTTCCGGGTTTCCCCACAAACCTGCCACGTTTGAGTGGTCGATCCCGGCATTGGCGCTGATAAAGCCAAGCTTGTGCTCCACAATCAGCGCCCCAGGACGCGCCCGTACCACATCACGGCTTTCCTGTAAAACCAGCTCAACAAAACGCGGGTCCTTCTCCACCTGGCCAGCCAGGTCGACCGCGCGCGGCGAAGGCGTCACCTGGGTCAGGTTAATCAGCCGGCCTTCAGCTTTGGAGACAATCTTCTGGGCAAGCACCAACACATCGCCATCTTCCAGTCGAATGCCGGCCCGAGATAATGCAGCAGCCAGGATGGCCGGCAGATCATCGCCAGGGCGAATCAGGGGGATACCAGGCAAAGCGGTCAGGGTTAACGTCATCTAGGGACCCCGGTAATGCGTATTCCTGCCGATTGTACATCAAATTGCTTGTTAATTCCGATCAGAACAGAAGTTAACCCTTCGGCGACGACTGAATTTTCGAGCGGCCCGGCGTCAAAACCTACCAGCCCCGCCGCCTGCACTAATCCCAGCGCCGCAGCCCGAACGGTTTTAGAGCTCCCACATACCAGCACATCACAATCAACAGGCTCATCATTCAGCAGGTGCTCATACGAAATATTGTGAAAAGCCGAAGCTACCTGAGCGCCCTCACCAAGAATCTGGAACGCCTCCATCGCCGCGCTGCCCGCAGGCGGCATCTGCACCCGGGTTACCCTGGGTGGCACCAAAGGCACGGTCACATCGATGACCAGCTTACCCTGCAGGGCAGGCTTGAGGCCTTCGAGGGTCTCGCGATGGGCCGCATAGGGCACCGTGACCACCACCACGCCGGCCGCCTGGGCGGCCTCCTGGTTGGTCGTACCGTGGATGGATACATCGCCAGCTCGCGCGCGTAAGTCGGCTGCAGCGGCCAGGGCTTTCTCAGCCGTGCGCGATCCAATGATCACCGGGTACCCGGCCCTGGCCCAGCGATAGGCCAGTCCTTTGCCCTCTTTACCGGTGCCCCCCATGATTGCAATGGTAGGATGGGATGGAGAATCTGTCATCATGTCCTTTCTAAGAACTCTGCTGGATAGATCGATAAGCCGTCCAGGTTTTTTGAGCCAGGGCCAGGGCCTGGCGGGTAATCTGCTCCTCGTCGAGGGTAAGCAACGCCCGGCGGTACATCAACAACCGCCCGGCGACCAGGGTAGCCGTCACCATGCCCTCATGAAAACCGAACAGGATATGCCAGGGCAAATTATCCGGCGTGAGGGGCGTGAAGGGATGGTAATCCACCAGGATCAGGTCAGCCAGCGCTCCCGGGGCAATAACCCCCACCGGTGCGCCGGAACAGGCCGTGGCCAGCGCCGCATTATGGTAGGCTCCCATCTGGATCACCTCGTTCCCCGGCATACGGCGAGGATCGTGGTTCCAGGCCTTGTGCACATAATAAGCCGCCTTCCACTCTTGCCACATATCGTGGGTAAAGCCGTCATTCCCCAGGCACACTTTAATCCCGCGCCTGAGCAAAGATTCCACCGGAGCAACACCCACGGCATTATTCATATTCGAGCGCGGTTGGTGGGTCACCCAGGTCTGGCTATCGGCCAGCAGGTCGATCTCCCTGGCATCCACGTTGACCGCATGAGCCGCGATGCTGGCCGGACCCAGGATGCCAAACTTCGCCAGGCGGTCCACCACGCGCAGCCCGCTTTTGGCCTGGCTATCATACTCATCGGCTATCCCTTCCGCCACATGAATATGAAAACCGGCTCCTTCCGGCAGAGCAGCCCGGCAGGCGTCAAGCGTACGATCCGAAAGGGTCAGGCTGGCGTGCAGGCCAAAATGAGCCGAGAGCCGGCCGTTGGCCGGATGGTCATGGCGGACGCGCTGGATGAAGCGGGCATTTTCACGGATACCAGCCCGGGCTTTTGCCTCCCCGCCCCGGTCGGTCACCTCGTAGCACAGGTCGGCGCGCAGCCCCGATTCGTCCACAGCCTGGGCGATGGCATCCAACGAAACTTCGATGGCGTTGGGCGAGGCGTGGTGGTCGATCAGCGTGGTCGTGCCGTGGCGGATAGCATCGATCAGGCACACCAGGGCCGAGTAGCGCACCGCTTCAAGGTCAAGCGACTGGTCCAGCGGCCACCACAATTTTTCCAGGATTTCAACAAAAGTGGACGGCGCCGCCCCAGGGATGGCCATTCCCCGGGAAAAAGCCCCGTAGAAGTGGGTGTGGGCACAGATGTTTCCCGGCATCACGTACTGGCCTTCAGCGTCCAACCGTTCTTCCTGGGAATAGCGCGCTTCCATCTCCTGGCGCGGCCCCACAGCCTGGATGCGATCTCCTTTAATAGCAATGGCGTAATCCGCCAGAATCCGGTTCGGCGACTCCCAGGTGATCAGGTTGGCATGGGTGATCAACATGGGACGGCCTCCTTCCAGAAGCCCATCATTAACCGCGGGATCTCCCCTGACCCGTACGGCTTGTCGTCTAAAGCGTCCGCTTGCCAGGCTTTTTCAAGCATTAAATCCCAGGCCCTTTTCTTTCAAAGACACAAATCGTCCCGCGCCAATCACCAGGTGATCCAGGACGTCGATATCCAGTAACTTGCCGGCTGAGACGATTGCCCTGGTCAGGGACACGTCCTCCGGGCTGGGCGCCGGGTCGCCGCTGGGGTGGTTGTGCAGCACCAGGATGCAGGCGGCGTTCCGGCGAATGGCATTCTTGAACACCTCACCCACGCGCACCATGGAGGCATTCAGCGAGCCCCGGTAGAGCTTATCCACATCCATCAGGCGGTTACGGGTATCCAGGAGTAGAACCCACAGTTCTTCCTGCTCCAGGGCGCTCATTTCATCTCGCACCAGCACCGCCGCATCTGCCGGGCCGTGGATGGCCGGGCGATCTTCGGGGGCTTCTTTGGCCAGGCGATAACCCAGCTCGATGGCCGCTTTGAGCTGGGCCGCCTTGGCCGGCCCCATGCCAGCCTGGTCGCACAGTTCCTGGAAAGACGCCCGGTGAATCCCGAGCAGGCCATGATAATGGCTGAGCAGGCGTTGGGCCATCTGGAGCACATTTTCTCCCTGGACGCCTACGCGCAACAGAATGGCCAGCAATTCAGCCTTGCTCAAGGCGCCAGCGCCATGCTTGGCTAACCGCTCGCGGGGCCGGTCATTCTCGTCCAGGTCAGTGATGCGGTAAGCAGCCAGTCGCTCGCTCACGGCGGCTATCGGGTCGGGCGGATGTCGATGATGCGGATGACCAGGGGGGTCAACACACTTTGCAGGGCATCTTGATCGACATTCGCCACTTTGAGGAGGATGTTGGTGGAACCAGTGGTCTCACCGAGAAATGTGCCCACCGAAATGATATTCCCGCCAATATTGTTGATCGCCTGGCTCAGCTTGAGCAACACGCCCGGGCGATCTTCGGCGTTCACTGTCACCCGGATACCCGGCTGGCGCGCGCCAAACACCTCCAGCAAGAGCTTAAACAGGTCGGATTCGGAAATTATCCCGACGACTTTTTGCTCACGCACCACCGGGAGTCCACTGATACGCTTATCGGCCATCAAGCGCGCCGCCTCCTCAATGGGCGTGTCCTCCGTAACGGTCACGACGTCCTTCGCCATCACCTGGCTCACCGTGATTTTGTTCAACAAATATCCCAGCTCCCAAACGCTCAGCGTCGTGGCGTTCGAGGCAGACGCTTTAAGCAGATCTTGCTCCGTGACCATCCCAACCAGCCGGCCACGCTTGTCGACCACCGGGAAGCGCCGGATGTGCTCGCTGTGCATCAGGTTCAAGGCATCCGGGACAGGCAATTCTGGAAGAACTGTAATGGCAGGCCTGGACATCCGTTCTCCGACTAACATGTTAATCTCCTTTCCAATGATGGCGGTTAAGTAAAAATCTCAAGCCCCCATCATTTTATTATGTTTCGACACGTGAAGCAAGCGCCGTCCTATTTTGCAGGTTTACCCCTTTGAAATGTTAAAAATCTTTACTATGATATAATCTCGTTAATGTACCCTTTCCTTACCCGGAGGAAATATCCATGGAGATCACGACTTCACAATATAAACGCTGTGACTTAATTAAAATAACTGGACGGATTGACAGTTCGACCGCTCCTCAACTCGCTCAAAAATTAAATGCGCTCAACGAGGAAGGACACTTTAAATTCGTCTGCGATCTGAGCGATGTAGAATACGTCTCAAGCTCCGGCTTATGGGTATTGATCAATGCGCAAAAGACCTCCAAACGATACAACCGGGGCGAAGTGGTGCTGGCCTGTGTGCCCACCAAAATCAAATCGACGCTGGACCTGGCTGGCTTCATCCCCTTCTTCAAGTTTTTCGATGACATTGTCTCGGCGGTTGGTAACTTTTAGCCAGGATTGCTTTTCCATCACGGTTGACGCATGGATACGGTAATTTACCCTGGCCGCTATGAAAGCCTGGAAGAAATTAGCCGGCATATTGAATCGGTCTCAAAAGCTGCTGGGTTTGACGAGGCCAATATCTACGCCATCCAAACCGCCGTTGATGAAGCCTGCACGAATATCATTGATCATGCCTACGGGGGCGAATCATCCGGTGTGATTATTATGGAATGTATCACCTCGAATGACTCATTGAAAATTGTTCTCCACGATCATGGAAAACCCTTTAACCCCCAAAAGGTCCACCGCGGGCGGCCAGGACGATCGGAACACCACGACCATGGCCAACCACACCATCACACTTCGATCCCAGTCTCGGTTAATCACACACGGCTCAAGGACGTCCGTGAAGGCGGGCTGGGGTTGTACTTTATGTATCGCTTGATGGATGAGATTTATTTTGATTTTTCACCTGATGCAGGCAACACGCTGGTCATGATTAAACACAAGCCGGCTCAGTGATTGTCGTTTTCCCCTGTTCCTGTGAACGACCCTATGGTAGGTAACACGAATGGAACTTCATCTTCCCCTGTAGGCCAGAAGCTTGAGGACGAAGACACGGGCAAAGCCAGGTGGACGCGCAACACCCCCATGGACTGGAAAAAGCTCCAGGCCATGGGAGAGCAGATTGCCGGCCTGACTTCCTGGTCGTTACAGCGTGATCTCATCCTGACGACCCTGGTCCAGCTCTTCGACTGCCAGGCGGAACTCTGGACTATCGAGCCCGTCCAGCTTTTACCGGGGGAAGAAAAGCCCGAGGCTGAACCGCCCCTTACCCGGCTTGCAAAAGAAGCACTAAAAAGCCGCCAGTTAACCTGGTCAGGCGCCAGGAAAACCAGCCTGGCGGTCCCCCTGATCACACAAGACACCTTATTGGGGATCATCCAGATCAAACGGCCTGCCCGGCGGCCATTCCTGCAAGAAGAGATCGATTACCTGGAGGCCCTGGCCGCTTATGCCTCCGTGGCCATCCAGGTTACCCGCCAGGCAGCCATAAAAAACTGGCGCTTCGAACAGCTCAACCTGTTCCGCTCGGTAAGCTTTCAAATCGCCAACGTTCTCGATTTAGATGAGCTGGCGCGACGAGTCACCCATCTGATCCTGAACACCTTTAAATATTATTACGTGGCTATCTTTACCCTCGAGCCGGGTGAAACAGCCTTGCATTTTCGCGCCAGCGCCAGGGCCTTTTCCCAGGGTGAACAGCCGCTGAGTTTTAATCCCGCCCTTGGCGAGGGGATCGTTGGGCATGTCGCCCAAACCGGCACCGAGCTGGAAGCAGGACAGGTAGCCCAGAATAACCACTACCGGGCAATCGATGGCCTCCCTGAAACCCAATCCGAAGTGGCTCTTCCCATAAAAATTGAGAGCCGCTTGCTGGGAGTCCTGGATGTCCAGAGTGATCAGCCCCATGCCTTTCACGAGATTGACCTGATGGTCTTGCGCTCGCTGGCCGATAACATCGCCCTGGCCGTAGAAGGCACCCGGCTCTACGACGCGCTGAACCACCGGGTCGACCAGATCTCCACAGTAGCCGAAGTCAGCCGGGTGCTGGCCTCGATCCTCGATCTGGATATGCTTTCAAAAGAAGTCGTCAACCTGATCCAGAAGCGCTTCGGCTACCCCTTTGTGTATATATTCACCGTCCATCCTGGGCGGCGGAAAGTGTTTTTTCAAGCAGGCAGCGGCAGCCCGACCCAGGCTTCCCATTCCGTAGACGCAGCCTATGACCTGGATGATCCGGACGGCATCGTCCCCTGGGTTGCCCGGAATGGAAAAACAGAGCTGATCAACGATGTGAGCCAGGACGCGCGATACCAGCTCTCGCCCTGGCTCAGCGAAGCCACCCGGGCCGAAATGACCCTTCCTTTGATTATGGGCAATGAAATCCTGGGGGTGCTGGATATACAGAGTGACCGCAAGGATGCCTTTTATGAAAATGACCGCTCGTTATTCGAGGCATTCGCGGATAACCTGGCGATTGCAATGCGCAATGCGACCTTGTACCGCTCAGAGCGTTGGCGCAGGCAGGTCGCCGAAAGCCTGCGCGACGTGGCGGGGCTGCTTTCTGGCAACACCGCCCTATCCCAGGTATTGGAATCGATACTAACCGAGCTGGAACGCAACCTGCCCTGCGACGTCGCCGGGATCTGGCTGGTGGAAGACGAATCCAGCCTGCAGGGTAGGAACCGTGGTATACCCGAGCAGCCGCGTCTCCACCTGGCTGCGGTGCATGGCAACGACAACCGCCTGATCCAGGACTACCAGATCCCCGACGAAATTAATAGCTGGTTATACGTGGCGCTTAAAACCGAGCAGCCCACCATCCGTTCCCCCAAAGATCCATTGGGGCCGCTAGGGGCTGCTTTGAATTTTCCTCAAGATTACTCCGCCATTACCGTGCCGTTGATGGCCGGCAACCGTTCGCTGGGTATCCTGGCGCTGGCTCATCACACCCAAGGGCGTTACGGCAGTGAGGCCAGGGGAATGACCGCCACTTTTGCCAGTTACGCCGCTGTCGCCATTGAAAATGCCCGCCTGTACGCCTCATCCCAGGAGCAGGCCTGGATTTCGACGGTGCTTTTACAGGTCGCGGAAGCCACCCAGTCCATCACGACCATTGATGAGCTCGCATCCGTGGTGGTCCGCCTGGCCCCCTTGCTCGTGGGCGTCAAAGGCTGCGCCTTGTTCCTTTGGGACGAAGAGACCGAAGCCTTTGTGCTCAACTCAGCTTATGGGGTCAACCCGGTCATGGAAGGTGGATTTACGCACCCGCCGGTCTATCCAGGCACCAATTATGCCTTCGACCAGCTTATTGCCACGCGCCAGCCGGTCACCATCGACGACCCGACCACTGAGCTAAGCCTGCCCGAATCGATCACCCAGACCCTTGGCGATGGCTCCCTGGTTCTGATCCCGTTGATTACTCATGCGAGCATCCAGGGAACTTTCTTGATCACGAAAACGGAAACCTACCCGGGCAGCTCGCCTTTCTCGACCGGGGACCAACGGCTAAGTATCATCCAGGGCATCGCCCAACAGACCGCCGTTGCCATTGAAAATATTCACCTGTTAGAAGGAAAACAGGAAGAAGCTTACGTCACGGCCGTTTTGCTCCAGGTAGCCCAGGCCGTGGTGAGCATGAACGATCTCGACGAAATCCTGGAAGCGATCATCCATATCATGCCCATCCTGGTCGGGATCGATCGGTGTATCATTTACCTGTGGGATAATGAGGCGGGCTTGTTTCATTCAACCCATTCCCATTGTAAATCGACGAAAATAGACGAAGAGGTCCGCGCGCATCCTTTCCGCCCGGGGGATTTTCCTTTGCTGGATGCCGTCTGGCAAAAGGGAACGCCTGTGGTATGCCCGGTAGACCAGGCCAGTGAATCGCCCCTGGAATGGAAATCGTTGGCGATCTTCGAGCTGGACAAAGCCAGGGGGCAGCTTGGAAAGCAACATCAATCGATGGTGATGGGCTTTCCTTTATTGGTCAAGGGCGCCAGCTACGGCATCATGCTGGCCCAAGATGCCAGCAGCCGGTTTAACGAACGCCGCCTGGAAATCATCTCCGGAATCGCACAGCAGGCAGCCTTAGCCATCCAAAACGATCTCCTTCAAAAGGAAATGGTCGGACGCGAAAGACTCGAGCGCGAATTCCAGCTTGCCCGCGAGATCCAGGAGACTTTCCTCCCCAACCAGCTTCCTACCATTCCGGGCTGGGATTTAGATGCGCGCTGGTATACGGCCAGGCAGGTGGGCGGGGATTTCTATGATATCTTTGAACTGCCAGGTGACCGGATTGGGCTGGTCATCGCCGATGTCTCCGATAAGGGGATGCCGGCGGCCCTTTATATGACGGTGACCCGCACGCTGATCCGGGCTTCTATCCTGGATATCGAGTCGCCGGCTAAGGTGCTGGAACATGTCAATGACATGTTACTGATGAACAATGAGAACGGCATGTTCGTTACAGCCATCTACGCCATTTTGAATTTCCAGACCGGGGAACTGATCTATGCCAATGCAGGCCATAACCAGCCCCTCGTCCTCCATGAAACCACCGGGGCAGTGGAATGCCTGGCGAAAGGAGGCACAGCGCTGGGGGTAATTGAGGAAATTCACCTGAAGGATCATGTCATGAGCCTGGAGCCCAATGGCTGCATCCTGCTATACACCGATGGCGCGACAGAGACTTTTTCACCCGAGGGAGAGCTTTTTGGCGAAGAACGCCTGATCGAAGTTGCCCACCGCTCAATCGGATCAAGCGCTAAAGAATTATTAAACCATGTTGATGAGGCGCTGGTAGCTTTTCGCCAGAATGAGCCTACCAGTGACGATACCACCCTGCTGGCCCTGCGCAGGCGAGAAACCGTCCTATGAATACAGGCCTTTACGAACCTCAGGCCAATTGGTATATTCCAGGAAGAAAACCGAAAGCAAGATAGAGACAATCGTGATCAACACATAAGGGGTGTTGAAGACCTGCACGCCTTGATCGTTAAAGGTCGTATGCGGCATGACCATCATCAGCCGGCTGATAATATTAAAACCCTGGGAGAATTGCATCAAATACCAGGGCCAATTACTCATATTATTGCGGAAGACAAGCTCAACAAACCCCACAAGGGTAAAAATGGCGAGGAGCACCGGCAACCACCAATCCTGATTATCGACGGTAAACAAGGATAAAGGGAATAACATTAAAGGGATAATTTGAACGAGCATCAACAGGACGATCACCGGGCGAGAGGACAGGTTATGCCGAACCATTGGAACGCTCCTTTTATGGGTTCTCGCTATTATAAGGGTAGCCCCTGGCAGTGTCAAGTTTTAGGACAACAAAGGTAATAATAAAAACCTTGACTTTTATTATTGTTGCCAGTATACTCGCCAGTTAAATTTATTGAACCCACAGTTTTATTTCTCTCATGCTAATTTCTTTTCAAGAAGCACAATTCGTGGTTTTTCCCCCGATCATGCGTTGGTAAATATTATTCATTAAAAAGTGTCATTTCGTCAATCCAAGCCGGTTTGTAAAGGAGGTGGTACACCTTATATTCATATGAGATACCAGCGGCCCGGAGAAAGAACCTCCTCGCGAGGCGCTTATTAATCCATTAGAGGTTCAATCCAACCATTAGGAATTCCCTTAGGAGGAGAATTACAATGCGTACGTACAAGTATTTGAGTCTAATTGTCATTCTGGCCATGGCATTAACGGCCTGTGGCGGCGGCGCTGCCGCTACCCAGAAACAAATTAAAGTCGCCATCCTGGCTCCACTATCCGGCGCTCAACCGACCTTCGGCACCTCCACGCGCGATGGCGCGTTGCTGGCCATTGATGAATGGAACGCCAAGGGCGGCGTCTTAGGCGCCCAGATCGTCCCTGTGGTTGAAGATAGCCAATGCAAAGCGGATGCCGCGGTCAACGCTGCCAACAAAGTCATCAACCAGGACAAGGTGCACTACATCGTGGGCGAAGTTTGCTCCAGCGCGTCCATCCCCGTGTCCGAAATCGCTGACGCCAACAAAGTGGTGCAAATCAGCCCAACCTCCACCAATCCTAGTGTAACGGTGGATGCCAACGGGAATGTGAAACCCTACGTCTTCCGCGCATGCTTCATCGACCCCTTCCAGGGCACGGTGGGCGCTAAATTCGCCCTCGGCACCCTCAAGGCCAAGACCGCCTTCATCATGGAAGACCAGTCGAATGACTACGTCAAGGGCCTGGCCACCTACTTCAAACAGGCCTTCATCGCTGGCGGCGGCAAGATCGTCGGTGATGAAAGCTATACCGGCAAGGACACCGATTTCTCCGCCATTATCGCCAAGATTTCCGCTGCCCAGCCTGACATTGTTTACCTGCCCGACTACTACAATGTGGTCAACCTGGTGACCGCTCAGGCCAAGCAGGCTGGCATCAAGGCCACCTTCATGGGCGGCGATGGCTGGGATTCCTCCAGCCTGGACACCAAGTCTGCTGATGGCGGTTACTACACCAACCACTACTCCCCTGACGATCCCAGCCCGGCGGTCCAGAACTTCCTCAAAGCCTACGGCGCTAAATACAAGGACGACAAGGGTAATCCTGAGAAACCCGATGCCCTGGCGGCCCTGGCCTATGACGCGACCAACATCCTGCTGACCTCGATCAAGAACGCTGGCGTGGATGACTCCACCAAAGTTCGCGACGCGATGGCTGCGATTAACTTCACCGGTGTTTCTGGCAACGTCACTTACGACAAAGATCATAACCCGGTTAAGTCCGCCGTTATTCTGGCCGTCCGCAACAATAAAGTGGAATACGATACCACGGTTAACCCGTAAACATTTGTTTTTGATATAGCTGTATAAGGCATGGAGAGCGAGTGACACACTCGCTCTCCATGTCCATGAGAAGAGGAGGTCCTGGCCGATGCAAAAAGCCCTTGCAAATACGCCCGAATCCCAAGTGACTTATGAACCCAAACGCCCGTTTGCCTGGATCGGCCGGGGTTTTCTGATCATTCTTGCCATCTTAGCGGTTTATTTAATCGTTTCTAATCTCATCAAAGACCCGTCCCTGTTTGCCCAGATCATCATCAGCGGCCTGCAGTTGGGTTTTGTATATGCCCTGATTGCGCTGGGCTACACCATGGTATACGGCATCGTCAAGTTGATAAACTTTGCCCATGGCGACGTCTTTATGGTCGGGGCTTTTATCAGCTATTACCTCGTGACCAATTTCAATTTTCAAGAATGGCCGGCATCTGTTTTCCCTGGAATGCCGCAGGGATGGGTCGTTCTGATCGGCACCTTAACCATCATCGCCATTTCCATGCTTTTCTGTGTGTTCCTGGCTGTGACAATCGAGCGGGTGGCTTATAAACCCTTGCGAGATGCGCCGCGGATCGCTGCCCTGATCACCGCCATTGGCGTTTCTTTCTTCCTCGAATATTTTGGCGCACTGAATTTTGTCTTCTCCCCAAAATCTGTGCCTTATCCAAGGCCATTTGACGTGGTTGCCTGGTATATCAAAGATGGGATTCACCTGATTGTGCCTAACCAAGCCCCACCTGATAAAAGCATCACGTTTTCAAACATTTTGATCATCATTATGATTGCCTCAATCCTGGTGCAGATTTTCCTGCAATTCCTGGTGCGTCGCACCAAGATCGGCGTCGCCATGCGGGCGACTTCCTATGATAAACAGGCGGCCCGCTTAATGGGGATCAATGTTGACCAGGTCATTTCCTTCACCTTCGCCGTTGGCTCGGCTTTTGCTGGAATGGGAGGTGTATTGTATGCCATCGCCTACCCGCAGATTTATACGTTATTGGGGGTTCAACCGGGCTTAAAAGCCTTCGTGGCAGCCGTGTTAGGCGGCATTGGCAGTATTCCGGGCGCTTTTTTGGGCGCGTTAATCATGGGGCAGGCCGAATCGCTCACCGCCGGCTTTATCTCTACGCCGATGCGCGACGCAGTCGCCTTTACCATTCTGATTATTGTGCTCCTGGTAAGGCCTACTGGTATTCTTGGTGAGCCTGAGAAAGAAAAGGCGTAGGAACCCTTATGGACCTTACTTTCCTGTTTGTATCCATTGCGAAAATCGCCGCCCTTGTCGCCTATATCTATGGCCTGTTATGGGCGATGGGACATCGTTCTATATGGGTCAAAGTTGCTGGCGTCACCCTCGCTTTTGGCATCATTGAGCTGGCGCTACATGTGCAATTTGGCAGTTTTCAAATTCTCACCGCGTTTGACCGCGACCTCCTGTTCCAGGCCATCACCATGGCCATGGTCGCCCTGGGCCTCAACCTGATCTATGGCTTCAATGGGCAGTTCAGCCTGGGGCAATGGGGTTTCTATGGGCTTGGAGCGTATTGCTCCGCGGATATCACCTTCCGGTGGGTCAATGGAGATGCGCGCGGTTTGCTCGTCGCCGCTTTAGGCGTCACCCTGAGCGGATTAACCATTTGGGGCATCCGCAAATTTCTACAACGTTTCCGTGGCATCCCCGTTCTATCCGCTTTCACCCTCTACTTGATCGGGGTCGTCGTGGCATCCGGGATTGCGGTGATCATCGGCAACATCATTAACCCCGCTATCGTTCCTTTCCTGGGAAATGCCGATAACCCTGGGCCGCTATCCACCGGCATCTGGTTGCAGGCTGTGTTTTTCCTCTCGATTGTCCTGGCCGGCGCGTTTGCGGCAGAAATCAGCTTCCTGTTCGGCTTGCCCGTCCTGACCCTGGGGAGCGATTATTTCGGCATTGCCACCCTGGGCTTTACCATTGTGGTTAACACCTTGATGGTGAACTCCGATACCATCTTGCCTTTCCCTGAAATGAAAGGCGGGCGCGGGATGATCGGCATCCCCAGCCTGACCACCTGGTTCTGGGCCTTCCTCTTCCTCCTGATTGTGATCCTCATTATGCGTAACCTGCTCCAATCCAGCACCGGCCGCGCCATGCTGGCGGTGAGGGAAGATGAGACGGCGGCGAAAGTGATGGGAATCAACGTGGCAGAAAACAAGCTGCTGGCCTTCATGGTCGGCTCATTTTTCGCCGGGCTGGCAGGCGGGATTTACGCGCATTATATGGGCTTCCTCAGCCCGGGTTCGTTTGACTTCATCACCGGATTTAACCCGCTGATTGTGGTCGTCTTCGGCGGATTGGGCAGCATGACCGGGACACTCGTGGCCTCTTTTGGCTGGATCTTCTTCCTGGAGGGCTTGCTGCGCGTTTTACTGGGCTACCTGGGCACAGAAGCCCCCACCTGGCGCTACGTGCTCTATCCCCTTACCCTGTTGCTGTTGATGTTGATCCGGCCGCAAGGATTGTTGGGGTCGGTCGAATGGGGCTACCTTAAGTCTCAAATCATCCGGCCGCGCGTCAAAAAAGAAGAAGCTATCCACCCCGAAGTGGTAACCACGAATTAAGGCAGGAGGGGCAACCATGACCAATGAAGTTCCCAACCAGGCAGGCCCTACCTTAAGGATCACGGGGCTATCCAAATATTTCGGCGGTTTACGGGCGGTTCATGACCTCAACCTGGAAATTCCCAAAGGGGGGTTGTCCGGGCTGATCGGGCCTAACGGCGCAGGTAAAACCACCGTGTTCAATATGATCACCGGAGTTTACCAGCCTTCTACCGGCCATATCTACTTCCAGGGCAACGACGTCGTGGGATATGAACCCTACGAAATTACCCAGATGGGCATAGGCAGAACGTTCCAGAACATCCGCCTGTTTCCAAACCTATCCGTCATTGATAACGTACGCATTGCCTATCATCCCCATTCTGGCTATGGTTTCACCGATTCAATCTTGCACAACAAAAAATACGACGCAAAAGAAAAAGAGCTGACCGAGCAGGCGCAAGATTTCCTCGGCATTTTCAAACTCGAACCTATCCAGAATGAATTGGCGGTCAACCTGCCTTACGGTGAACAGCGCCGGGTTGAAATTGCCCGCGCCCTGGCCTGTAATCCCCGCCTCCTGCTGTTAGATGAGCCGGCAGCCGGAATGAACCCCAGCGAAATTGTCCAGCTCATGGAATTGATTCATTTCATCCGCGAGCGCTTCGACCTGACCATCTTGCTCATTGAACACCAGATGCGGTTTGTGATGGGCATTTGCGAACATATCACCGTCCTCGATTTTGGTGAAACGATCGCCGAAGGCACCCCCAAAGAAATCCAGGCAAACCCGAAGGTGATTGAAGCTTACCTCGGTAAGGGAGCCCAGCATGCTGCTTGAAGTCCATGATCTCAATGTGTATTACGGCGCGATCCACGCTCTCCAGGGGATCAACTTCCACCTTGACCAGGGTGAGATTGTTACGTTGATCGGCGCTAACGGCGCCGGGAAGTCCACCACCCTGCGGACTATCTCAGGCTTGTTGCGGCCACGCACCGGCTCGATCCTGTTCAAAGGCCAGGATATCACTGTGGTGGCTCCCGAGCAAATCGTTCGCATGGGCATCAGCCAGGTGCCAGAAGGACGAAAAATTTTCGCGCCCTTAACGGTAAAAGAAAATTTGATGATGGGCGCCTACACCCGCAGCGACAAGGCTGAAATCCAGCAATCCATGGAGCAGGTATTTACCAGTTTCCCCCGCTTGAAGGAGCGCCTGAACCAGCTCGGCGGCACCCTGTCTGGGGGTGAACAACAAATGCTGGCCACGGCCCGCGGGCTGATGAGCCGGCCCACCGTGCTCTTATTGGATGAGCCTTCCATGGGCCTGAGCCCCATCTTGACCGAAGAAATATTCAGGATCATTAAGGTGATCAATTCCCAGGGAACCAGCATCCTGCTGGTCGAGCAGAATGCCCAAATGGCTTTATCCATTGCCAACCGGGCCTACGTACTGGAAACTGGCCGGATTGTGTTGGAAGGCGACGCCAGGGAGGTGGCCGACAATCCCCAGGTCAGGTCAGCTTACCTTGGCATTTGACCACTGCAAGCCCTAACAAGAAAACCATCGAGGTCGGGGCCAGGCATTCCCGATCTCGATGACCATTTAAAGCGCTTTACCCTAAATAACTGGTCATGACCTTGCTCACCTCTGATATAATTCCCAGTGGGAGTTTAACATGGTCTTCGATCCTGTCACTTTAAAAAATATCATCCTGGTCGCGTCAGGCTTTGCCGCCGCTTTTTTAGCTGCCCTTTGGCTAAGCCTGCTCCTTTGGACATGGCGAGATATCCGCCGGCGAACGCGCGACAACCTGGTTAGAATCCTGGCCGTTCTGGTGGTGGCGGTGCTATTCCTCCCGGGCATCGTCATTTACCTGGTATTGCGCCCCGGAGCCACGATTGAGGAGGAGTACCAGCACACCCTGGAAGAAGAAGCGCTGCTCCAATCGATCGAAGACAGCCCCCTTTGCCCGGGTTGCGGGCGCAGGATCAAAGAAGAATGGATCGCTTGCCCCAATTGCCACACCCGGTTAAAGAAAACCTGCCACCAATGTGGAAAACCGATGGATCTGGCATGGAACTTGTGCCCTTACTGTGGAACCCCCGCGCCCGGAATGCGGCGTGACACCCTGACCATGGACGATGCCCTGCGGTCTCTCCCAACGGAGCCCGGCGAGGATATACAATAAACTCATAAAACATATACAGGTATAAAAATCTCTATGCTAAATTATTATCAACCTATTGACTACCTTGTTATTGGTCATATTACCCAGGATGTCACCCCTCAGGGTCTTATTTTAGGTGGAACGGCTTCTTATGCTTCATTGACTGCCAAAGCGCTTGGCTTAAGGGTGGGAATCGTGACAGCCGTGGCTCCCAATACGTCCCTGGAATTGCTGGATGGAATCCAGATTCATGCCGTTGACAGCGAGTTTTGTTCAACCTTTGAAAACATCAACACTCCCCACGGGAGAATTCAATACATTTATCACGTAGCCACCACTCTGGATTATTCGATGGTGCCAGAGGTGTGGCGGGATACCCCTATCGTTCACCTCGGCCCGATTGCACAGGAAGTTGAGCCCAACCTGGCGAGAAACTTCAGCAACTCCTTTATCGGCCTGACGCCCCAGGGATGGCTGCGCTCCTGGGATAAGCAGAACCGAATCCACCCGAGCGAGTGGCCTGAAGCCAGGTTTGTGCTGGAGCACGCCTCCGCCGCGGTGCTGAGCATCGAAGATGTGCAGGGAGACGAAAGACGGATTGAAGAAATGGCTTCTGCCATCCGCATCCTGGTGGTGACCGAAGGCGCAGCCGGCTGCCGGCTGTACTGGAACGGCGACCTTCGCCATTTCAGCCCGCCCCAGGAAAATGAAGTCGACCCGATTGGAGCAGGCGATATTTTTGCGACCGCTTTTTTTGCCCGGCTCTCCGCCAACCACGACCCGTGGGAGGCAGCCCGCTTTGCCACTTTCCTGGCCGCTAATTCGGTGACTCGCCCGGGGCTACAAGGTGTGCCAACGCCGCAAGAGGTGGAGCAATATTCAATTGAAATCCTCGATTAAGGACTGAATTACCTCGGACGCAGGTGATCATACATGGCCCAAATTTACACGCTTGTCAACCAAAAGGGTGGGGTGGGAAAAACAACCTCAGCGATTAACCTGGGGGCTTACCTGGGTTACTTTGGCCAACGGGTGCTCCTGGTTGACCTTGATCCTCAAGCCAATGCCACCTCCTGCCTGGGGATAGACAAGCACACGGTTAAAAACGGGACCTACGAGGTGTTGATCAACGCCGTGCCGATCGCCCCGCAGATATTGCACAACCCGCGGCTCAAGCTATCTTTGCTACCCTCATCACCGGCGCTGGCTGGGGCCGAGGTGGAGCTGGTCGAAATGCCTGGCCGTGAAAACCGCATGAAGGAAATCCTGTCTGCCATTACTGACCGCTATGACTATATCCTGATCGACTGCCCACCATCCCTGAGCCTGTTGACGGTCAACGGCCTGGTCGCTGCGCTCAATGGAGTCCTGATTCCGGTTCAATGCGAATACCTGGCGCTTGAAGGGCTGGGGCAGCTTACCAAAACCATCAATCGGATAAAATCCTCGCTATTCCCAGGGTTGCGTATCCGGGGGGTGATTTTAACCATGTTTGACAGTCGCACCAACCTGTCGAATGATGTCGTCACCGAAGTACGCAAGTACTTCCCCGACCTGGTGTTCAAAACGCTCATCCCACGCAGCATCCGTCTGGCAGAAGCGCCCTCTTATGGGCTGCCCATTTCCATCTATGCGCCCGAATCAAGCGGAGCCAGGGCCTTTGCGGCGCTGGCACGCGAAGTCCTCGAAGCGGATGGCGTCCAGATGCCAGCGATATAGGAGCCAGGCAACCTTATGGCACGCCACACCGGTTTAGGTAAGGGATTAGATGCGCTCATTCCAGGGAACGAGCCGCCTCAGGAAGATCGGGGTACCAGCCAGGTGCCAATCGATGCGATTTTACCCAACCCCCGCCAGCCGCGCACATCGCTTGAATCGGATGATCTGACCGGGCTGGCAGCCTCCATCCACGAACATGGCATCATCCAGCCCCTGGTCGTCAGCGATGGCCCGCAGCCGGGGCAATATTACCTGGTGGCAGGGGAAAGACGCTTAAGAGCAGCCCGGCTGGCCGGCCTGGAAGCTGTTCCCGTACTGGTTCGCCAGGTCACTCCACAGGAACAGCTTGAGCTGGCGCTTGTGGAAAATTTGCAGCGGGCTGACCTGACTCCCCTGGAAACGGCTGAAGCCTACCGTGAGCTGGTGGACACATTCCACCTGTCTCATGAAGAAATTGCCCAACGCGTAGGGAAAAGCCGGGTGAGCGTGACCAACACGCTGCGCCTGTTGAAATTACCCGAAGCGATTAAAACAGCCCTGGTCGAAGGGAAACTGAGCGAAGGTCATGCGCGCGCCTTATTGACCTTACCCACGGTATCCGCTCAACTGGCAGCTCTCCAGGCCGTTCTGGCTCACGACCTCAACGTCAGGCAAACCGAAGAGCTGGTCAGGCGTTACAGTGGACAACGGGTAGAGCCAGCCGCCAGGCCTCAGCCTTCACCCGAAATCAAGGCTATCGAAGAACGCCTGCGGATCAGCCTGGGAACGAGGGTAGAACTGCATCACGGTAAAAAGGGGGGAAGCCTGGTAATCCATTATTACTCAGATGAGGAACTGGACCAGCTTATCCAGCATTTATCAAATAATTTATGACCACCCTCCTTTATAATGCCAAGGTCTACCATGCCAAGTCCCGCCGGCCAGTCACTGCCCTGGCCATACGAGATGGGCGCATCCTGGATACAGGAAGCGACCAGGTTATCCTGGATACGTATGGGCATGGGGCTGACCGCCAGGATATGCAAGGCGCTACCCTTTGGCCGGGATTAACCGATGCACACCTTCACCTCGAGCACTATGCATTAAGCCTGGAAAGGATCGATTGCGATGGAAAAAGCCTGGGAGCCTGCCTTGAGATGGTGGCTAAAAAGTCCAGGCAGCTCCCTCCGGGCGATTGGGTTTTAGGCCATGGGTGGAACCAGAACGATTGGGAGGAAGGGTTTGGCACTGCTTCGATGCTTGACCAGGTATCAGGCGGCCATCCGGTCTATCTTTCGGCAAAATCGCTCCATTCTGCCTGGGTCAACACGCGCGCCATGGAACTGGCCGGGATCGACGATCGCCGGCAAGATCCGCCCGGCGGCACCATTCAACACGACAGCCAAGGGCATGCCAGCGGGATATTGTTTGAATCGGCGATGTCTCTGGTTACCAGTGTGATCCCTGCCCCTTCGGTCAACCAGGTCAGCGAAGCCATTGACAAAACTCAGCGGATCTTTTGGCAAATGGGGTTGACTGGCGTGCACGATTTCGATCCACCCGACTGCTTTGCGGCCCTGCAAATGTTAAACCAGCGCGGCCAGCTCAACCTCAGGGTGATCAAAGGCATCCCGCTCGATCAGCTTCCCGACGTGATTGCGTTAGGTCTCCACAGCGGTTTTGGAGACGACTTTCTCCGGATCGGCTCGGTGAAGCTGTTTGCTGATGGGGCGCTTGGCCCACACACCGCTGCCATGCTCCAACCGTATGAAGATGATCCAGCCAATTATGGCCAGTTGATGCTGGATGCAGAAGCCATCCTGGAATACGGTCACCGCGCCGTTGAAAACGGCCTCAGCCTGGCTATCCATGCGATTGGCGACCGCGCCAACCACGAGGTTCTCAACGCTTACGAACAGTTAAGGGTTTACGAACGGGAACACCACCTCCCGGCGTTGCGGCACCGGATCGAGCACGTCCAGCTCCTGCACCCACAAGATCAGGCCAGGCTGGGCCAGCTATCCATTATTGCCTCGATGCAGCCCATCCATGCAACTTCGGATATGAAGGCGGCCGATCGCTTCTGGGGTCCTCGCTCTGCGGGGGCTTACGCCTGGCAGACGGTGCTCTCCCACCACGCGACCCTGGCTTTTGGGTCCGATGCACCAGTCGAATCGCCCAACCCATTCTGGGGGCTCCATGCCGCTGTCACCCGGCGCCGGCAGGATGGCTCCCCTGGCCCACAGGGCTGGTATCCGGAACAGCGCCTTTCGCTCCATGACGCCTTAAACGCCTATACCGAGGGGCCAGCTTATGCCGCCGGCCTGGAAAACACCTTCGGACAACTGGGCCGGGGATTCGCCGCCGACCTGATCGTCCTGGCGCAGGATCCTTTCGACCTCCCTCCAGAGCAGCTTGCCGGGGTGAAACCCATCGCCACCATGGTCGCCGGAAAATGGGTATGGGAATCATGACCACCATGGAAGCGAAGGTGAAATCGAGAATGCCGGTCACCCCAGAAATCCTGGTTTCCAGGACCGGCGAGTACCTGCTCCAGCGGGGCTTTATCAGCCGGGAACAGCTTCAGCAGGCGCTCGATGCTCAGCGGCAGCTTCAAGAGGCCGGGCAGAGGCCTTTGATCGGTCAAATCCTGATCGACCTGGGGATGATCGACCGGTCTACCCTGGATCAGGCGATTACCGAACAAATCTACAAGCTCAAAACAGCTTTACAGGAAAACAACCAGTTGCTTGAACGGCGCGTTCAGGAACGTACGGCTGAATTAGAGGCGGCTTTACAGAAGCTGAGCGAATTGAGCCAGTTAAAAAGCAATATTATCGCCAACGTCTCCCACGAGCTGCGTACGCCCATGACCCACATTTCCGGTTACCTGGAGCTGATGGCCAGCGGCGCGCTGGGCCCGATCAGCGCCGAACAAGCCGAAGCATTGAAGGTGATGCAAAAATCCTCTGACCGGCTGGAACACCTGATTGAAGACCTGTTGTCCTTTTCACTGGCCTCCAAAGGTGAGTTCACCTTAAGCCTGAAGCCCGTAGATGTTTCCACGGTATGCCAGGCCGAGGTGAATAAAGTCCTCCCGCGCGCCAGGCAAGCCAACCTGACCGTGAAGTGGGTGATTCCCGATCACCTGCCTGAAGTCAGGGCAGACGAAGAAAAAATTGCCTGGGTGTTAGGCCAGCTCCTGGATAACGCAATCAAATTTACCCCCGCCCACGGGCAGATCACCATCAGCGCCAGCCAGGAACAAACTGGGGTCAGGATAACCGTGACTGACACGGGCATTGGGATTCCCAAAGATAAAATCCCAGATATTTTTGAGCCTTTCCGCCAGTTGGATGGATCGAGTACACGGCGATATGGGGGAACAGGGCTGGGCCTGGCCCTTGCCCGCCAGATTATCGAAGCGCATGGGGCCATCATCCGGGTTTATTCCCAGCCCGAGCAGGGCACTCGCTTTGAATTCATGCTGCAATGCCTTGAGGAACCGCCTATCGATCCGCCTTAATGGGATGCCTTATCCGGGGAGAACGACGATGAGCGACGCTACCCAATCTTTATTATCCAGGTACCTGGAAAAATTTGTAGAGATCAGCCAGACGGTGAGCCAATCGACCGATTGGAAACCTGCCCTGGATATAGTGGTGCCCCTGGCCCGCCAGATATTTATTTTTGATAGCATGGTCTTTTACCTGGCGGAGACGAGTTCCGCCCAGTTAGATGCGGCTTATGCCAAGGCTGTTGGCCGTGGCCGCACTTCTGGTGCGGAGATCACCTGGGGCGATATCGTGGCCAGCCAGGTCATAAAAACCAGGGAGATGGTCATTCAGACGCCAACCGGAGTGATTGCCCTGGAAAACCGGCTCGAAAAACCTTATGTCCTCGGCCTGCCGGTGATGGTAAAAGATTCCCTGGTGGGCGTGCTGGTGGTCATCCGGTTTGGTGGGCCGGTGTTTGACCCGGATAACATCCAGGTCGCCAAATTGATCTGTGAAGAGGTCTCGCACCTGTTCGAACGGCGGCAGCTTTACGATGAAATTTCTACCCTGGAGGCTGAAAAGCAACTGGCAAAACTGCAGGAGAATTTCATCTCGACCATCTCGCACGAGCTGATGACCCCTCTTGGCTTTATTAAGGGATACGCAACCACCCTTTTACGCTCAGACGCCACATTTGATGAAGCGACCCGGCACGAATTGTTGACTATTATTGACGAAGAAACCGACCGGCTGCAAGAGCTGATTGACAACGTGCTGGACTCGGCCAGGCTGCAATCTGGCGCTATGCGCATGGAATTTCAGCCCGTCCGGCTGGATGCGGTTATCCGCGATGTCATTATGCGCACCCGCATGCAGCACAAAAATCTTCGGGTGTCGCTGAAATTAGATGGGCTTGCTCAGCCCATCCAGGGGGATCCGCGCCGTCTGGCGCAGGTCATCGCGAACCTGATCAGCAATGCCATCAAATACGCACCCGGAGCTGAGATTACCATTTCACTTTGCCAGGAAGATGGTATGATGAAAATTGCCTTTCAGGACGCAGGTCCCGGCATTCCGGCACAATACTTGCCACACATGTTTGAGCGATTTTTCCGTAACCCAGAACAGGCCATCAACGTGCATGGCACGGGATTAGGCCTGTATATCTGCCGGCAAATTATCGAGGCCCATAAAGGCCAGATTACCCTGGAGTCTACTATTGGGAAAGGCACCACATTCTATATCAATCTCCCTTGCGAACAAAAACAAGGACAAGACGAAAAAATCTGAACCCGGTAAGAAACAAAAAAGGATTCACCCATGACCCGCATTCTGGTTGTTGATGACGAACCCCTTTACCTTCGCCTGCTGCAAATCAACCTTTCTACAGAAGGGTATGATGTGATCACGGCTACCAATGGTGAAGATGCGCTTGAATTAGTGTCCACTAAAACCCCTGATCTGATCATCCTGGATGTACTGATGCCCAAGCTGGATGGGTTTACCACTTGCGAGCGCATTCGCCAGTTCTCAAGTGTTCCGGTGATCATGTTGACCGCCCGGGGCGCAGAACAAGATCGGGTGGCAGGCTTGAATGTGGGAGCCGATGACTATATCGTTAAACCTTTTTCTGCCACCGAGCTCTTAGCCAGGGTACGCGCTGTGCTCCGCCGGACCCAGGCGCTCAAAGACCCTAACCAGGGGCGGTTTTTCACCCACGGCAACCTGCGGATTGATTTCGCCCGGGCAGAAGTGTGGAAAGATAATAAACCGGTTTTCCTCTCCGCCACCGAATATCGCCTGTTAATTCAATTTGCCCACCATATCGGCCAGGTCATGACGGCCGAACAGCTCCTGGTGGCTATCTGGGGCCAACAGTACAAGGATGATAAAGAAATATTGTGGGTGAGCATTGCCAGGTTGCGACAAAAGCTGGAGGATAGCCCGCATTCGCCAATCCATATTGTGACCCGCGCCGGCCTGGGGTACCTGATGCCTCCTCTAGAAAAAGAAACCCTCACAAAAGGATAGGATCCATGTCAAACCAGTTCGATGAAAAAGGTAAGATATTCACGTACGTCATCTCCAAAATTCCGGTCCGGGTCACCATCCAGACGAAGACCCACAAGATCCGTGGAGAGGTTTATGTCCGGCGCGATGCGCGGATCAAAGATGAGCTTGACCAATCGGAACATTTCCTGGCAGTGACCAATGCAGTTGTTTTAGGAAATGAGGATCAACCGTTACACCAAACCAAGTTCCTCATCCTGAATCTCGATCAGATTATCTGGCTGATACCAGACGATGAAGCCCTTCCTGGTTAACCCACACGG
Organism: Chloroflexota bacterium; assembly: GCA_021789855.1. GTDB lineage: Bacteria > Chloroflexota > Anaerolineae > Anaerolineales > Anaerolineaceae > JAJYIW01. The sequence continues at coordinate 4,014 of JAJYIW010000009.1, read as the reverse complement.
AGAAAAACAATGAATGCACCCATATCACCCCTCCGTGGCCAGGACCTCAACGCGATCAAGCGTACCTTAATTCAGCACATCTCCCGAGAGATTGAAGGCAACCCACCGCCGGCTTCAGAGCGGCGCGAGTTTATCAATAAACGGGTGATGGAGCTGCTTTCAGACCCAAGATTACAGCTCGCTAAAAGCCTGCGCGACCAGCTATTCAACGATGTGATCAATGAGCTGTTAGGATTTGGCCCGATCCAGCCATTGTTGGACGATCCAGATATCACCGAAGTGATGGTCAATGGCCCCCAAAAGGTTTATATTGAACGAAAAGGGAAACTGACGCGCACCAACATCACATTTGAGGATGATGAACATGTCATGAAATTGATCGATCGGATTATCCTCCCCCTGGGCCGGCGGATCGATCCGGATAACCCGACCGTGGATGCCCGCCTGCCGGATGGTTCCCGGGTCAATGCCGTGATCCCCCCGGTAGCCATCGATGGCCCATCCATTACCATCCGCAAGTTTGACAAAGGGAGATTATCGGTCGATGAGCTGATCGTGCTGGGCAGCATCACCCGGAACATGGCTGAATTTATCCGCGCCTGCGTTGTTTCGCGTCTCAACATTATCATCTCTGGCGGCACCGGCTCTGGGAAGACGACCCTGCTGAACATCCTTTCGGGGTATATCCCTGACGGGGACCGCATCATCACCATCGAGGATGCAGCCGAGCTCCGCCTCCAGCAGGAACATGTCGTCCGATTGGAAGCTAAACCGGAGAACAGCGATGGGAAGGGTGAAGTGCCAATTCGGGAGCTGGTACGCAACTCGCTCCGCATGCGCCAGGACCGGATCGTGGTCGGCGAGGTGCGAGGTGGAGAAGCGCTGGATATGCTCCAGGCCATGAACACCGGCCACGACGGATCGCTGACCACCATCCATGCCAACTCCCCACGGGATACCCTTTCCCGCCTTGAGACCCTGGTGATGATGGCCGGCATGGATCTGCCGCTCAAGGCTATCCGGGAGCAAATCGCTTCGGCCATTGACCTGATCATCCAGACCAGCCGCTTGCGGGATGGGCGTCGAAAGGTGACCGGCGTCACCGAGGTCGTCGGCATGGAAGGGGATACGGTGGTTTTAACCGATATATTCAGATTTGAACAAACCGGCATCAGTACGGATGGCGACGTGATCGGCGAGTTGAAACCCACTGGCATCCGGCCATTTTTTACCACACGGCTGGAAGCCTCGGGGTTTAAACTGGGCCCTGAGGTTTTTGGAGCCAACCTGTCTGAGATGCTGGGCAACAATCGCCGGCGATAATTGATGCTATAATCGTTAATGCAGATCACCTGAAAGTAATAGACAGGTAACCCATGAATGCCAGTTCCTTAGCATATAACCTACGCGCAAAAAAAATAGGCGTCTTGTTGGTAGATGCCCGTACCGCCCAACGCAGGAGCCTAGCGGAATGTGCTGCCGCCATCGGGGTGAGTGAGGATGTGTACGGGGCCTACGAAAACGGCTCCCATGCTCCCACTTTGCCCGAAGTTGAGCTCCTGGCCTATTATCTCAATATCCCCATCGACCACTTCTGGGGCCGGTCATCCATGACTGAAAGTAAAAAAGACGACCCATTGACCCATGCCCCCAGGTTGATCCATATTCGCCAGCGCATGATTGGCGCGCTCATTCGCCAGGCCCGAACCACGGCCAACCTGTCCCCTAAGGAAGTATTTGAGCGCACCGGGATTTCAGAGGAGGCGTTGCGCGCTTTCGAGTTGGGCGAAAAAGGGATTCCCGTACCCGAGCTGGAGGGGCTGGCCACAGCCACCGGAAAGCCTATCGAATATTTTATGGACGAACGAGGGCCGGTTGGCTCATGGAGAACTCAACAGCTAGCTATTCAAAAATTCTCCGAGCTGCCAGCCGAGCTGCAAGATTTCGTCTGCCAGTCCGTCAATCGCCCTTATATCGAGCTGGCGATGAAGTTAAGTGAGCTATCGGTCGAAAAATTACGAGCAGTAGCAGAAGGCTTACTAGAAATAACCTACTAGGAATGGCAAATTGCTCCATGAATGAACAGTCATCCCCAGAACAATTGAATCAAGACGGCATGGCGGCGTACCAGGCCGAAGATTATGAACGCGCCCTGGCTTGTTTTACGGCGGCCCAGAATGGTTACACGGCATCCGGCAATGCCCTCAAGGCTGCCGAAATGGCCAATAACCTGGGTGTGATCTATTTGCAACAGGGCGAGCCTCAAAAAGCGTTGGATATCGTTTCGGGAACGGAGCAGGCGTTCGCGGATGCCGGGGACTTGCAACACCAGGCGCTGGCTTGTGGCAATCGAGCGGCTGCATTAGAAGCGCTGGGAAAGCGAAGTGAAGCGCTGGCGGCTTATCAACAATCATCCGAACTCCTCAAGCTCACCGGAGACCGCGAAAACCGGGCCACGGTGCTTGCTTCCATATCCAAGCTCCAGATGCGTTCCGGTAAGCAATTGGAAGCCATGGCCACCATGCAAGCTTCGCTGGATAACCGCACCAGGTTGAGCCTGCGGGAAAAAATGTTGAACCAGCTATTAAAAGTTCCCTTTAAACTCTTTCATTAATGATTCTCCGTACGGCGGAACTGGCTATCCGCCCGGCCAGGGCGGATGATTATTCCAGGTTGTATTCTTTTTTGAACTACCGGTCGCGGGTGCACCGTCACCTGGACTGGCGTTCTGCCTTAGATTGGCTCCAACACCAGCCTTACCTTTTGGCCGAATCCCATTATGAGCTGCAAGCCGTCCTGGCTTGCCCGCCGGATCCGCCCTCCATCGCCTGGATCCGCCTGTTCACGGCTGCCACCGACCTGGCCGCGCCTCGCCTATGGGACATGCTCTTAGAAAAAGCCATCCTGGCGTTGAAGGATGGGCCAAGCAAAGTCATGGCAGCCCTGGCCATCCAGACCTGGTTTGAAGAACTGCTCATCCCCTCAGGCTTTACCACCACGCAATCCATTGTCGTCCTGGAAAGGGAGGGACGCCCCCCGGCTCCCAGGCCGTTCCCACCCGGCGTCTTGCACCGGCCCATGCTTCCGCAAGACATCCTGGCGGTCACCTATGTCGATAACCAGGCTTTCGAGCCCTTGTGGCACAACTCGAGCGAATCCCTCGATCTGGCTCGCATGCAGTCGATGGTCAGCTCCGTCATTGAGGTGAACGGCGAGATCGTGGGTTATCAGATCAGCACCGCCATCGGCGCCTCTGGCCACCTGGCGCGGTTGGCCGTCTTACCGTCATTCCAGGGAAGCGGCCTGGGCCGTGCCCTGGTCGAGCAGTTGTTGGCTGACCTCGATCGCCAGGGCATCCGTCACGTCACCGTCAATACCCAAAATGACAACCAGACCTCCCTGGCCTTATACACACGGCTCGGCTTTCAATTAACCGGCGACGAATACCCGGTCTATTGTCTACCTCTATCCCGGCCTGCGTAAAATCATGATCCCGCCTGGTCACCCGGTAGCATAGGGATCCACAGGTGGTGCTTCCTGGCTTCGGCGACCGCATCTGGATAGCCGGCATCCACATGGCGGATAATGCCCATCCAGGGATCAGCATTCAGCACCCTTTCCAGCCTCACCGCCGCCTCAGGCGTTCCGTCCGCCACAATGACCTGGCCGGCGTGTAAGCTGTAACCCATCCCGACCCCGCCGCCCTGGTGAAAGCTGACCCAGGTCGCTCCATTCACCGCATTCAGGGCAAAATTCAGCAACGGCCAATCGCCGATAGCATCGGAGCCATCGGCCATGGCTTCCGTCTCCCGGTTAGGCGAAGCCACAGAGCCAGCATCCAGGTGATCGCGGCCAATGACGATGGGGGCCTGCACAATCCCATCTGCCACCATCTGGTTAAATTTCAACCCGGCCTTCGCTCTTTCGCCATAGCCCAACCAGCAAATTCGCGAGGGAAGCCCCTGAAATTCAACCTTCTCATGAGCCAGGGTGATCCAGCGCGCCAGGGCGGCA